>JAFUPM010000093.1 GCA_017481225.1 Clostridia bacterium
GGGCGCAGCGTTTACAGCTTCTGTATGTGCCCGGGCGGTACCGTAGTCGCCGCCGCAGGAGAGCGAGGCGGTATAGTTACCAACGGTATGAGCGAATACGCAAGAGACTCAGAGAACTCAAACTCCGCTATTTTAGTCTCCGTCACCCCCGAGGATTTCCCAAGTGACGACCCCCTTGCAGGAGTAGAGCTTCAGCGCGCCATAGAGCGCAGAGCCTTCGCCCTGACCTCAGGCACCTATAAAGCACCCTCCCAGAGAATGCTCGACTTCTGCTTTGACCGCGTAAGCTCAGCCGTCCCCTCGGTTACCCCCTCCTATCCTCTCGGCACGGTGAATATGCGAGCCGACGAGTATTTGCCCGAATACGTCACAAGCTCCCTTCGTGCCGCTATTGACGATTTTGAAGCCTGGCTTCCGGGCTTCTACCACCCCGACGCTCCCATGACGGGCCCCGAGACCCGAACCACCTCGCCCGTCCGCACCCTCAGAACCGACACCTTCGAGGCAGTCGGCATAAAGGGACTTTACCCCATAGGCGAGGGCGCAGGCTACTCAGGCGGCATAGTCTCCTCAGCCCGTGACGGCGTTATGTGCGCCGAGTCCATAATTTTAGCCAATACAAGGAAATAAACCGTGGCAGAAGCATATAACTCATTAAACTCACACAACAAAAAGCGCAAGCGAAAATATCGCTTGCGCTTCTGTTTTTCTCTAAAATCTTATCAGAATGCCCATTCTCCGTCGCGGAAGATTGCGACCTCGCGGCCGCCCTCGCAAACGGCGGTGATAGACAAATCCTTGGTTCCAATCATAAAGTCCTCGTGGATTATGGAGTCGTTAATGCCCATTTTGTGAGCCTCCTCCTCGGTGTACTTCTCATAGTCAACGAGAGTGTTGGTAAAGCCTCTGCCGATAGCAAGGTGGCACGCCGCATTCTCATCGAAGAGAGTGTTGTAGAAGAGAAGTCCCGACTCTCTGATAGGAGAGGAATAGGGAACGAGAGCAACCTCGCCAAGGTAGGACGCACCCTCGTCCATAGCCAAAAGCTCCTTCAAGGTCTCCTCACCGTACTCAGCGCCTGCCTCAACAACCTTACCGCCCTCGAACCTCATCCAGAAGTTATCCACAAGCTGTCCGTCAACCGAAAGAGGCTTGGAGGAATAAACTATTCCGTCAGCATCTCCGCGCCTCGGAGAGGTGAACGCCTCCTCCGTAGGAATATTGGGGTTGAAGTAAACGCCTCTGCCGAGAGTAGTCTCGCCGCCTGCCATAAATACGGCGTTAGGCAGAAGTCCAACTCTGAAGTCAGTACCGTTTGCCGCCTTGTACTTAAGCTCCTTTATGCCGAGAGAATTAAGGTACTCGCATCTTTTCGCAAGGTCCGCGTTATGCGCCGCCCACGCAGCGATAGGGTCATCGTCAACTCTGGAGGTTGTGAGTATAGCCTCCCACAGCTTTTCCACAGCCGCGCCGACTCTCTCGCCGGGGAACACCTTCTTTGCCCATTCCTTACCGGGAACGGCAGCGATGCACCACTGATATTTATTCTCCATTCTGTTTCTTATAGGCTTGATTATCTTGGAGCGAGCCGCCATCGTCTCGGCGTGCTTTTTCTGATTGATACCCGCAAGTCCGTCGGGGTCCTCGGAAATCAGATAGATTTTACAGGGCAGAACCTCTGCCTGATGCTCCCACTTTTCAATCTGCCACTTGTCGAGAGTAGAGAGAACCTTCTTCGAGCAGTAGCGCACGTGGGACTTTGTAAGGGGCTGGTAGGACCAATCAACCGAAACCTTTGCAGCTCCCGCCTTGTAGCACTCGTCCACAACCGTCTTTACGAACTCGGGCTGGTCAAGCTCGGCGTAAATCATAACCTCCTGACCCTTCTGCACGTTTGCGCCAACCCTCGCTATAAGGTTTGCGTATTTCTGTAATCTTTTCTTATTCATTTTTATCTCCTTAAATTAATATCCGCATTAAATATTTGCCAAAAGGCGCATTAAATATTTGCCAGCAGCCGCTTTAAATATTCCCACACTCTCGCCATCGAGGGAAGGGAAAGATGCTCCTCGGGAGTGTGAATGTCAAAGTGATAAGGTCCCGTGGAAACACAGTCAAGCCCCTCTATCTTGCCCGAGAATATACCGCACTCAAGTCCTGCGTGAATAGCCACGACCTTTGGGTCGCGCCCGAACTGCGCCTTCCACACCTCGCACATTTTTTCTCTTAAGTAGGAGTCCTTCTTATATTCCCAGCCGGGGTAATCTCCGTGCGAGGTAACCCTGCAGCCTATCTCCTCGGCAATTTTTGTTATTCTTTCAAGCAGCTTTGTCTTCGCCGCCCCCTTTGAGGAGCGAAGGGAGAAGGTAAGAGTAAGCTCATCGGGCTCGGTAGAAACGATACCCATATTCAGCGAGGTCTCAACAAGCCCTTTGATATCCTCGCTCATTGCGATAACACCCGTAGGCTCGCTCTCAATAAGGCGAAGCACGCGCTCACATGACGCAGCACTCATAGGCACATCATCAAAGCTTGCCTCCGTCAGCTCGTATCCGATATCCCCCTCGGTAAGTCTGTATCTTTCCGTAAAGCTCTCGCACACAGCTCTTATGTCCTCCGCACTCGCGGAGCAAAGGAATTTCGCCGTACATTCCCTCGGTATAGCATTGTCTGCGTTACCGCCCGAGAGAGAAACGAGCCTCGTTCCGCCTATATCCGAGAGCAGCTCGCGCATAAGCTTAATTGAATTCTCGCGGCACTTGTGTATTTCGACTCCGCTATGACCGCCCTGCAGTCCGAAAAGCTTCAACTGATAGGAATTTCCCTCTGCCGCCTCCCGTTCTATGGGGAGTATAGCGTCAGCTCTCAATCCGCCGGCGCACCCGACGGTGAAAACGCCCTCTGAGCCCGAGTCGAGATTTATCATCAGCTTTCCCTGAAGAGCCGATGCATCCAGAGCCTCAGCCCCAAGCAGTCCTATCTCCTCGTCTGCGGTGAACACCGCCTCGATAGCAGGGTGGGGAATATCCTGGGAGTCGAGAAGAGCCAGCGCGTAAACTACGGCTATTCCGTCGTCTGCGCCAAGGGTGGTACCCTCAGCGCGTAGAAACTCTCCCTCGCGGTAAAGCTTCAGCGCGTCCTTTTCAAAATCGTGTACCGCGCCCTCGGCAACAGCAGGCACCATATCCGTATGACCCTGGAGTATAACCGTCGGGCGGCTCTCATATCCCTCTGCCGCCGCCTTGAAGATAACTACGTTCTCCGCCTTGTCCCGAATATACTTAAGTCCTCTGTCCTTTGCGAACCTTACGAGATAATCCGCTATCCCCGAGCAATTTCCCGAGCCGCGAGGTATAGCCGATATCTCCTCGAAAAATCTCATAACGTCCGATATTTCAGGGAGGTCACTTATATTTATCATAAAGAAAATATCCTTTCATAAATTCACTCTTATTATTTTACACTAGTTTTACCCATTTTTCAAGCACACAATTGACTTTTCTTTAAGAAAGTTGTAAAATATAACTATAAAACACCGTGAGGTATAAAAATATGTCCTGTAAAGATAAGCTTATAGACTTTATAAATTCCTCTCCCGACGCCTACCACGCAGTGGAGAATACAAAAATCCGTCTTATATCCGAGGGCTACACGGAGATATCCGAGTATGACCTTACCGCCTTTTGTGACGGTAAGCCCCACTTTGTTATCAGAGGCGGCAGCTCTCTTATAGCCTTCCGCGGCAGCTCCGACGGCGGCTTTATGATAACCGCCTCCCATAGCGACAGCCCCGCCTTCAAGGTTAAGGAGACCCAAGCCCTCGGCAGCTACGTCAAGCTCAATACCGAGAAATACGGCGGTATGATACTTTATACCTGGCTTGACAGACCCCTCTCCGTCTCGGGCAGAGTGACCCTTCGCACCTCGGAGGGCGTAGCCACCAGACTTGTAAATATTGACCGCGACTACGGGGTTATCCCCAGCGTTGCCATTCACCTGAACCGCGGAGTCAATGACGGCTACAAATTCAATCCTGCGGTTGATATGCTTCCTCTCGTAGGCATATCGGGCGGCAGCTCCATTCTTGCCGATATTGCCAAAACTCTGGGGGTCAGAGCGGAGGATATCCTATCCCACGACCTCTACGTCTACAATAGAGAGCGCGGAAGAATAGTAGGCAGCAAGGGCGAGCTTATACTCTCGCCCCGTATCGACGACCTCGCTTGCGCCTATGCGGCGCTTGAAGGCTTCCTCACGTCAGCCGACTCTCCCAGCGGAGTCTCGGTATACGCCGTATTTGATAACGAGGAGGTCGGCTCATCGACGAAGCAGGGCGCAAACTCCACCTTCCTTTACGATACCCTAAAGAAAATTGCGGGGGACGAGGGCAAATATTACACTATGCTCAAGGATTCCTACCTCGTAAGCTGCGACGTAGCCCACGGAAAGCACCCGAACCACCCCGAGCTGTCCGACAGCGTAGGCTCTCCCGTCCTCGGCGGCGGCGTTGCGGTTAAATATAACGCCAACCAGAGCTACACCACCGACTCCTTCTCCGACGGAATTTTAAGAGTAATAGCAGAAAGATGCGGCGAGAAGCTCCAAAGCTTCTATTCGAGAGCAGATATGCTCTGCGGCTCAACCCTCGGCTCTATCTCCGACACCCGCGTATCTATACCCTCCGTGGATATCGGCATACCTCAGCTTGCGATGCACTCCTCTACGGAAACTGCCGCCATCTCCGATATTGACAGTATGGCTAAGCTCCTTTTCGAGCTTTATTCCTCGTCTCTTTCAACCTCGGAGGGCGAGGTAAAAATTATCAAGGGATAACCCCCACCGCACAGACCTCTTATAAAAAGCTCGCGCCTCTACTTCAGCGCTCCCACAGCGCGGCTTAAAGCGGTCGGGCTTAATAATCCGCCCCACTGCACAGAACATTGAAAAAAGCTCGCGCCTCTCCTTCAGTGCTCCCACAGCGCGGCTTAAAGCAGACGGACTTAATAATCCGCCCCACCGCACAGACCTCTTTTAAAAAGCTCGCGCCTCTCATTCAGCGCTCCCACAGCGCGGCTTAAAGCAGACGGGCTGAAAACTTAAAAACAACTCACATCTCCCAAAAAACTATAAAAATGGCGTGCATCGAAATGCACGCCATAGTAAAATATCAAGCTTATTCCATCAGCTGCCTTGCGAAGGCGCATATAAGCTCCGCCGTTCCCTCAATACCGAGAGTAGAGGAGTTTATCGCCATATCGTAGTTATCGTATTTACCCCACTTATTACCTGTGTAGAAGTTGTAGTAGGTGGAGCGTCTCTTATCCGTCTTGTTGATAACGTCCACGATTTGAGACTTCTTTATCTCGGGGTGACGGGAAGCAACTCTCGCCTGACGGTGGTCAAGGTCGCTGTATATGAACAGTCTGAGCAGGTTTTCCTCGTCTCTGAGTACGTAGTCCGAGCATCTTCCGATGATAACGCAGCTGCCCTGTTCGGCATAGGACTTTATAATATCCGATTGGAGAATGAAGAGCTTGTCGTTGAGAGGCATCTTATATCCGAAGTGCATAGTAGTACCTGCATAGTTAGAGCCCATAGCCAGAGTATAAAGAAGGCTGTTCGCAGCAGTTTCCTCGCTGTTTTTAATAACCTGGAGGTTAAGGTCACCCTTAGATGCCGCCTCGGTTATTATTTCCTTGTCGTAGAGAGGAATACCCAGCTTCTTTGCAACCGCCTCTCCTATCTCTCTTCCGCCGCTTCCGTACTGACGCGCAATAGTGATTATAAGCTTTTTAGCCATTTTAGTATCTCCTTTCGGGGAATTTCTAACTATATTATAGCAGAAAATTATCCGTTTGTAAATGGATTTTTTATTAAAATATGACCCTTACCCCGTTTATTTCACCGAGAAATGTAAAATATTAACAATTAAAAGGGAAGAAATCTATGTTTATCGCAACCTCCCGTAGTATAAATGAAATAGACACCTACGCAGAGCGCACCCTCGGCATCTCCACCCGTACCCTTATGGGCAGAGCAGGCGAGGCGGTAGCCGAAGCGGTACGCGCACTCATCCCTAGCGGACGGGTCCTTATCCTCGCAGGCAAGGGCAACAACGGCGGCGACGGTTATGCCGCAGCACTCTCCCTTCACCCGAGCCACGAGGTCGCAGTGTATGACGTTTTCGACGGAGGTCAGCGCAGCGAGGCAGGGCAGTACTACCTCTCGGAATGTGAGAGGGAAAATATTTCCGTACTGCGCGGCGCACCCTCCGCGGAGCTTTTGAATAGAGCTGATATTATAGTCGATGCTATATTTGGTACGGGCTACTCGGGTGAGCTTAAAGACACCCTCCGCGACCTCGCCTGCAGCATAAACGAAAGCCCTGCCCGAGTAGTTGCCGTTGACCTTCCCCTGGGCGTAGACGGCGACCTTGGCGAATGTGACGTGAGCAGTGTCCGCGCCGACATTACCGTAGCCCTCTGTCTGCCGAAGCCCGCCCACCTCTCCTATCCTGCAAGAGAGCTTATGGGAGAGCTTGTAATCTCCTCTCTCGGTCTTTCGAGGTCCGACCTTCTCGCCGCGACCAAGCTCACCTACACCTCGCTCGACGATAAGTCTGCCCTATCTTTTCTTCCTAAAAGAGAAAATACCGCCAACAAGGGCAGCTTCGGCAAGGTGCTCCACGTAACGGGCTCGCCGAAATACAGAGGAGCCGCCCACCTCGCCCTCGAGGCATCACTTCGCTCGGGCGTAGGCATCACCGCCCACCTTGACTTTTCTTCCGCTATTCCTAAAAGCGCAAGCACCCTATGCCAAGGCAATACTCTCACCGAGGAGCTTCGCCTCAAATTCCCCGAGGCAATATACGAGAATATACCTGCCGACAAAGACCCCCTCGAGCATATTTGCGCCCTATCGCAGAAATACACCGCCACCCTCGTAGGCTCGGGCTCCCATAAGTCCTACGAGCTTTATACCCTGGTTAAAGCCCTACTTTCCACCGAAGGCGGCGCTCTTATCCTTGATGCCGATGCTATAAACTCCATAGCCGAATACGGCGATTTAAGCGACCTCAAAAGCGCGAGGAGGGCGGTGGTGCTTACACCCCACCCGAAGGAGTTTTCCCGTCTGTCGGGGCTCAGCGTTGAGTATATCAACTCCCACAGGCTCCGCTGTGCCGAGAACTTCGCAAGAGAGCAACGGGTAACCCTTCTCCTTAAGGGCGCAGGCACCGTAATTACCGACGGAGATGTAACCTATATCAACTCAAGCGGCTCCACCGCCTTAGCCAAGGGCGGCTCGGGTGACGTCCTTGCAGGACTTACCGCATCTCTCTCGGCGCAGATAAGCTCCCCCATCGCCGCGGCAGCCCTCGCGGCATACCTTCACGGCAAGGCGGCGGATAAGCTCAGCGAGTCTCTTTCCGACTTCGGAGTAACCCCCTCCGACCTTCCCACGGAGCTTGCAAAGCAAATAAAGCGCCTCTCAAGCCTCGAATAAAATCTCCTGCCTACCGCTAAAAAAACAAAGCGAAACGCACCGACCTAAAACGCGGATTAAAAACACACAAAACTCAAAATATATGACATAAATCTAAGCAGAAACATCAAAAGGCAAGGTCAAAAAACCTTGCCTTTTTAAATTATACAACGTCAAGCATTTTATACAGATAGCTCGCGGCATCAGCCCGTGTTACAGAGCCCGTGGGATTTAACCCCTCCTCGCCCTCGAAAATTCCAAGCATACACATTGCCGAAACGCAGGCTCTCGCCCATACGGGAACCGACTCGTCGGTTGCATAAACCGTCTCCTCGCCCTCGCCGTCAGCGCCGAGTATAGTAGCCATAATCTTCGCCGCCTCATACTTAGTTATCTCCTCGTTAGGGGAGAAAATCAGCTTTCCGTCCTTGAAGTCGCCGTTAATTATTCCCGTCCTTTGGGCTGTTGCAATATAGCACTTTAACCCCTCGGGGATATCTTCGTCATCGTCGAAATAAGTCGATACGAGTGTGCTGTCCGCGCGTATGCCTGCCGACTTCATTGCCATAGCCACGAACTCCGCGCGACTCACCGTATCGTCGGGCATAAAGTAGCTTCCGTCACCGATTATCCTGCCGCCCATAACGCTCATTGCCGTCATAGTCACGGCAGCATTGTATTCCGCTCTGTCCTCCATATCGCGGTAGACAGTATCGCACATTCTGTCCGTGACCTTAATGCTTACTGTCTCGGGGTGGGAATAGTTGCCGTACTCGTCCCTGACAACGTAGGTGAACTCGTCCGTTCCCGTGAAGCCCTCACCCGGTGAGTAGCAGTAACGCCCCTCGGCATCGTCCGTCACGGTCAAAACGCCGTATTCGGGGTACGCGACAACCATAAAGTACAGCCCGTCACCCTCGGGGTCGGTGCCGTACATTCTGCCGTGAAGGGTGATATTCTCCTGGGTTTTCAATGCCGCAGCCGAGGTGTCACCCTCCGCCTTTGGCGCGTAATTTACCTTGTCGATAAACTTGAGTATACACTCTATCTCCTCACCTGAGCCGCCGTCAACGGTGAAGGAGAAGCGGCACTCCGTAACGCTCTCCGTCGCGGGAATAAAGCTAAGGGCGCCGAGGCTCTTTCGCTTGATTATTTTACCCTCGCCGACCCTCCGTCCCGAAAGCAAGAGAGTACCCTCTGTCGAAGAGGGAATTTTCGTCACGGTAATGCTGTCGAAGTCAGCAAGACACAGCGCAGACTTGAAGTCCGCGTCGGAGAAGGCGAGCCTCTTACCGAGAAGCCCCGTTTTAATCATACTCACCTCGGTCGCCACAGCCCGAACCCCCGAGCCGAAGGCTGCCGATGCCATAACGCCGCAAAGCGTTAAGGCGAGAGTAAGCGCCACAAGGCTCAGCGCCAGAGCCTTTGATATTTTTCTTTTCATAGTACAACTTCCTTTCCTGTTATTACCTATATTTTTCCCGAGTGCGCCCTTATTATTCGCATAAGCAGCTAATAAGTTTATTGACAACCCCACCCCACGGGTGTATAATTAAAAGGTAAAAAAGAAAGGAGAGCGAAATGAAGCTTGACCCCAGAAATTTTGCAAGACTGTTTCGCATAGAGTCCGGACTCGGACCTATGGAATTTAAAAAAGCGGCTAAAAATTAAAAAGCGGCTAAAAATTAAAAAAACGGCTCGATGGCAGGAAATATGAGGAAACAATGTAACTTTTCGGTTACTTTTTCGCCGAGGGCCTCACAAATCCGCGAAAAGCTATTGCTTTTTTGCGCGAAACATGCTAATATATTTATTACATTATTTGTTTTGACACCTATTGGAGGTATCTATGTATAAGATAGTAACCAAAAAAATACTTAACCCCACCGTCACTATGATGGAGATTGAAGCGCCCCTCGTGGCTCGCAAAGCCGAGGCAGGTCAGTTTATCATTCTCCGCGCCACAGAGGACGGAGAGCGAATTCCTCTTACCGTCGCAGGCTATGACAGAGAGCGCGGCACGGTAAAGATTATTTTCCAGGTAGTAGGCGCCACCACCGAGGCGCTTAATCATAAAAACGAAGGCGACTGTATTCCCGATTTCGTAGGCCCACTCGGCTTGCCCACAGAGCTTGAAGGGCTTCGTGAGGTCTGCATTGTCGGCGGCGGCGTAGGCTGCGCCATAGCCCTGCCCATAGCCGAGAGGCTTCACGAGCTTGGCTGCAAGGTTACCTCGGTTATCGGCTTCAGAAATAAGGACTTACTTATCCTCGAGGACGAGTTCCGCGCAGTCTCCGACGAGCTTTACGTTATGACCGACGACGGCTCCTACGGCAGAGAGGGCAACGTCTGCGTTCCCCTGAACGAGATGTTCTCCCGCGGCAAGCGCTTTGACAAGGTTATTACCATCGGTCCTCTCATTATGATGAAATTCGTCGTCGCGGCAACCAAGCCCACGGGTATACCCTGCGACGTATCAATGAACCCCATTATGATAGACGGCACGGGAATGTGCGGCGGCTGCCGCCTTACTCTCAACGTTGACGGCAAGAGGGTAACCAAGTTTGCCTGCGTTGACGGACCCGACTTCAACGGCTACGAGGTGGACTTTGACGAGGCGATGTCCCGCGGCTCTATGTACCGCGACTTCGAACGCCACGCCTACGAAAGCACCTGTAATCTCTTCAAGGGGGAGGTAAAGTGAAATGGCAAAGCTTAATATGAACCCAAAGAAAAATCCAATGCCCACCCAGGACCCTCTTGTAAGAGCGCGCAACTTCGACGAGGTAGCCACAGGCTATACCGAGGAGATTGCAATTGACGAGGCGCTCCGTTGCCTCAGCTGCAAGAATATGCCCTGCGTAGGCGGCTGCCCCGTAAATATCCGTATACCCGAGTTCATTTCCAAGGTGAAGGAGGGGGATTTCGAGGGAGCCTATGAGATAATTAGCCAGACCTCCAGCCTTCCTGCGGTTTGCGGCAGAGTATGCCCCCAGGAAACGCAGTGCGAGGCTAAATGCGTCAGAGGCATCAAGGGCGAGCCCGTCGGCATTGGCAGGCTTGAACGCTTCGTTGCGGATTGGCACAACGCCCACAGCGACAAGGTCCCCGAAACCGCGCCTAAAAACGGCAGGAAGGTAGCCGTTGTCGGCTCGGGTCCCTCGGGACTTACTTGTGCTGGCGACCTTGCTAAGGCGGGCTACGACGTCACCGTTTTTGAGGCTCTTCACACCGCAGGCGGCGTGCTTGTTTACGGTATTCCCGAGTTCCGTCTGCCGAAGGATATAGTTAAAAAGGAAGTAGACAATCTCGAGAAAATGGGCGTCACCCTTATGACTAACGTGGTAATAGGTAAAACTCTTACGGTAGACGAGCTGTTCGATATGGGCTACGAGGCTGTATTTATCGGCTCGGGCGCAGGGCTTCCCAACTTTATGGGTATTCCCGGCGAATCCCTCAAGGGCGTATATTCCGCAAACGAGTTTCTCACTCGCTCCAACCTTATGAAGGCATACAGAGACGATCCCGACACTCCCATTATGAAGGGTGGAAACGTTGCGGTCGTCGGCGGCGGTAACGTTGCGATGGATGCGGCAAGAACCGCACTTCGTCTGGGCGCAGAAAAGGTATATATCGTATACCGCCGTTCTATGGAGGAGCTTCCTGCAAGACGTGAGGAGGTCGAGCACGCGGAAGAGGAGGGAATTGAGTTCAGACTCCTTTGCAATCCCACCGAAATTCTCGGTTACAATAACCCCGATGACAGATGCGATCCGAAAAACGGTTTTGTTACCGGTATGAAGTGCATCAGAATGGAGCTTGGCGAGCCTGACGAGCGCGGCAGACGCCGTCCCGTTGAAATTCCGGGTAGTGAATTTGCTCTTGACGTTGATACCGTAATTATGTCCATCGGTACGTCCCCCAACCCACTTATCAAGTCCACAACAGAAGGGCTTGAGGTCAATTCTCGCGGCGGAATCATCGTCACCGAGGATGGCGCAACCACCAAGGCGGGCGTATACGCTGGCGGCGATGCCGTAACAGGTGCCGCAACCGTAATATCTGCTATGGGTGCGGGCAAAATCTCGGCAAAGGCAATACACGAATATCTTTCAAAATAATGTTGTATCAACAGAAGTGGAAAATGCGTATGCAAAAGAATTGCATACGCATTTTTTCTTATTGTTTTTTGTATAAAGATTGGCGGTATTCGGAAGGTGTTTTTTTCATTAATAACGTAAAGGCTTCGAAGAATGCATTGTAGGAATTGTATCCTACCAGTTCTGCGATATGCTCAAGCGACATATCCGTGCCGGCTATAAGCCGCGCTCCCTTTAAAACTTTTGTGTTCATAATCTTTTGTTTAAATGACATACCGTAATAGCGTTCAACTAACCGCTGTGTGTGACGGACACTCAGGTATAAGCGGTTTGAAAGCTCCGTAAGGGTGGCGTTTTCGTGCGGTAGATGAGTAAAAAAATCATCCATAACATCCGTATAGAAATCTTCTGGGGGAGAGCCGCGGAAACCTTTTTGAAAGCTTTCCTTGGGCAGTGTGATTGAAAATGGCTGTTTTGACATTGTAATGCTCGGTCTGTTGGTGAGAGTCCGAATAAAATCTACGTAGAAAATTTGTAAAAGTGCTTGAAGCTTTTCCGTGCATAAAAACTGTTGTTTTGAAAGTTCCCAGCGGCAAAGCTTCAAAGTTTCCACGAGTTTGCTTTGGTTTTTTATGTACAGAGGGAACTGTAGCTTTGCCATCAGATCTTCATAGAGGTAGCTGTTTTGTTCTTCCAATTGATAAAACGAACAGCGCAGAGAGTAAAGCGAAGAATCCTGCGCAGAATCGCAGATGTTGTGTTCTGCTCCCGAGTTGATAATGAGAATATCATTTGTGAACAGATCGTATTTTTGACCGGTGCAAAAGGCGGTGCATTTTCCGGATTCTACAAAATATAATTCGAAATTTGAATGACGGTGAGGGTTCGGATCTCTTGGTTTTTGATAAATGTAAAAACCGGAATCAAGCACCGTTTGAATACTCAATTCTTCAAAAAGTGTTGTATTCATACAGATGACGTCTCCGTTATGCTTTCTCTCGAATAAAAGCATATTATCACTCCTCCTGTATCAATAAAAAAATTCTATGTTTTGACGGCTTTGAGTATGGCTTTTTAGCTTTGAAAATTCTATAATTTAAGCAGTGAATACAGTTTATCATTTTGTATCCCCGAATGCAAGTATTCTTACCGAATAAAGTATAAAGGTAAAGGGAGAAAAAATCCATACTTTGAGCGGTCAAAAATCAGCAAATCTTTTATTGTTTCAGGAAGGAGTCGTAACAATGAACGAAAAATTTTCTCTAAAGGGGAAGGTTGCGGTAGTTACGGGTGCCACGGGAACATTTGGCACGGAGTTTTGTAATGCGTTCGCCGAGAACGGTGCGGATGTTATCATAGCATCAAGAGACAAAGAAAAGGGAGAAAGTCTTGCGGATAGTCTCAAAAAGAAATACGGCAACAATACCCTTGTTTTGACTTGGGATGCCCGAGACGTCGAGTCGATCAAGAAGCTTGCAGAGCAGGCGGAAAGCTGGCAGGGAAGAATTGACGTGCTTATTTGTAACGCAGGTGGGAACATAACCACCAGCGCACACCATTTCTTTGATAGATCTGATGACGATATAAGGATCAGCGTCGAAATAAATCTTTTAAACGTTCTTTACTGTTGCCGTGAATTCGGACGTATCATGAAAAAGCAAGGATTCGGCTCGATTATTAACATAGCATCTATTGCGGGTATCATAGGCAGAGACCGTCGGATGTACAAGAGAAGCGGAGGGGGCTTTGAAAACCTTGTTGACTACGCCGCATCAAAGGGCGGTATTATTTCAGCAACACGCGACTTGGCGGCGCTTCTTGCTCCTTACGGTGTACGGGTAAACTCTATTTCTCCGGGTGGCTTTGATAAC
>JAFUPM010000094.1 GCA_017481225.1 Clostridia bacterium
AATTCGGCTTTTAAAGGAATCGGTTATGAGCAAGCTTTTTATACCCGAAAACTACGTTAGCTCCTATGACGTATACAGAACTCAGAAGGCTATCTCCTTTATCAAGAGAACCTTCCAGGACAATCTCGCCTCAGCCCTTAATCTGAAGCGAGTATCAGCTCCCCTCTTCGTCACCGAAAGCTCGGGACTTAACGACAACCTTAACGGCACGGAGCGTCCCGTATCCTTCGACGTTCCTGCGGTTGGCGAATGCGCCGAGGTCGTTCACTCCCTCGCCAAGTGGAAGAGAATGGCTCTGAAGGAGTATCACTTCTACGTAGGCAACGGACTCTATACGGATATGAACGCTATCCGTCGCGACGAGGAGTTAGACAATATTCACTCAATATACGTTGACCAGTGGGACTGGGAGAAGGTTATTACAAGAGAGGAGAGAACTCTCGATTATCTTATCTCCACGGCGGAGAAAATAGTTGAGGTCATCTGTGACACCAACGACGCCCTTCACCGCGAGTTCCCCGAGCATAACGTAACGCTAAACAGAAAGCTGTTCGCCATCACCTCCCAAGAGCTTGAGGATATGTACCCAAGCCTCACCTCGAAGGAAAGAGAGGACGCCATAACCCGCGAGCACGAAACCGTCCTGCTTATGCAGATTGGCGGCAAGCTTAAATCGGGCAAGCCCCACGACGGCAGAGCGCCCGACTACGACGATTGGCAGCTTAACGGAGATATACTCTTCTATAACGAGGTCCTCGGTCACGCCTTCGAGATTTCCTCTATGGGCATCAGAGTTGACGAGGTATCCTTAGATAAGCAGCTCACCGAGCGCGGCTGTAACGATAGGCGCGCCCTTCCCTTCCACAGTATGCTCCTCCGCGGCGAGCTTCCCCTCTCCGTAGGCGGCGGTATCGGTCAGTCAAGGCTCTGTATGCTGATGCTCGGCTGCGCCCACATCGGCGAGGTTCAGTCCTCTATCTGGGATAAGGACACCATCGAGGGCTGCAAGAAGGCAGGCATCAGACTGCTGTAATCTGCCTTTGGCTCGTGCTGAATTAAGCAGCTCGTGCTAAATCAAGCGGCTCGTGCTAAATCAAGCGGCTCGTGCTAAATCAAGCGGCTCGTGCTGAATCAACATTTTACATTAATTAAAGAAGCTGTAAGCCTCACCCCGCGGTGAAGAACTTACAGCTTCTTTTTGTATTTTCAATTTATTCGTCTATATTTTTTAACTTATTCCTTTGTCTATTTTCGGTTTATCGTTCGTCGGAGAATAGCTCGTCGGTTCAAAGCCCAGCACTGCTTTACTCAAAAAAGGATAGCTCGTCGGTTCGTATCCCAGAGCACTCCTTGACCTTTCGCTCACTGAAGGATAACCTACTCACATAAATCTTTGATAGGCATGCCCTTTGGAAAAGTTGACTACTTCTCAAGGCAAAAATGCGAGATATAATCCCAAACACCTCGCGGCAAAAGTGCGCTCGGGTCAGCCCCCTCGGAGAGAAGCTTACGGACGGCGGTGGAGCTTACCTCCTTGTAGCCCTCCTCGCACTGCCAAAGCTCGGTTTCGTAGCCCCCGTAAGCTTTGTTCCACTCTGCCTGCTCGCGCTCCCAGGGTAGGTCTGCCTCGGTGCGGTAGCCCTTGACGATTTTGTCAATTCCGTGCTCCCGCATATAGTCGATAACCAGCCCTGCCGACCAGCTTACAAGCACGTTGTCAAGCTCCTCGGTGGCAATCATCAGCATACGGACTCTGTCGTCAAGAGAGAAGGTGTAACTTTTGTTCGGGTTTGCAAATATGACGACGTAAACCTCGCCGTACTTCTCCGCAGCGCGCTTGATTATTTCAAGATGCCCAACCGTTACAGGGTCGTAGCTGCCGGGCAAAATAACCTTCATTTTCTTAAAATCACTCACCGTCGGCACCTCTGTATAGAAGTATATTCACCGAGGTCATCTTGCCGTAGCTTGCGCTCTTTATAAGCTCGTAGCCCGAAAGCCTCGGGTCGGAAATGTCTATTTTCTCCTGCCCCGACTCAAGGACCACTATTGCCCCGGGAATTATCAGCTCATATTTACTGAGCAGCCCTGCCGCCTCGGCGCAGCACTCCGTAGCGTAGGGAGGGTCGATAAACACGAGGTCAAACTTCTCCCTTCCCGAAGCCTTCCTTATATAATTTCTGAAATCACTCACAAGGAAATGGGAAAGGTCGAAAAAGCCTGTTGACCTTGCATTCTTTTTTACTATCTCCATAGCCTCTCTCGAGGAGTCTATAAAGGTGGCGCGCTCAGCCCCTCGCGACAGAGCCTCAAGCCCCATCTGACCCGAGCCTGCGAAAAGGTCGAGGACCACTCTCCCCTCAAGCTCGAACTGAATAGATGAAAATATAGCGCCCTTTATGCGCTCCGAGGTAGGCCTCGTCGCATCGCCCTCGAGGGTAAGAAGCTTTCTTCCCCTGGCGGTGCCGGTAATTATTCGCATCATTTTTTATCCCTTCCTTTTGTCCTTGAAATACTGAACTATTCTTTCCGCGTCCGACCTTCCTATTCCCTTGACGGAGAGAAGCTCCTCGACTGACGCCTCCTTTATCTTGCCAAGAGGCATTGAGCGAAGAAGGGCGCGAGACTTTGCGGGACCTATGCCCTCTATTTTTTCAAGAACCGAATGTGTCAAGGTTTTTGTCTTTGCTCTCTGTGAGCTTTTAACCGCAAATCTATGGGCTTCTTCCTGCAAATTGTAAACAAAACCGTACACATCGAACTCTTTTGCTATTGAAATCTCATTAAACTCGTCGGTCAGCGCACGGGTTTTATGGAAGTCGTCCTTAACCATTCCGTACACGGGAATTTCAAGCGACAGCTCCTCGAGAACCCCTCTTGCCACACCTACGTGACCGACACCGCCGTCCACCAAAATCAACTCAGGGCTCTCCCCCGTCGATAAGCTTCCGTCGCCTATATGGGAAAGTCTCCTCGTCAGCACCTCACGCATAGAGCCGTAATCGTCGGCGCCGTCCGTTGTTTTGACGTTAAATATGCGGTAATCGCTTTTCTTAAGCCTGCCGCCCTGCCACACAACCATAGAGCCGACTATATTTTCGTTTCCGATATTGGATATATCGTAGGCTTCTATTCTGGAAGGAAGCTCGGCAAGTCCCAGAAGCTCCGCAAGCCTCTTTACGTTTCTGTCCTCGCGCTCCCCCTCAAGCCTATGCTGTCTTGCCGACTCCTTGGCGTTCTCCAGCGCCATATTGCAAAGGGCTCTGCCGTCGCCTCTCTCGGGCAGCCTTACCGCCACCTTATACCTCGTGTTAAGCGAAAGGTATTCAGAAAGCAGCTCTCTATCCTCGTCGGATATGGGGAAGTCGAGCATAACCTCCCTCGGTATATTTCCCCACTCGTCGTAATGGGATGCAATAAGCGACACCAGCTCCTCGGGGCTTGCCGTATCCACGGCAGAGAGTATAAACTCGCTCTTATTGATAAGCGCACCCTCGCGGATAGAGAGCATCGCCAAGGCGCACTCCGCCTCCGAAATATAAACGGCGAAAACGTCCCGGCTGACCTTCCCGTCTGCCACAACCTTCTGCTTCTCCGACAGTCGGTCAAGGGCAAGAATACTGTCTCTCAGCGAGGCGGCTCTCTCGAATTCCAAAGCCTCCGAAGCCCTCTCCATCTCTGCTCTGAGCTGCTCCTTTGCCTCGCTTGAATGACCCTCAAGAACGCGCTCCGCACCCTTGACGAGCCTTCCGTATTCCTCAGCACCCACACCGCCTGCGCAGGGCGCAATACATCTGCCCATATCTCGGTATATGCAGGGTCTGTCCTTGCCGATATCCTTCGGGAAGGAACGCTTGCAGGTGGGCAGCGAGAACACCTTCATCACAGCATCGAGAGCCGCGTGTGCTGCAGAGGAGCCGCTGTAAGGACCGTAGTATCTGCCTCTGTCGCTTCTGCGCTCACGTGTCACGAAAAGCTTTGGATATTCCTCCCCCGTCACCTTGATATAGGGATAGGACTTGGCGTCCTTAAGCTTTATATTGTATTTGGGAGAATGCTTCTTAATAAGAACGTTCTCCAGCGTCAGAGCCTCAATCTCGGTTTTGCAAACTATATAGTCAAAATCCCTGACAAGGCTCACCATTTTATGAGTTTTCAGCGAATGGGAGCTTCCTACGAAATAGCTTGTTACACGGTTTTTTAGCTTCTTCGATTTGCCGACGTAAATTACCTTACCCTCGGAGTCCTTCATAATATAAACTCCCGGCAAGGCAGGCAAGGAATTCGCCTTGTCGCGAAGCCTCTCAAGCACAGTCATAGCATATCCCCCTTTCAGTTTTTTAGGTGTTATTATTTTTCTGCGTCTCACCCAACCCCCTCGGGTAAAACAGAAGGGCGGAGCCGACAGCGCCCCGAATAACGAGATCACCTGGCAACCGCCCTTAAGTATTATGCATCGGCTCAGCTCTGCTGACCCTCGCCGAAACGGCTCTCAACGAGAGAAGCGAGTCCCTCAACAGCCGCGCCTTCGTCTGCACCGTCTGCTATAAGCGTGATTTCAGTTCCGTTGGAAATGCCGAGAGACAGCACTCCGAGAAGGCTCTTCGCATTAACGCGGCAATCCTCCTTCTCTACCCAGATAGAGCATTTGAAGCAATTAGCCTTCTGGACGAAAAAGGTTGCAGGTCTTGCGTGGAGTCCTACGCTATTACAGATTGTTACACTTCGAGAAATCATTCTTTTCTCTCCTTGCAGTATTAGTATATCAAGTATAGCAAATTTATAAATAAAAATCAATAGTTTTTTGAGAAAAAATAATATTAAACTTTCGTGGAAATTTTTTCCTCTTTTTCAGCAAAATGCATAAAAATCATTTTATTTCGATGTCTATGGCTGAATAATCCACGTCTCTTGTGTCCTCGTAGTAGAGAACTCTGTCGTCGAGCTGTCTTTTGGATATACGCAAGGACGCGCTTCCGATGCCGAAAACGCACCAGAAAAGATAGAAGGATGGGTTATCCGCCCAAATATACTCGGTAGAGCCGAGGAAAATCAGCGCGAAAATCACCACCGCCGAGAAGGGTAAGACGGCACCTACGGAAGTGTGTCTTGTGTGGGAATAATATACTGCTCTGTGGCGCATACGGACAAGGAGCATAACCGCGAAGCACAGAAGCGCGCCAACCCCCGCTTCAAGTCCAAGCTCAATGAAAATATTTCCCGAGTTCAAAACGTCGGTAATGCCGTAGCTCTCCATTTCCAAGGCGAAGCTTTCGGCGCCGATGCCGATACCCGTGGATATATTGTGGGAAAATGCAGTAAGGGAAGCAAGCCAGGTTTCCTTCAAGCCCTCGAGCGTGGTCATCTCGGGAACTATGGCTAATACTCTGTCGGCTAAAGCCTCGGGAAGTGCCAAAATAAGGTAGGGCACGAGGGATAAAATTATCAGTATAGCAGGAGCAAACCAGCCTGTCTTCAAGGCGTAGTATGCGACGATACTGAACACCAAAGCAAAGACGGCGAACACCTCGCCCGTCATAACGAGAGCCCCGATATTCAGCGCGATCATCAGCCAATATGCGACACGGGGTGCCCCTGAGGACTGTTTAGCCAGCGCCGCGGCAAAGAGAATTGCCACGATAATAAAGACGGCGTAAGCGCCCGTCGTCTCGAAGGTGGAGGATATACCTCTGCCCACGAGGGTCGCGGCAGTACCGCCCGAAATCTCACGCACCAGCTGATATACGGCAACGCCTGCCGCAGGGAGAGAGGATATGACGATAGCGTTCATAGCTCCGTCCGCAAGTCGGCGGTTGGAGAGAAGGTTGCTGGCAAGGAAATAGCCGAGTGCCATAGCTATCATTATAAGAGAGCTTGTGAAGGACTCGATACCCTTGACGAATATACCGCTTATCAGTATCAGAATGAGCATTGCCGAAAGAAGAAAGTCGTACTGCTCGAAGAACAGCACTCTTTTACCGCAGAGCCCCTTCCTGATAAGCGACAGAAGAGTTAGGGCGATAATCCCTGCGAATACCCATTGGTAATAGGGTATCAGGGAAAGATATGGCAAAGCCATAAGCGAAATAAAGAAGGAGAACTCGGGGGATAGGAAGGTAAGATAAATGAACAGAGCCGCGCCCAAGGATAGTAAAATTATCCACATAGGGACGAAAAATCCAAGCGCTCCTATTGCACCGCCCACCAAAGCCATAACCCATACGGGTATTCCCACCTCGTTTTCTGTTCCGTGAACGCGCTTGATGCACAGAAATTCGTAAATAATGAAGTCGGTGACCTCGTTATCGCTGATTAGGGTAGCCAGAGGCTTATCCGACAACAAAAAGGGAATTGCAACCAAGGAAGAAACTATGCCCACCATAAGCGGCAAAAGCTCCTCCGAGCCGGAAAATTCAAGATAATCGCTTAAAAAGTACAAAACGAAGGTGAATAAGCCGAAGGCAAGCAGAAACGCGCCGTAAGCCTTGGAGCAGGTGTAGGAGACGAGTCTTGAAAATTTATCGCCCCAGGCAACGCTGCGCGTAAAGAGGCTCTTACGCCTCGCCTTGGTTATGCTGCCGCTGTAGCTTCTGACGAAAAACCGTCTGCCCGTCACGGACTCTGTGCCGTCGGGAGAGGTCGGTGTCTCGTATCCGTTAAGGAAATCCAGAAACGGAGATTTAGCCATTTTTATATCCTTTCCGCCTAAATCAGGCAGGTTTACTTCGCTGAAAAACTCAACACGGGTGGGGCTTGTTGCCCAAAAGACAGAAGTTAGCCCTCCTCTGCCTCCGCCCTTTTTCTTCTCGGCTTTTTCACCCTCGGCTTTAAGGACTCCTCAATTTCGGGGTGCATGGCAAGAAGGTCGGGGCGGCGCTCACGGGTTATCCTTACAGCCTCCTCAAGACGCCACCTTTCAATTTTTTTATGGTCGCCCGACAAAAGTACCTCGGGCACCTCTCTGCCGAGAAATTCACGGGGCTTCGTATATTGGGGATACTCAAGTATTCCCGATGCAACCGACTCGCCCTCGTAGCACTCGCTGGAAGAAAGAACGCCGTCCTTCAGCCTGGATACGGCGTCGATAACTATACAGGCAGGTATCTCTCCGCCCGTCACGACGTAGTCGCCGATAGATATTTCCTCGTCCACAATCTCGTCAAGTATCCTCTGGTCAACGCCCTCGTAATGGCCGCAAAGGAACACTAAATTGTCGTACTCCGCAAGCTCAAGTGCCACCCCGTGTGAAAAAATCCTGCCCTTCGGGGACATATATATCACTCGGCTTTTGCTGCCCTCGGGGATTTTCTCCTTTATTGCTCTGTAGCAATCGTATATAGGCTGGCAGGTCATAACCATACCCATACCGCCGCCGTAGGGGGTATCGTCGGTTTTCCTGTGCTTATCCTTGGAATAGTCTCTTATATTGTGGCATTTAACCTCAATAATTCCTGCGCTCTGCGCTCTGCCGATAACGCTCTCCCCAAGCACTCCATAAACAAGCTCGGGAAATATAGTCATTACGTCAAACCTCATCTCCACTGTCAAAGAAGCCGGGTATAGGCAGCACCTTCATACCGCCCTCCTCGCTTATCTCCTTTATAAATTCGGGAACGTCGGGCAGCAAAACCTCGCCCGATGCCGTTTTCACGGAATATATTCTTCTGCCTGCGTAGTCCTGCACGTCGGACAGCACGCCGAGGGTCTCACCGCTTTCCGCGTGGATAACGGGAAGCCCTATCATCTCGGCTATCAGCATAGCTCCCTTTGCCACGGGAATATCCTCTCTCTTAAGGTAGAGAAGCCTTGAGCGCAGAGCTATTGCCGCCTCACGGGAGTCAACTCCCTCGATAGTCATAATAACGAACTGACCCGATACAGACGCGCTAACAACCCGTCTTTCCGTATATTCACCGCCCGAGAGAAGGAAAACTCTCTTCTGCCTTGCCAGCACAGACGCGCTGTCGCAAAGATGCTCCACCTTGAGCGCACCGCGCACTCCGTGAGCCGTGCAAATTCTGCCGGCTTCAAGATATTCTTTTTTCACATAGCACCTCCGACGGATTATTCTCTCCCTATTTTAACATATTATCTAAAATAAATCAAGGGCTGGGGAAAATTTGGTTTCCACAAGCGGAAATTTCGTTTTTGCATAAGGACGGAATTATGCCACCCAAAAATCGCTCCTACCGCCAGAAAAGTTCATTCCTTACCCGAGAGCAGCCCCTCGCGGCAAAAGCGTCTCTCCCACTGCGCGGAAAATATTCTTTTCTTCCGTTCAGAAATTTCGTTTCTTGTGTTAAGGGGAGCCTCCCTCCGTTTCCGTTTATTCAAAAATATTTCCCCGCGGGTATTGAAAACGCCCTCAGACTGTGATACAATAATTCATTGTGAAAAGAAAAAGGAGAAAAAGCTTGAAGCTACAGATAAAGAAATTCATAGGAGACCGAAGCTTCTATAAGGGCGTGCTTGCCATAGCGCTCCCTCTGATGATACAGAACGCGGTCACAAACTTCGTAAACCTTCTCGATAATATTATGGTCGGCGCATTGAACACCGAGTCTATGTCGGGAGTTTCCATTGTCAACCAATTTATTTTCATATTCAACATCACCGTTTTCGGAGCTATTGCAGGTGCAGGAATATACACCTCGCAGTTCCACGGCAGAGGCGACACGGAGGGCGTGCGCGGAGCCTTCAGACTGAAGATTATTTTCAATCTGATAATCGGTGCACTCGGCGTGCTTGTCTTTTCCCTCTTCGGTGACAGCCTTATTTCCACCTTCCTCCACGAGGGCGCAGAGGGCAACCTGGAGCTGACACGCAGTCTTGGCAACGAATACCTGTCCTACGCTATCGTCGGTCTCGTTCCCTTCGCCTTAGCTCAGGCGTATTCCTCTACCCTGCGCGAAACGGGAGAAACGGTTATACCTATGATATCCAGCATCGTGTCGGTTGTGACAAACTGCCTGCTTAATGCCCTTCTGATATTCGGCCTCTTAGGCTTCCCTGCTCTCGGAGTTGTAGGCGCCGCAATTGCAACCACTACCTCGAGATTTGCCGAGCTTGCCGTGCTGGCTGTCTGGACCCATACCCACTCCGACAAATATCCCTTTATCAAGGGCGCCCTTCGCTCACCGAGGGTTTCCCTTCCTCTTTTCAAGGGTGTTATCGTAAAGAGCCTTCCTATGGTTGCAAACGAGCTGTTCTGGTCCTTAGCGGTTACAATGCGTAACCAATGCTACTCAACCAGAGGCCTTGACGTCGTAGCAGCTACAACCATTGCCGCAACTATTATAAACCTTCTCACCGTCGCTTATATGGCAGTGGGAATATCAGTCGGAATTGTCGTCGGGCGTGAGCTTGGAGCAGGAGAGGTGGAGCGCGCCAAGGACACGAATAGAAAAATGCTCGCCCTTGCCTTTATGATAGGAGTGGTTATAGGTGTAGTCCAGGCAATATGCGCCCCCATTTTCCCCTTAGTTTACAACACCACCGAGAGCGTGCGCTCTATGGCGACGAGCCTTATGTTCATAGCCGCCCTCTTTACCCCCTTTAACGCCGTGGCTATGGCGTCTTACTTTACCCTGCGCGCAGGAGGCAGAGTTTTCACCGCCGCGCTCTTCGACAGCGTATACGCCTGGGGAGCCATAATGTCGGTTCTTCTCGCCTTGACTCACCTTACGGACGTGGGTATTATCGTCCTCTTTACCGTAGCAGCCCTGGTAGAGGCTCTGAAATGTCCTCTCGGCGTTATAGTTTTATCAAAGGTTAAATGGGCAAGACAGCTTGTAATCAAGCAATAAACCGCGATTTTGCAAAGTATAATTTGCATTTTCGCTGATTTTATCCCTCGAAGCTGCATTTTGCAGAATTTAAAAAATTAAAAAATGTGACCTCGCATCGCTTGCGGTGTGGGGTCGTTTTTTACTTTTCGATTGCTTTTGCGTCCGCCGCCCCACATAATTTTTTCCTAAGATTTTTCATTTATTTTTAAAATAATGTATAAATATTCACAAATATATAGTACAATTAGTTTAATACAATCAAATGTATAATTCAAAAGAGCCAATTTTCAAAAAGCTTTGAGCCCGTAAATTGGAAACTTGGTAAGAAAGAGAAATCAATGCTCCAGCTGAAATCAATCACGAAAGACTACGTGACTTCATCGGAAACCGTACACGCGCTTAAGGGTGTATCGGTTACCTTCCGCGACAGAGAATTCGTATCAATCCTCGGCCCCTCGGGCTGCGGTAAAACGACGCTTCTCAACATCGTTGGAGGACTTGACCATTATACCTCGGGCGACCTGGTTATCGGAGAGAGAAGCACCAAGTCCTACAAGGACAGGGATTGGGACGTCTACCGTAACCACAGAGTCGGCTTTATCTTCCAGAGCTACAACCTTATACCCCACCAGACGGTGCTTGGCAACGTGGAGCTTGCGCTCACCATTGCAGGCATTGGCAAAAAGGAGAGGGTGGAAAGGGCGAAGCGCGCCCTTGACAGAGTGGGACTTGCAGGTCAGTATTACAAGAAGCCCAATCAGCTCTCGGGCGGTCAGTGCCAGCGAGTTGCCATTGCAAGAGCCCTGGTAAACGACCCCGAAATACTTCTTGCCGACGAGCCCACGGGCGCCCTCGACACCGCGACCTCGGTGCAGATAATGAACCTTATCCGCGAAATATCCGGTGAAAGACTTGTTATTATGGTCACCCATAACCCCGAGCTTGCGGCGCAGTATTCCACAAGAATTATCAGACTTATCGACGGTGAGCTTATCCAGGACACCAACCCCGTCACAGAGTCGGAGCTTGCTATGGCACGGGCGAAGAAAAAGGGCAAGGAGCTTCGCGCCGAAAGACGGGCAAGGAAGGCAGCAAAGCGCGAGCGAGCGAAGATGTCCTTCTTCACAGCCTTCAGACTCTCGGCTAAAAACCTCATATCCAAAAAGGGCAGAACCACTATGGTGGGCCTTGCAGGCTCCATCGGTATTATTGGCATCGCGCTGGTTCTTGCCTTCTCCTCGGGTATCAAGGGCTATATCAAGTCTATGCAGGACGATATGCTCTCGGGCAACCCCATCACCGTAACCAAAACCGCCTATGACCTTAGCGCGATTACGGGAATGATGGAGAATATGGAGAACAATCTGAGCCCCGGAGACAAGGAGCCCGGTAAGGTTTATATTTCCTCCCTTATAGAATATCTCGTTGAGATGCACGCAGACGCCGAAAATATTCTTCTTGAAAACAAGCTGACACGGGAATATATCGATTATATCAAGGCTATGCCCGAGGAGTATTACAAGGCTCTGGTTTTAGGCTACGGCATTGATATGACCACGAATATTTTCACCGACTTCAAATACAGCAAGGACTCGGTCGCAGAGAATATTTCGCTTCACAGACTTCTGAACGTTGCGAAGTCGGTCCTTGGCGAAACCGATATCAAGGACCAGGCGAGCAGCATCACCTCTCTTGCTCCCTCTATGAAGCAGATGCCGAACAACCCCGAATATATCCTCTCTCAGTACAACCTTGTTGCGGGAGATAAGCTGGCAACCGAGGCAGACGAGATAATGCTCGTCCTGGACAGCAACGACGAGCTGTCCGACATTCTCCTTGCCCGTCTCGGCTACTTCACTCAAGAGGAGGTTCTGGAGATTGTAAACAAGTCCGTTGACGAAAACGACGAGCATAACGAGGCAATCTACAAGGACAGCTTCACCTACGAGGAGCTTCTCGGAAAGAGCTTCACCTGGTATCCTAACGATACGGTTTTCACCGAGAGCCCTTCCCCCTACCCCGGAATGCCCTCCACCTATAAGTACAACTCCACCTCCGAGGGCTTCTCGGACGAGGGAAAGCTTGAGCTTAAGGTCGTGGGTATCCTCACTCCCAAGGACACCGTTTCCTACGGCTCTCTCTCCTCGGGCATTTACTACACCGAGGCTCTCACAAACCACGTCCTCGAGGTAAACGGAGAGTCGAGCTTTGAAAATTATCTTCATTCCGACGCATCGTCTATGCTTGCTATGACGGCATACAATCTCTACTACAGCTACACCTACACCTATGACAGCGGCGACGGCGACCTCACTCCCAAAACCGCCCAGGCAATGATAGGACCCGAGCTGTCTATGACCGAGATGATGGAGCTCTATATGGCGGGTGACGACCCCGAGAAGCTCCAGGCTGTTATAGCGAAGATGGATAAGGAGGATATGGCTAACCGCTTCTCCTCTCTCATCGGCGGAAACGACCTTGCGACCTCGGTTGCAATCTACCCCTTAAGCTTTGAGGAAAAGCAGTACGTCACAGACTATCTCGATAAGTGGAACGCCGAGGGGGACCTCGTATATACAGACCGCGACGGTATTACCGTAACCGTTACCGAGCGCGAGAATATCACCTACACCGACGCCCTCGAGCTGGTTATAAACCTTATTAACACGATGATTGACATCGTTTCCTACGCCCTTATCGCCTTCACCTCTATCTCTCTTGTCGTATCCACGGTTATGATAGGAATTATCACCTACGTTTCGGTTGTGGAAAGAATTAAGGAGATAGGCGTTATCCGTTCTCTCGGAGGAAGGAAGAAGGACGTCAGCCGTCTGTTTACTGCGGAGACCTTTATTATCGGAGGACTTGCGGGACTGTTCGGTATAGGAGTGACCTACGTTATTTCCTCCATCGCAAGCCTTATCGTGCAAAACCTCGCGGGAGTGCCTAATATCGCCACCCTCGAGACACGCCACGCAATACTTCTCGTGCTGCTCAGCGTATTGCTTACTCTCTTCTCGGGAGTTATGCCCGCCCGCTCCGCGGCTAAGAAGGACCCCGTGGTCGCTTTGCGCACGGAATAATTAATTTACCATTACAGAGCTATCTTCACAGGGTAGCTCTGTTTTTTGCGCTTTTTGTAAACTTAGGTTGTCTTTTTGCCTATTTTGTTTCATTTTTTCTTCGCGCAGTCAGTTTCTCTGTTTTCAGAAAAGTTCGCCTTTTAGTTTCTCTGTTTTCAAAAAAGTTCGCCTTTTAGTTTGAATTTTTCGGCTCGCCTCGCCCCTTCATATAAGCGCACCTACTCCAAGGTATAAGCACACCTACCCCGAGGCTCATTTAGCTTTTTTATTAATCTCAAGGCATAAGCCTTGAACTGTCACCTATGTCTCTGAAGAGTTTATGGCAAAAATAGCCAAAAACAAGAGGGTTTATTTGTATATATTTGCAATTATTTTATTTTTTATTTTAATTTCAGCTTTTGGCGCGTTGACTTTTCCTCAAGTCCTATGCTACAATTTATGAAGTAAAATGCGTATTCTTTTACGGGGTCAGCTTGTTTATTCTTTTACAAAGTAAAGCCTGCGTATTTTAAAAGAAAACCGAGTTTTTTGTCTTGAGCTTTGGTGATTTTGAAAGGAACCCCAAGTCTTTTGTATAAAGCTTGTGTATTTTTGAAAGGAAACAGTATGAAAATCTTCAAGAAGGTCACGATGTCGCTTTTAGCGATTATACTTCTCGCGATAACCTTGCTCGGTATCACTGCCGCAGCAGAGGGCGAGAGTGCTGAAGGCTCGGAGGGTCCCGTCCCCCGTATCGTCAGCAAAAATTTAAGCTACTCCTCCTATCTGCATATCTTCTACGCCATACCCGTAGGAAGCGTTCCCGAGGGCTCGACCCTTGAGGTTGATTTCTACGAGAGCGACCCCGACGGGGGCGCAGCCTGCGCGTATACCGTGACAGATGCCGAGATAGAGAATATTAAAGTCATAAGCGGCAAAAGCGAGCCATATTACGTAGTATCCTCCCGCGGCTTCGCTCCTAAAAACGCCACCCGCAGAGTCTGGGCAGTGCCCGTTGCCACAAGCGCCGACGGTACGCGCACAGAGGGCGAGGCGGTTCCCTACAGCGTCGCGGAATACTGCTTCGAGAGGCTCACCGTTGACGAATATATGAACGTCGCCGACGACGGCTCACTGGACTCGCTCAGACGGGAGCTTTACGTCTCCCTTCTTTCCTATATTAACTGCTCCCAGGACGCCCTCGGTGTCAGCGGTGACAAAACCCCGACCCTCTCAACTCTTGCATATCTCGGAGTAAAGGACGGAAGCTTTGACGGAATAAGCCACGGCTTCGTTAACACCGACACAAGCTACACCGTCACCGAGCTTGGCGAGAAGCCCGAGGGCTACACCTTCCGCGGCTGGAATATCTCTACCCTTGATATTTCGGGCAGCACCAGCCGCTCCGTCTCCTCCGCCTCCTCCTTTAGCGCAAAACTTTCGGGAGGCGAGGTAATGCTTGTGGCTGCAAACTACGACAAAACTCCCGAGGTTGCGAGAGCCGAAGAGATAGCAAAGCAGGAGAAGCTCGACGAAGAGGAGAGAGACCGCCAATGGGCAGCCCTCGAGGAAGCCTTCGTTTCATCTAAGGGCTACACCGAGGAGAACGCAGAGGACTTAACCGACGCTCTCAAAACCCTCTACACCCTCTACGGAAAGGATATGGTCACCTGGGTTGCAAGCCTTTACGCCAAGGGCTATAACGACATCGAAGGCGGCAGATGGGCAGGCGGCTTCTACGCCTCCACAGCAGGCAGAGATGCGGCAGGCTTCGGTCCCGACCTTCAATGCACGGTGCAGCTTCTCCGCTTCCTTCAGCAATCGGGCGTTATCGACTCGGTATCAGAGGATATTCCCGAGTGGATGGCACACGAGCTGGTTTACTTTGCAAAGAGCCTCCAGGACCCCAACGGATATTACTACCATCCCCAATGGGGCAAGGAGTTCACCGACACTAAAATATCCCGTCGCGGACGCGACCTGGGCTGGGGCAATTCCCTCCTCGAATTCTTCGGCGAGGACCCCGTGTACGACACACCGAACGGACTTACGGGTGACGGAGAGAGCGCCGACGATTACCTCCGAAATCACGGTCTGTCAAAGCCCTCGCTCGTATCGAACGGCGCGCTTTCTATGAGTATTTCCGAGTCGGGCGCCGTTGCCGTATCGAAGGTAATTTTCGCAAGCGACTCTACCGATAAGTCTACCGCATATCTCAAATCCCACACAGCCTTTATAGATTATCTTCTTACGACCATTGCCCCGGGAATGAGAATCTCCTGCTACAACACGGGTAATACTCTCAACGCCACAAGCGGTCAGATAGGCAACTTTAGCAACAAGCTGGGCGTCTACACCTATAAGGAGGGCGACGAGGCAAGCACCGCGGGCGCCGCTGCCGACGACTACAGACAGTTCGACGGTATGACTATGAAAGAGATGGTCCTTAAGGTGTTAGACGATGCCATAAACCCGAACACGGGTCTTTTCGGCGGCTATAACGAAGAGACTAAGGAATTTCTCGGTATGGAGAGCATCAACTTCTCCAACACCAACGGATTTTTCAAGGTTATCGGCTTATATAACAGCTGGGGGCACGCTTATCCCAAGGCGGCACTCGCGGCAGTAGGACTTATCTCAAACCTTACTAACCCCGACCTTCCCTCAACGGGCAACGCCTGCGACGTCTACAACGTGTGGAACGCCATAGGCTCGCTTCGCAGCAATTCCTCCTCCAAGGATACCGTATGGGCTATTGAGGCTCTCGGTAACCTTCAGATGTGTACGGAGGACACCGAAGGCGCTCGCTCTATGACGGTGGCTCAGTTTATAAACAAAACCTTGGAGCTTCGCGGAGCAGACGCGGTTCGCATAACGTACGACAAAATCAAGGGCTACAAGAAGGTGGACGGCGGATTTGCCCACAGCTACTATCACGGCGGAACTAACCACCAGGGCTGCCCCGTTTCTCCCTCGGGCAACAACGTTTCCGACGTTGACGCCACCTGTATTTCCTCCACGGGATTAACCAGAAGCATCTTCACAGCCTTCGGTATGGATAAATACAAGCCGGACTTCTTCGGCAAGGCGGACTATATGAGATTTATCGACTGCCTCGAGGAGGCAGAGCCCGTTTACAAGTCCACCGTCGCAGATATAACCGACACCTTTGATACCGACAAGCGGCAGAACGGCATTTCGGGTGAATACGAAATCTCAGACGGATACCTCACGGTACTCGGTGACACCGAAATTCTCCGTTCCCCCTACGCCACCCGTGGCGTTGCCACAGTCCTTGATATGAAGGTGCTGTTCGCTCTCGGCGAGCATACTCTGACCTTTACGGCAGAGGACGGCGTAATTGCCATCTTCGACGCCCACTCCGCAGAGGACACCCTGAAGCTTACGAACAGACTGACGGGCAGCTACGTCAACGTACAGACAGACGGCGGTTACGTTGATTTATCCTTTGAATTCAGACTTGAGGGTGATACCCTCACTCTTTGGATTATCAGAAACAGCACCGTCCTTTACGAGGAGTCGCTCACCTCTACCGACTCAACCGTAGTACCCGAAAGACTTACGGGCATCGGCGCGGTAAGGCTTACAACAGGGTCGCAGATATCATTTGACTCCCTCGCATTCGGCACAACGACACCAAGCTACAAGCTTAAGGACGCCGAAGATAGAATTAACTTTGAAAACCTGGGTGTCGGAGATTACGATTACTCTAAGTACACAAGCTTCATTACCTTCTCCAACGCAACCAGCGGAGAGAACGCCTCGCGCGCTCTGATAGTCGCGGAGGGCGAAAATAAATTCCTTCGCCTTGAGGACAATTGGGGGAACGGCTCTGTCACCGCCCAGAACTACTTCGAATTCAAGCGCGAGCTTAAAGAATGTGAAACCGTAGTATTCGAGGCTCGAATGAGAATTGAGGCAAACATCGCGGGAGTTATTCCGATTACCGTTCTTAACAGCTCCTCGGACGCCGCGTATTACGGAGCTATGAAAATTTCGGACGGATATCTTTACGCCAACGTCGCAAACTCCAAGAATACCCGAACCACGAATATGGTTAAAACCTCCGTCAAGGAGGGCGAATGGTTCTTCGTCCGTCTTGAATATACGGCAGGCGACGAGTACGACGAAAGCTTTATCTGTAAAATTTATATCAACGGCACCCTTATGGACAGCGAGAGCGAAGAGCAGTCGGGACTGACCTATTCCTCCTCCTCGAATATCGGGCGCTTCCGTATGGCTTGCGACACAAACTGGACGGGCACGCTTGACTACGATATGATATACGTAGGAGGGCTGGACGGCTACACGCCCCCCACCTTAACCGACTCTCCAAGCTCCACTCACGTTCATATCCCCGCCCCCGAGGTTGTTGAAAATCTCACTGACTACACCTGCTCTCTTGCAGGTAAATACGAGTCGGTCACCTATTGCGAGGACAGTGAGTGCGGCGCAGAGATAAGCCGTATTTACGTTTCCACACCCGCCTCTCATAGACCCGGTGATACGGTAATCGAGAACGTCAAGGATAACAGCTGTATTCGTGACGGAAGCTACGACGAGGTAAGCTATTGCACCGAGTGCGGCGAGGAGTGCCGGCGAGTTACTGTGAGCGTTCCTGCCTCTCACACCGAGGGTGAGACGGTTGAAGAGAACCGCACCGAGCCCACCTGCACCATCAGCGGAAGCCTTGACAGAGTGACCTATTGCACCGAATGCGGAGAGGAGCTGAAGCGCATCACCGTAATATTAGCTCCCACTCACACCCCGGGCGACCCCTACGACGTGCAAGTCTCGGAGTCCACCTGCACCGAGGGCGGCGTGTATTACAGAGTAGTTGACTGTACCGCGTGCGGCGAGGAGTTAGGACGCGAGGAGAGACACTCACCCTTGAAGCCTCATAATATCGTCGCAGGTGTCTGCACCGAGTGCGGCGGTACAGACTTCGTTATGAACGGAGTTATTGATTTTGAGGACGTGGAGGCGGCAGTTCTTATTTCCGCCGACAAGTCGGGCTACGTTAATTCGGGCTCCGAAAGCTCCATAAACACCAAGGTTTACTTCAAGGTGCCGAGCAAAGGAGTAGCCACGGCAGAGATTGTCTCCGAGGGTGACAATAAATACGTCGTCTTAGACAAAATCACCAACACAACCTCCACAAACACCTGGGTAGATATATTCCGCGACACGGGAAGAGATGCCGACCTTATATACTTTGAGAGCAAAATCAATGTTTCCTTTGCCCAGACGGGCGGCGGCCTCTACGTCAGACTCTACACGGGAAGGTCTACGTCCTCCGACGGCACGAGGATTACTTACCACACGGTAAGCCAATCGGGCGGCTGTCTTACCTACGCAGGTAACAAAACCCACCTGAAGGTGGGCGAATGGGGAACTGTCCGCATAACCCTTGAGAAGTCGGGCGACGGCTACCTATACACCTTCCTTGTAAAGAACGAGACCGCAGGCGCAATAACAAAGGACGGCGTAAGCTATTTTGTCGGAGAGTTTGTTCCCTACTTCACTACAAGCTCCCTTATTGACGGCGTTACCCTGGACTCCTTAAGTGAGGTCAGCTGTATCACCTTTATGCAATCTACAGCATCACTTTCCACGGTAAAGCTTGACGAGGTTTACTTCGGCGAGTCCCCTTCCCTCGTAACGCGCAACTGACCTCCAAGCTAAATGCACCAATCTCAAGCATCGAACCTTTCTTTGGTCGGTTTAGCCGTTGCCTTGGGTGGCTTAGCTGTTGCCTTGGTTGGCTTAGCCGTTGCCTTGGTTGGTTTGATTGCTTTAGCCCTCGCCTTGGTCGATTTAGCTTCAATTCAATTGTTGCTTTGACTCGGTATTGGTTGTTAATTCAACCTCAAAAAACTGTTTTTCACCGATTTTGTAAGCTTCGGTTTGCAAAATCGGTGTTTTTGTTTTTGTGAAGCTTTGCTCTGCAGTAGCATTTTAATGCGCATCGTGACGCAGCCGTCGCGAGCTTATAACCAATTGCCTGTCTTGCTTTTCTGCCCATTTCCTTACGCCATAGCCTCTCGCCGCTTTTTCACATCAGCACTTTCGGGCTTTATTTTTGTTTTTATTTTTCCAATTTCTTTCCAATTTCGTTTTTAATTTTCTAGTTTCTATTTTTCAATTTACTGATTTTCCCTCTTGACATCGCGCGCGTTATGTGTTATAATTATATGAAAATTTTTTAAAAGAGCTTGTCTCTTTTCAAGCCACCCTGCAAGGAGGACCGTTTATGAAGGCTTTGTTCCGCGATGCACTTGTCTACAATATGGGCAAAATGAGTAGAGCCAATATGCTTTTCGACGGTACTTCCCTCTCCGTTTTTGAGGGTGAGGTATCCCGTTTGGACGACCTTTCCGTTTTTGATAATACAGTTATTCTTCCCGGTTTTTGTGATGTACACGTACATTTCAGAGAACCGGGTTTTTCTTATAAAGAGACCATAGCTACGGGCTCGAGAGCCTCGGCGAGAGGCGGCTACACCTGCGTTTGCACGATGCCGAACCTTTCCCCCGCCCCCGACAGCGTGGAAAATCTCGCCCTCCAGCTTAAGCTTATCGACGAGAGCGCCTGCATCAAGGTTATTCCCTACGGCACTATAACCGTTGGGGAGTCGGGCGAGGAGCTTTCCGACCTTGCGGGTATGGCGGATAAGGTTGCAGGCTTTTCCGACGACGGGCGAGGCGTGCAGAGCGAGGATATGATGCTTCTGGCAATGAAGGAGGCGGCAAGGCTGAATAAGCCCATAGTCGCTCATTGCGAGGATAATTCCCTTCTTCGCGGCGGCTATATTCACGACGGAGAATACGCGAGGGCTCACGGTCACAGAGGTATATGCTCCGAGAGTGAGTGGGGACCTATAAAGCGCGATATCGAGCTTGTAAAAAAATCGGGTGTCTCCTACCACGTCTGCCACATCTCCACTAAGGAGAGCGTTGAGCTTATACGCCGCGCCAAGGCGGAGGGAGTAGATATTACCTGCGAGACGGGACCTCACTATATACTCCTTGACGATGGGTGGCTTAAGGAGGACGGAAGATTTAAAATGAATCCCCCTCTGCGCTCACGGGAGGACCGCGCGGAGATACTGAGAGGTATTATCGACGGAACCATAGATATGATAGCCACCGACCACGCGCCCCACTCCGCCGAGGAGAAGTCGCGAGGACTTGAGAAGAGCGCGATGGGAGTTGTGGGAATTGAGACCTGCTTCCCTCTCGTATACACCTATCTTGTAAAGACGGGTATAATCACGATGGAGCGAGCTGTGGAGCTTCTCTCGGAAAATCCGAGGGCGCGCTTCGGTATTGAAGGCGACAGAGGCTTCACCGTATTCAAGCTTGGCGAGAGCAAAAAAATCGACCCCGCGGAGTTTCTCTCCAAGGGAAAAAGCACCCCCTTCGAGGGTATGTCCACAGAGGCGGAATGTCTTCTGACCGTTTACGGCGGCAGGGCGGTATACTCGAAGCTTAACTAGTTAATAAAACACGGAGGAAATATAAAAATGGCAAAGAGAACAGACATTAAAAGGGTAATGATAATCGGCTCGGGCCCCATAGTCATAGGTCAGGCTGCAGAGTTTGATTACGCAGGAACGCAGGCGTGCCTCGCCCTTAAAGAGGAGGGCTACGAGGTTATACTCGTAAACTCTAACCCTGCCACAATTATGACGGACACCACCATAGCCGACAAGGTTTATATGGAGCCTCTCACCCTGGAGTACATCGCGAAGATTATAAGGTACGAAAGACCCGACGCCATAGTTCCCGGCATCGGCGGTCAGACGGGACTTAATATGGCGATGCTGCTGGAGAAAAAGGGTATCCTTAGGGAAAGCGGAGTTGAGCTGCTGGGTACCTCCAGCCGAAGCATCGAGAGAGCCGAGGACAGAGAGCTGTTCAAGGAGCTGTGCGAATCCATAGGCGAGCCCGTTATTCCCTCCGATATAGCAAATACCGTAGAGGATGCCGTCAGGGTTGCCGACAAAATCGGATACCCCGTAGTACTTCGTCCCGCCTTTACTCTCGGCGGCACGGGCGGCGGCTTTGCATACGACGAGGCGGAGCTGCGAGAGCTTGCGGTTGGCGCGCTTTCAGCCTCCCCCGTAAACCAGGTCCTCGTTGAAAAGAGCGTTAAGGGCTACAAGGAAATAGAGTTTGAGGTTATGCGCGACTCGGCTGACAACGCCATCACAATCTGCGGTATGGAGAACATCGACCCCGTCGGCGTTCATACGGGCGACAGTATGGTTGTAGCGCCTATTATGACCCTCAACGACCACGACCTTAAGATGCTTAACGACTCCGCTATAAAGCTTATCCGCGAGCTGAAAATTGAGGGCGGATGTAACGTTCAGTTTGCATTAAATCCAAATTCCTCCGAATATTACCTCATCGAGGTTAACCCGAGAGTTTCGAGAAGCTCCGCGCTTGCATCAAAGGCGTCGGGCTATCCCATAGCTCGCGTAACCGCCAAAATCGCCCTTGGTATGACTCTTGACGAAATCGAGGTTGCAGGCACCAAGGCGTCCTTTGAGCCAAGGCTCGACTATATAGTAGCTAAGTTCCCCCGCTTCCCCTTCGACAAGTTCACCTCCGTACCCAACAAGCTCGGTACACAGATGAAGGCGACGGGCGAATGTATGGGCATCGGCTCGAACCTTGAGGAGTGTATTCTCAAATCGGTTCGCTCTCTTGAAATAGGTGTTTGCCACCTTCATATGGCGAAATTTGATTCTAAGTCCGACGCCGAGCTTACAGACTACCTCGCCGACTTCCACGACGACAACGCCTTCGTTATTGCGGAGCTGCTGCGCCGCGGCCACAGCGTAGAAAAAATCCACTCAATAACCAAAATCACTCCCTTCTTCCTTGACTCCTTCAAGAAGATTACGGATATGGAAGCTGCCCTTGCGAAGAAGAAGGGCGACAAGAAGCTACTTAAGACGGCAAAGGAGATGGGCTTCTCGGATAAATATATCGCGAAGCTTTGGGACAGCTCGGAGCTTGAGGTTTCAAGCCTTCGCCGCAAGGCGGGAATAATTCCCTCCTTCCGTATGGTTGACACAGCCCACGTGGGAGCCTACACCCCCTACTTCTACTCCTCCTACACGGGAGCAAACGAGTCCCGTCTCTCCGAGGGTAAAAAGAAGGTTGTGGTTCTCGGCGCAGGTCCTATCCGTATCGGTCAGGGCGTTGAGTTCGACTACTCCACGGTTCACGCAGTAAATACTATAAGAAAATGCGGCTATGAAGCCATAATCATTAATAACAACCCCGAGACGGTTTCCACCGACTACACCACCTCCGACAAGCTCTACTTCGAGCCCCTCACGGCAGAGGACGTTATGAACGTCATTGAGTTTGAGAAGCCCGACGGCGTTATTGCTTCCCTCGGCGGTCAGACCGCAATAAACCTTGCCGAGCCCCTCGCCTCCAGAGGAGTTAAAATTATCGGTACCGATTGCGAGGCTATCGACAGAGCCGAGAACCGCGACGCCTTCGAGAAAATTCTCTCCTCCCTCGATATTCCCCAGCCCAAGGGTCAGGCGGTTACCAAAATTGAGGACGGCGTCAAGGTTGCGGCAAAGGTCGGCTATCCTGTGCTTGTCCGTCCCAGCTTCGTCCTCGGCGGCAGAGCTATGCAGCTTGTAGGTAACGAAAAGCAGCTTCGCCACTACCTGCGCACCGCAGTTGAAATAGACGAGGACAAGCCCGTTCTCGTTGACCACTATATCCAGGGCAAGGAGGTAGAGGTTGACGCTATCTGCGACGGCCACGACGTATTCGTCGGCGGTATTATGGAGCTTGTTGAGAGAACAGGCGTTCACTCGGGCGACTCCATTTCAATCTACCCCGCCTTCTCTATCTCCGACAAGGTAAAGGGCAAAATCATCACCTACTCAAAGCAGCTCGGTCTCGGAATCGGAATCGTCGGTCTTTTCAACCTTCAATTCATAGTTGACGACAAGGACGACGTTTACATCATTGAGGTTAACCCCCGGTCCTCAAGAACTGT
>JAFUPM010000010.1 GCA_017481225.1 Clostridia bacterium
GCAAATTTAATCACTTTCGCATAAAGTGTATATCATCCGTCCGAAAACGAGTATATCTCGCTTTTGGACGAGTATATCATCAATGCGAAGCATTGTATATCATCAAACCGCAGGAAAGGGTATGCACGGCTATGCCGTGATGATATGCAGCTCCAAAGGAGCTGATGAGATGCACGCTAAAGCGTGATGATATACAGCCCAAAAGGGCTGATGATATCCACCACACTTCGTGCGGTGATGATATGCCATTACTCCGTAATGGATAACAAAAGTCGTATCAAAATGATACGACTTTTTTGGTCGGAATGACAGGGTAACTCCGCTTCGCTACGTGATTCCCACGCTCTCCGCCTGACAAGCGAGCTTGTCGAACTCCGTGCGAGGAATGCGAAGTTGCATTTTGCTATGCAAAACAGCTTCAAATTGACACACCAATCAAAAAAAGAAGAGATAACCGCAAGGGTTATCTCTTCTTTTTTGGTCGGAATGACAGGATTCGAACCTGCGACATCGTGCTCCCAAAGCACGCGCGCTACCAACTGCGCTACATCCCGAATTAAAATTGTTGCTTTCCAAGCTTTAATATTATATCAAACAACCTTCTTTTTGTCAAGTAGTAGCAGTAAAAAAAGCAAATTCTATATTTATAAGTATAAAAAATAATATTTCTTTAAAATAAAACGCGAAAGCACTTGACAATAGCATAAATAAGTATTATAATTTAGTGTACTAAAGTGAAAACCGCGAGGTGAATTATGGAAAATCATCATAACAAAGACGTAGACGCGCTCTTTTGCGCAATACTTTCGCTTGAGAATATTGACGAATGTTATAAATTCTTTGAGGATGCCCTGACGCCAAAGGAGCTATGCGACATAGCGCAGCGCCTTAAAGCCGCAAGACTTCTCAAAAGCGGGAAAAGCTACCTCGACGTTTGCCTTGAAACGGGAATGAGCACCGCAACAATCAGCCGTGTCAGCAAAGCCCTGGAGCGCGGAGCGGGCGGCTACAAGCTCGTCCTTGATAGGGAAGAGAAATAATATGGAGAAGAAAATGATAGACACTAAGGTTTTAAAAACCGAGGAGCGCGCTGCAATAAAGCTTCGCTCCCTATATAAGAGCTACGGTTACCAGCCCTTTAAAATGAGCAAATTTGAGGAGTACGACCTCTACGTCCGCAATAAGGATTTCCTTGTAAGTGACAGGGTTATAACCTTTAACGACACCAGCGGCAAGCTCCTTGCGTTGAAGCCCGACGTAACCCTCTCGATTATCAAAAATTCCAAGGGTAAGGCTTTGGAAAAATATAAGGCGTATTACAGCGAGAACGTATATCGCGTATCAGGCGCAACGGGTCAGTTCAAGGAAATTATGCAAACGGGACTTGAGTGCATAGGCGAGGTAAGCGCTCTTGACGTTCTGGAGGTGGTAACCCTCGCGGCAGAGAGCCTCGCCGCAGTATCCGAAGACTTTGTCCTCGACATCTCCCATATGGGAATTGTGACGGCTATCCTTGCCGAATGTGGCAGCAACCGCGAGTTCTCCCGTAGGGTTACGGAGCATATTGCGGAAAAGAACGCCCACGAAATTCCCGCCCTTTGCGAAGCCTACGGAGTATCCTTCGACGTCGCAGCGAAGCTTTCCGCGCTTGCAGGTATGTATGGCGACAGAGCCACGGTTCTCTCCCGCCTTTCCGAAATTTGCGACAGCCCCGAAGCCCGCGAGGCTCTCTCCGAGCTTACCGAGCTTCATAAGCTCCTTTCGTCTACCGCTGTATCGGACAAAATCCGTTTTGATTTCTCGGTTGTGAACAATATGAAGTATTATAACGGCATAGTGTTCAAGGGCTTTGTTGCAGGCATCTACGAGGGCATACTCGCAGGCGGTGAGTACGACAATCTCTTGAAGTCTATGAAGCGCACAGGCAGAGGTATCGGCTTCGCCCTTTATCTTGACAGCCTTTCCGAGCTTGACGGCAAGGGTGACGAATACGATGCCGACGTACTGCTTCTCTACGGCGAAAAATCATCGCTTGAGGCTGTGCATAGTAAAAAGCTCGCGCTCATCTCCGAGGGCAAAACCGTATATTCCACCTCCACCGTACCGTCAGGGCTCAAATTCAGAGAAACCCTTGAAATATAAGAAGGGAGAAAAAGAAATATGTTAAATATAGCACTCCCGAAGGGCAGACTCGGTGAGAAGGTCTACGATATGCTGGAGAGAGCGGGGTACTCCTGCGACGCCATAAAGGAGAACGGCAGAAAGCTCATATTCGAAAACCCCGACCTTGGCGTCAGATACTTTTGGGTGAAGCCCTCCGACGTGTCAATATACGTCGAGCGCGGCGCCGCCGATATAGGTATAGCGGGCAAGGACATTCTCCTTGAGTACACCCCCGACGTATACGAGCTTCTCGATTTGAATATAGGCAAATGCAGGCTTGCCGTTGCAGCTCTGTGCGGCTTCCGCGACGACGGTAAAAAAACCTTGAAGGTTGCAACCAAGTTTGTAAACGTTGCAAGCAAGCACTATTCGTCCGTATCCAGAGATATTGATATAATTAAGCTTAACGGCTCTATCGAGCTTGCCCCCATTCTCGGCCTCTCCGACGTTATAGTCGATATAGTAGAGACGGGAACCACCTTGAAGGAAAACAATCTCGAGGTTATCGAGGACATAGTCCCCGTCAGCGCAAGGCTTATAGCAAACAAGGCAAGCTTCAAATTCAAAACCGCAGAAATAGAAAAACTAGTTGATGGCGTGAGGTCACAGATAAAGTAATATGATAAAGATATACAAGTACGGCGAGGTTCCAAACAGCGAAATCTTCGCCCGTGAAAATCCGACGGCAAACGTCTCGGATATCGTCAGTGCAATAATAGATAACGTGAAGGAAAACGGCGACAAAGCCGTATTTGAGTATTGCGAGAAATTCGACAAAGCAACCCTCAAAACCCTTGAGGTGAGTGAGGCGGAAATAGAAGAAGCCTTCGCCTCGGTGGACAAGGAGTTTATTGAGATACTCAAAGAAGCTCTTGTAAACATCACCGATTTCCACTCCCGTCAATGGCGCGGCAGCTTCATAATTAATGAAAAAGACGGAGTTATTACAGGGCAGAAGGTAATCCCTATGCAGAAGGTAGGAGTTTACGTTCCCGGCGGAACCGCAGCCTATCCCTCTACCGTGCTTATGGATTCCGTCCCTGCGAAGATTGCAGGCTGCGAGGAAATTGTGATGGTAACGCCTCCCGGCAAGGACGGAAAGGTAAACCCCGTAATTCTTGCCGCAGCGAAGATTGCAGGAGTTGACAGAATATTCAAGGTAGGCGGAGCGCAGGCTATTGCAGCCCTGGCTTACGGTACCGAGTCTATTCCCAAGGTAGACAAAATCGTCGGCCCCGGCAACGCCTTCGTAGCCGAAGCGAAAAAGCAGGTTTTCGGCAAGGTCTCCATAGATATGATTGCAGGCCCCTCCGAAATTCTCGTTGTTGCAGACTCTAGGAGTAATGCAAGATACGTTGCCGCCGACCTTCTTTCCCAGGCTGAGCACGACAGAGTAGCAAGTGCCGTTCTGGTTACCGACAGCTTCGATTTTGCAAAGCAGGTCTCCTTTGAGCTTGAGCGACAGATACCCGAGCTTCCGAGAGCCGAGATAGCCCGCACGTCTATTGACAACCACGGCAAAATTATCGTTGCCGAGGATGACCTTATGCTTGCTATTGATATTGCCAACGAAATAGCTCCCGAGCATCTTGAGCTGTGCGTAGACAACCCCTTCGATTATCTTGACAAAATCAAGCACGCAGGCTCTGTATTTATGGGCAGATATTGCCCTGAGGCTCTTGGCGATTATTTCGCAGGCCCCAACCACACGCTTCCCACAAGCGGCACCGCAAGATTCTCCTCACCCCTCAGCGTTGAGGACTTCATTAAGACCACTCAGTTCACCTATTTCACCAAGGACGCCCTGAGTCGCGTTGCCGATAAGGTAGCCTATTTTGCTAAAAAGGAAGGACTTGACGCCCACGCAAGGAGCGCCACCGTCCGTTTTGATGACAATGAGTAAATTCTTCACCGAAAGACTTGCCTCCCTTGAGGCGTACGTTCCCGGAGAGCAGCCGAGGGACAGAAAATATATTAAGCTTAACACCAACGAGTCCCCCTTTCCTCCGTCCCCCTCGGTTATAGCCGCGGCAGAGGAGGAGGCTGGCAGGCTTCAGCTTTATTCCGACCCCGAGTGTAAGCTTATTGTGGACAAGCTTGCCGAGCTTTACGGAGTTGACCCCTCTATGGTTATTGTGACCAACGGCTCCGACGAGGTTCTGAACTTCGCCTTTATGGCGTTCTTCGACGAGCATCGCACAGCGCTTTTCCCCGATATAACCTACGGCTTCTATCCCGTATTTGCTAACCTTAACCGCGTCCCCTATGAGGAAGTACCTCTCGCTCCCGATTTTTCCATAAACTATAAGGACTACCTGGGAGTAGGGAAGAACGTGGTTATCGCTAACCCAAACGCCCCCACGGGTCTCTCGCTCAGTCTTTCCGAAATAGAGGAGATAGTAGCCTCCAACCCCGACAACGTAGTAATCATTGACGAAGCCTACGTTGACTTTGGCGGCGAGAGCGCATACCGCCTTTGCGAAAAATATAATAATCTCATAGTCACAGGCACCTTCTCGAAGTCCCGTTCCCTCGCAGGAGCAAGACTCGGCTTCGGCATAGCCTGCCCCGAGCTTATCCGTGACCTTAATACCGTGAGATATTCCACCAACCCCTACAACGTAAACCGAATGACTATGGCTTGCGGATATCGCGCCATCTGCGACAATGACTATTATATGGAAAATTGCCGCACCGTAATGGAGAACAGAGAATACACGAGAGATAAGCTTATTTCCCTCGGCTTCAACGTCCTCCCCTCGGATGCGAACTTCCTCTTTGCCGAAAGCCCCGACGTATCGGGCAAGGAGCTTTACCTTGCGCTGAAGGCTCGCGGCATACTCGTTCGCCATTTCTCCAAGGAGAGAATAAAGAACTTCAACCGTATCACCGTAGGCACGAGAGCCGAAATGGACGCGCTTCTCGATGCCGTAAGGGAAATTTTAGGAGATAAAAATGAGACAAGCGGAAATTAAACGCACAACCAAGGAAACCGATATATACCTTTCCCTTAACCTGGACGGCAAGGGCAACTCCGAGGTAGACACAGGCTGCGGCTTTTTAGACCATATGCTTACGCTGTTTGCAAAGCACGCTCATTACGACCTTAAGGTTAACTGCAAGGGAGACGTGAACGTAGACTATCACCACACCGTAGAGGACGTAGGCATCTGCCTTGGTAAGGCGTTCCTTGACTCCCTCGGCGACAAACGTGGAATAGTTCGCTACGGAGATATTATTCTTCCTATGGATGAGGCTTTGGTGCTTTGCGCCGTTGATATTTCGGGCAGAGACTACCTGGGCTACGCCCTGGAGATTCCCGCCTTTAAGGTCGGTGACTTCGACACGGAGCTTTGCGAGGAGTTTATGAGAGCCTTCGTAAGGGAGTCAAAGCTTACCTTACACCTCCGTCAGCTTGCGGGAACCAACGCCCACCACATAATAGAGGGCGCGTTTAAGGCTCTCGGCAGAGCCCTCTCCAAGGCAACCGAGAAAAAGGCGCTCTTCTCCGACGAGATTCCCTCCACCAAAGGAGTTCTTTAATAATGATAGCAATTGTAGATTACGGTGTCGGTAACCTTTTCTCACTTCGCTCATCCTTCGATAAAATCGGAGCGGAAACGACTGTAACCTCCGACCCCGACGTCATTCGCCGCGCCGATAAAATACTCCTTCCGGGAGTCGGTGCCTTTGAGGATGCGAGGCGTAAGCTTTCCGACTCGGGACTTGACAGCGTCGTTATAGAGGAAGCAAAAAAAGGTAAGCCACTTATGGGCATCTGCCTCGGTATGCACATGCTATTTGAGCGCAGCTTCGAGTACGGAAAGCACGAGGGTCTCGGACTTCTTCGCGGCTCGGTTATCGGTATGGAGGGAACTATCCCTAAGGGATTGAAAATTCCCCAGATAGGCTGGAACGCGCTTCGTATCCGTTCGGAGCATCCAATATTCAAGTACGTCAAGGATGGCGACTTCGTTTATTTCGTCCACTCCTACTATGCGACGGACTGCGAGGATAGCCTTCTTGCCACCGCAGAGTACGGCAGGGAAATCACCGCCGCCGTAGCTAAGGGCAACGTATGCGGCGCACAGTTCCACCCCGAGAAAAGCGGAGAGGTAGGACTCTCCATACTCCGTGCCTTTGCGGAGTGGTAAAGTATATTAACCCGTGGCAAAGTCCAACGTGCTTTTGAAGCGCTATACCGATTCTGCCCGAAAGAAAGAGCTGAAAATGAGAATTTTTCCCGCAATTGACCTATACGAGGGCAAGGCTGTAAGACTCTATAAGGGTAACTATGACTATATGACCGTATATAGCCACAATCCCATTGAAATAGCCCGTGACTTTGTCAAGGCAGGTGCCACACATATACATATGGTTGACCTCGAGGGCGCAAAGGACGGCACAACCCCCAATATAAATATCGTCGAAGCCGTAGCCCGCGAGCTGCCACTCTTTGTCGAGGTTGGCGGCGGCATACGCTCAATGGAGGTTCTGGAGCGTTATATTAAAGCAGGCGTGGGCAGAGCTATCCTCGGCACTGCTGCCGTCACCGACGAAGCCTTCCTCAGAGAAGCCACCTTGAGGTTTGGCGACAAGGTAGCCGTAGGTGTAGATATCAAGGACGGCACCGTAGCCATAAAGGGCTGGACAGAAAGCTCAGGACTCTCCGCCGACGAGTTCTTCTCGAAGCTTGAGAGCATCGGCGTCAGCACCGTAATTTGCACCGACGTCTCCCGTGACGGTGCAATGCGCGGCACCAATTTAGAGCTTTACCGCGACCTGCAAGCCAAGTACACCGTAAATATAATTGCCTCGGGCGGAGTATCCTCTATGTCGGATATCCTCTCACTCAGAGAAATGAAGGTCTACGGCTCTATAATATGCAAGGCTTACTACACGGGTGCTATAAATCTTAAAGAGGCAATATCGGAGGGCGAGAAATGATAACCAAGCGCATTATCCCCTGTCTTGACGTCAAGGACGGCAGAGTAGTGAAGGGAACTAACTTCAAGGGACTCTCCGACGTCTCCTCTCCCGTTGAGCTTGCGAAGTATTACTCCGACTCGGGCGCAGACGAGCTTGTTTTCTACGATATAACCGCCTCCGCCGAGGGCAGAGCTATATTCACCGACATACTTACAGAAGCCGCCCGTAACGTTTTTATTCCTCTTACTGTTGGTGGCGGAATTAACACCCTTTCGGACTTTGACCGAGTGCTTAAATGCGGCGCAGATAAGGTCAGCGTAAACTCCGGTGCCATCAGAAACCCCGAGCTGATATCCGAGGCTGCTAAGCGCTACGGTGACCAATGCGTTGTAATTTCCTCCGATATCAAGCGTGTGGACGGTGAGTTCCGCGTATTCGCCAAGGGCGGCAGAATAGATACGGGAATGGAAGCTATATCCTGGATTAAACGCTGTGTTGATATGGGCGCAGGTGAGGTTGTGGTTAATTCCATTGATACCGACGGTGTCAAGGGCGGCTTTGATATTGAGCTTTTAAGGCTTGTAACCGAGGCTGTTAAGGTTCCCGTAATAGCATCGGGGGGAGCAGGAAGTGTTGACCACTTTATTGACCTTTTTCGCAAAATTCCCAATATTGATGCAGGACTTGCAGCATCCGTCTTTCACTTTGGCGAGATAAAAATTCCCGACCTTAAGTCAGCTCTTGACAAAGCAGGCATAAACGTCAGAATATAATAAGAACCCGACATAATTCCAAGCAGAATAAAAGGAGACAAATACAATGATAAATATAGACGAACTCAAATTTGACAAGGACGGGCTGATTCCCGCCGTTGTTGTTGACTCTATCACAAAGAAGGTTCTCACCGTTGCCTATATGAATAAGGAGAGCTTGGCTATTACCCTTGAGCGCGGACTTACCTGCTTTTACAGCCGTTCTCGCCGCGAGCTTTGGCTTAAGGGCGAAACTAGCGGCAACTATCAGCACGTCGTATCCATAACCGCCGATTGCGACAAGGATGCCCTTACCGTCGTAGTAGAGAAGGACGGACCTGCCTGTCACCTCGGCACCGACTCCTGCTTCACAAACCCCGTCTATCAAAGTGACGAGCTGTCCGAGTTTTCTCTCGAGGGGCTTTACGACCTCCTCGTCGGCAGGAAAAAGGATAGACCCGAAGGCTCCTATACCACCTATCTTTTCGATAAAGGAATTGATAAAATTCTGAAGAAGGTAGGAGAGGAATGTACCGAGGTTATTATTGGCGGCAAGGCAGGGGACAAGAAGGAAACCGTCTACGAGATAGCCGACCTCGCCTATCACGTAATGGTGCTTATGGTTGAAATGGGCATATCCGTTGAGGATATCCACCGCGAGCTTGCCTCCCGTCACATAATTGACCACAAGGTAAAGCAGGAGAAGATGACCTGACGTTGGGCATAGGCTTTACCCCCTTACGCACGACTAAAATTCACATAATTTCTTAGCCGAAATATAACGGCAAAATTTTTCTTATACCAAATGCAACTCCGAATAGCACCGTTGCATTTGCTTAGAGGATTGACCCTGATAAAATTTATTTACACACGACAAAAAGCAACTTGACAAACATAATTCAATTTGCTATAATTAACACAGTAAAGAAACGGCAATCAACCGCCGAACAAGAAAGGAATGAAACCAATGCAGGAAATGATGATTTCACTTACAAACGTCCAGGATATCCGCGAGTTCGTTAACTGCGTTATCCTTGTTGATTACGAGGTAGACCTCGTGCAGGGCAGATACACCATCGATGCAAAATCCATTATGGGTATCTTCTCACTCGACCTTCTCTCTCCCATCAAACTCATCGCCCACACCGACGATGCTGATGTATTTTTCGAGAGAATAGCGAAGTTCGCCGCATAATCTTATTTAAAAAGATTCAGTAGTCTAAGCGTGAGATAGGGGCACCGTTTTCGGTGCCCCTATCTTTCTGTATATGATTGGTAGCTTATTTGAGATACACGCTGTCTGCGCCTTGCCTCGCTTAAACGCGTAAGACTTGCACAGAGGCAAAAAATTTTACCCTAAGTATCTATACAGAATATATATTCCCTCGAGAATTACGAGGTGCAAAGGATAGAAAAGATAGAAGAAATATTTCATCTTAGCCCGTCCGCGCTCTCCGGAGTAAAGGAGCAAAGGCACAAGGGCTAAAAGGCTATAGCCTTGAATACCCCCTAGTCTATAGGAGACAAATATAAGTCCGATACCGAAGATGATAACACGGCACAAAAGCCCGTCAAGCCTCTCGAGGCTCTTCGGAACCTTTAGCCCTCTGAAATCCGTAAGCGAAGCGAACAGAGGCAAAAGACAGCCGCCAAAACCGTAATCAATAGTGAAAACGGCATTTAAATAAAAGCAGAACAGTACTGCAACCAAAAAGATAAAACCAAATGTAACCCTCTCGAGCAGAGTCGCCTTTTCATCGAACAGCCGACGTTTAAACTCCTGCAGGGCAAATATCATAATAAGCGACAGCGTAAAGGTCACTAAAATACACATATAGAGGCTGTTGTCGAAAAGGTAGTAAACAATCTGACATATAAGAGCCAGACCCCCGAGAGTACCTATGTACCTTCCTCGGCTTTTCGTGTATCGCGCACCCTCCGCAATCATAAAAGCGAAAATAGGGAAGGCAAGCCTTCCGACAATCCGTAAAAGCTCCACCCGAGGGAAAAACAGAAGCCCCACGTGGTCAATTACCATACATACCGCTGCAAATATCTTTAATGTATTACCGCTTAAGCACCGCACCCTCGGCATAATAGCCCTCCTTTCAAAATATAAATACAATATTACCCTATTATTGTATAACAAAAACCATCTGTTGTCAATCCCGTTTTACTAAACCTAAAAGCAAAATCCCGAAGTAAAAACTTAAAAACCTATTGACAAAGCTCTCCTTAGGTGATATAATTATACCAAACAGTTGAACAACCATTCAACCGTTAAACGTAAAGGAGACCCTATGAGCATATATGAGAAGAATGCTCCCACCTGCGAGTGCGAGGAGCTGCATAACGAGGTAATTGAGAAAAAGAAAAGGGAAATGCCCGACCTGTCAACCCTCTACGACCTCTCGGATTTCTTTAAAATTTTCGGCGACTCCACGAGAATGAGTATACTTTTCGCCATTGACGGCGAGCCTATGTGCGTATGCGATATTGCCGCAACCCTCGGTATGACTAAATCCGCGGTTTCTCATCAGCTGAAAATACTTCGCCAAAGTGACCTTATAACCTACCGCAAATCGGGCAAAAACGTTTTCTATACTCTCGCCGACGACCACGTCAGAGATATTATAGAGAAAGCCCTCGAGCATATCAAAGAATAAAAAACTACATAAAGGGAGAACGAAAATGAAATTCAGGTTTAACATCACAGGACTCGACTGTCCCAACTGCGCGGCAAAGCTCGCGGCAAGAATTGAAGCAAAGGACGGTATCACCGCCGCGAAAATCAACTTTCTCACCGAAAAGCTGACGGTAGAGAGCGACCTTCCCGAGGCTGATGTTATAGCTATCGCCCGTGCCGAAGCTTTGGCGTTTGAAGACGGTATCACTGTAGAATAATGAAAAAAATCATCAAAATATTAAAAAACAGCATATTCAGAATATGCGTCGGAGGAGTTCTGTTCGTTGCGGCAATACTCGCCCACGGCTTCGGTATGCGCTCCTTTGCATTAGGGCTTGACGTAGCGGCGCTCCTTATAAGCGGAACTCCCGTTTTTATTGATGCTATCCGCGGTATTCTTCGCCGCGACCTCCTTGACGAGAAGTTCCTTATGTCGGTAGCCTCCGTCGGCGCATTCTTCATTAACGAGTGGAGCGAGGGCGTCGCGGTAATGCTGTTCTTCCTCGTAGGTGAAACCTTCGAGAAAATGGCTGTCAAGCGTTCCAGAAGCTCTATACGCTCTCTTATGTCAATTCGCCCCGACGAAGCGGTTCTTCTCACCGCCGAGGGGGAAGTGACCGTTGATGCCGACGACGTCAAGGTCGGAGACGTTATTATCATTCGCTCGGGTGAGCGCGTGCCCGTTGACTGTGAGGTTCTCTTCGGAGCAGCAGATGCCGACTCCTCGTCTATGACGGGAGAAGCCCTGCCCGTATCGGTAAAGGCAGGAGATAGCCTTGACAGCGGCATAGTTATAATCAACGGAATGCTCCGTTGTCGGTGTATCCGCCCTGCGGAAAGCTCTGCCGCCTCCCGTATCCTCGAACTTGTGGAGTGCGCAAACGAAACCAAGTCCAAGGAGGAAAACTTCATAACGAAGTTCTCCCACTTCTATACACCTATAGTTGTAGGCTGTGCAATTCTGCTTGCAATTTTGCTCCCGATTTTCAAAATTACAACAGTTGACGATGCCGTTCGTCGCGCGCTGATGTTCCTTGTAATATCCTGCCCCTGCGCCCTTGTCATTTCTGTACCGATGGCGTTCTTCGGCGGTATCGGCGGCGCAGCTTCACGCGGTATTCTCTTCAAGGGCGGCAACGTATTTTCAAAGGTTGCCCGCCTTGACACCGTTGCCTTTGATAAAACGGGAACCCTCACCAACGGCAACTTCAAGGTAAGAGGCGTTATCCCCTACGGCGTTGATAAAAATACCGTTATCGAATACGCAGCAGCGGCGGAGCAGGGCTCTAACCACCCCATAGCCAAAGCTGTTGCCGCTATGCGCCCACGTGCCAAAGCACCCGAATTCGTCAAGGAGCTTACGGGCGAGGGTATTATAGCCTCCATTGACGGTCACACCGTCGCCGCAGGCAATTCAGCCCTTATGAGAAGGGTTAACGTTGACCCGCCGAAAAATCCCCGAGGAACGGTTCTCGTAGCTCTTGACGGCGTGCTTATCGGTGAGCTAATAATCTCGGATAAGATTAAGCCCGAAGCCAAAGAGGCGCTTGAAAGCCTCACCGCCCTTGGCGTAAAGCGCCTCGCCATAATTTCGGGCGACAGGAAGGACAACGTAAAGGCGGTAGCAAATAATCTCTCCTTAAGCGAAATATATTACGAGCTTACCCCGGAGCAAAAATACGAAAAACTCCGTGAGCTTATTTCCGCCTCCCGTTCCACCGCCTTTGTCGGTGACGGCATAAACGACGCGCCCTCTCTTGCCTCAGCCGACGTTGGAATTGCAATGGGCGGAATAGGCCAGGACAGCGCCATAGAAGCGGCAGACCTGGTTTTGATGACCGATAACCTTGCGAAAATCCCCGAGGCTGTAAGACTTGCGCGCAAAACCGTCGGCATCGCCAAGTTCAACATTTTCTTTGCCCTGGGCGTAAAGCTGTCTATCCTCGTTCTGGGAGCCCTCGGTATTACGGGAATGTGGCTCGCCGTCTTTGCCGACGTCGGTGTCGCAGTCCTCGCAATCCTCAACTCTATGCGCACCCTCATCTTCCGCAAAAATCCATATCGTTAATTTCTTACGTGCTGTATCGACTGTACGATACGTAAATGTGAGCGGGAAAGACTAACTAGGATAAACCACCCGATTAGTATTGCTCTCCAATTTTTACTGCATAAGCGGCACAAAAGACTAAAAACTATAAAAAGCAGCACCCCACCGTAGACCTTGTCACGGTGGGGTGCTTTACTTATCGTTCCGATATTTTAGCGTTAACCTTGTTAGGGCGTTGCGCTTTACATGCCTTCTCGCGGTAGAACTCTATTTATACCTCGTTGCCTCAGTGCGCATTACTTTTGCCTTGTCACGCCTCCGCCGTACTTTTGCCTTGTCACGCCTGCGCACCGCACTTGTGCCTTGTCGCGTTGTTGTGCTTTACTTCTTTGGCTTAAACTTCAACAGTATGCCCGTCGCACTTACCGTCGAACATACCGGTCATATCGCAAAAATACTCTCCATCGGACTCCTTAAATCCAATAGCCGAAATTAGCCTTCCTTCGCCTGCGGAGAGGCTGGCTCGGCATATATGCGCGCCGCACAGGTCAATGAAATTCATAGTCTGTCTGCCGAGAATAAACATAGCCTCTCTGTCAGAGGAGTCGGGAGCCTCCCTGAGGTCGAATATGTATCCCTCGCCCGAAAGTATCTCGAACTGGCTCATTCCCATAACGTCACCCGTGTCGTGGTCGTAGAGAATATAGGCGAAAGCCTCCTCTCTGAACTCGGTACCGAAAAGCTCGCAGATATCTTTCTGCCTCGTTTTATTCTGTATAGGTGTGATTTTAAACATTTTCTGCACTCCTTGTAGCCTTGTAGAGATATTCAACCTCGCTATCCTCAAGGTATCTCCATTTTCCAACCGCCAAGCCGTCAAGCTTCAGGTTGCCGATAGACACTCGCGACAGCCTCTTAACCGTCAGCCCTGCCTGCTCGCACATCTTACGGATTTGTCTGTTCCTTCCCTCGAACAGGGTCATCTTAAGTACAGTACCGCTTTCGTCCTCACTCTGGATTACGACGTCAACGGGCTTTATAACGTATCCGTCAATCTCCATTGCCGAGCAGAGAAGCTCGTGCTGACCCTCGCTCACATAGCCTGCCACCTTAACGCGGTAAACCTTGCCAATCGTATGGCTTGGGTGGGTGAGTCTGTTCTTCAGAACTCCGTCGTCGGTGAGAAGCAGCATCCCCTCGGATATCATATCAAGCCTGCCCACGGGATAAACTCTTGCATCTACACCCTCAAGCAGGTCGGTAACGCATTTTCTGCCTCTGTCGTCGGAGGTGGTAGAGAGGTAACCGCGAGGCTTATTCATCATTATGTAAATATGCTTTCTTTTCTCCTGGCGGACGGTCCTTCCCCTGTAGGTGATATGGTCCTCTCTTGGGTCAACCTTCGTACCCACGGTAGCAACGTGACCGTTAACCGAAACGTTTCCTGCCTCAATCTCAGCCTCTGCGGCACGGCGGGACATAAGTCCCGCATCCGCTATAAATTTTTGTAGCCTTACCTTTTCCATTGTCTGAATCCTTCCTATTTATATACCTCTATTTGAACAGCCCCTTCAAAAAATCAAAGAAGCCTCTTTTTTCTTCCTCCGCGCTTTCCATAGCCACAAGCCGAACGCCGCCTACGTCCTCGCCGTCGAGAGTGAATCTCACCTCTCCGAGAGCGTCACCCTCCTTAACGGGCAGGGGAACCGACTCGGGTAAATCAACGGTGACCTCTCGCCGATGCTCGCCCTTCTCAACTATCAAAGAAAGCTCGTCGGTATTGCCGACCCTTACAGTCTTGCCCTCCGTACCCTCTACGGGTAAATCGTAGCTATACTCGTACACCTCGGCAAGAGTAACCCTCTCAAACGTATCGAAGCCGTATTCAAGCATCTGCTCGTGGTCGCTCCAATCCCTCGGCGCATCAAGCGTTACCGACACCAGCGTCACACCGTCGCGCTCCGCAGCGCCCACAAGGCACCTGCCGCACCTTTTAGTGTAGCCCGTCTTAATTCCGATAGCCCCGTCGCAAAGCTTCAGAAGCTTATTATGGTTTATATATGTTCTCCGTCTTTCCTCGGTAACTATTGTTTTCTTATAGGTAGAGCATATCTCGCGGAAGGTCTCCGAGGACAGCGCCGCAGCGCCGAGCCTTGCTAAGTCCTCCGCCGTCGTGTAATGCTCCTCGTCGTCAAGGCCGTGGGGATTTACGAAGTGGGTGTCGGAAAGTCCAAGCTCTGCAGCCTTTTCGTTCATAAGAGCCGCAAAGCCCTCTACGTCACCGCCTATATGATAGGCGATAGCTACCGCCGCATCGTTTGCGCTTCCAAGTAGCAGCGCGTACAGCAGCTCCTCCATAGTGACAACGTCACCCTCTTTAAGATAGGCGGAGGAGCCCTCGGTTCCAACCGCCTCCTCGGCAATGGGAACCGCCTCGTCAAGGGAGTCGGTTCTCTCAATAGCCACAAGTGCCGTCATAATTTTCGTCGTACTCGCCATAGGCAAACGGGCTTTGCCGTTTTTGGAATATATAAACCGTCCCGTATCGGGCTGATACAAGGCAGCCGCCCGTGCGCTTACCCTCATAGCCTCATTGACGCTTGCCGTCGCATAAACCGTAATCAGCAGCAGCAAAAGCACCGCAAGCATAATTGCCGCAATTACGGCATTGTTATTTCTCTTAAACATAGCTTACCTCGCAGGATAGTGTTTTCTTATACTTATCCTTTGCAAGATTAGCCGATGTATACTAAACAATTTATGACAGCACGCCCTTAATTCTCTCTATAATATCGGGCGAATGCTCTATAAGAGACGCTATTCTGTCAACCTCGGTTGCCGTGCTGTTTACGTGTATAAGGCTGACCTCGGCATCTCTGCCCACCGTAAGGAAGGCAACGGGCGTAATAGACAGTCCCGTTCCGCCGCCACCGCCGAAATTCTGGTCGGTGTGCTTTTTCGTCCCGTAGTCCACGCCTCCCGTGGCAATTCCCATAGAAATCTTCGAGACGGGAATAACCGTCACACCGCTTGGCGTATTGATAGCTCCGCCTATGACGGTATCCATATCCGTAAAGGAACGGATACCCTCAAGGGATGCCTTGATAATATCGCTCATCTTATTTTCCGACATATTTTCGCTCCTCCTGCTTTTTGCTTTTTATATGGAGATACCATATTTTTGCCGCATACCGTGCCACCTGATAAAGTCTTGACTTAACGGTAAGTATCAGAGAAAGCTCCTCGTCGCCGTCGGGAATTAAAATGACCGCATTATCTCTTACATTCAGTTTTTTCGCTTTTGCCTCAATATATGCAATAAGCGAGGATATTGCTATGTGATATCTGTAAGGCGAGGTATAAGCTACTCTGTCCGCAGGCTCTCTTGGGCTACGCGGAACAGCCAGCCTCTCAAGCACTACCTCGCTTTGCTCAACGAAATCCGCAATAGTGGAAATCAGGTCTCTATAAAAGGAGAAGGGCCTCCTTTTTTTCTTTTTTGAGCTGCCGAAATCTGTTAAATCAAGGGTAAAGAGGGTGAACGTAATCTCCACCCTCAATCCTTCAAAAACTATAAATCTGACCTTTGTATACCTTGTCAGTAATATAAGCAGTATAAGAGGGAGTGAAAGTAAATAAGCCAAATAAGCTCCTCTCCGTCAACACCGCAAAAGCTAACGTAAGCCCTCCCCACGGATTAGCTACAGTCACAGCCTTGGTACTATCCTGAAAGAATTAGTCCCCGTCAGCCCCGTCGCAGGTAGCCTCGTCCTCACCCAAGGGCTCTTCGTCAAGCCCGACCTCGTCCTCGGCATCAACGAGTCCGTCCTCGCCGTCTCCGTATACGCCGTCCTCTAGGGACTCTTCAAGCTCTTCCTCTGCGGACTCTTCAAGCTCTTCCTCGTCCAAAGCCTCGTCCTCTTCGTCAGGCCCGTCCTCTATGGACTCTTCAAGCTCGTCCGCATCGTAAACGTCATCGGTATCGGCGGTAGCTACAATCTCC
>JAFUPM010000095.1 GCA_017481225.1 Clostridia bacterium
TCATCGGAGATGAAAGCCTCGAAGGAAACGTTGAATGCAATATTGACAGCGTTTGAATCGTTGTCGGAAATACCGATGTAATATACAGCGCCTGCAGGAACGTAAACGGTTACGCTGGAAGCGATAATTGCATTGCCGTCATCATCGTAGCCGGTAATGTTGCTAACAGAGTTGTAGGGATCGTTAATGCCAACGCAGATGTAAGCGCTTGCGAAGTCGGAGGAAACGGTAAGGTATCCGCCGGTGATAGCAGTAGAGGAATACCAAATATTATCCCAACCGCCGGGGAATGCGCAAACGTAGTCGCCGGGAATGCCGGAGAAGGGGTTCTCGGTAGTGCCATCGGGCTCGGTGGTCTCGCCGCCGCCAATGTCATCGCCACCCTCGGAGGTGGTGCAGGTAACGTTCAGCGTGCAAGCCTGATCTGCTGCAACACCGAACATAGAGAGCATACCGAAGGAAACGGTGTACTCGCCTGCTGTGAGAGTGTAGGTGTAATCGTCATTTCTGGTAAATACATTGCCGTTTGCATCGGTAATGCTTGCAATGAAGAGGTTACCTGCAGCAAGCTTGTAATTGCCGTCAGCGGTAACGATAAGAGGTCTGATTGCAGAGTCTGCAGAAACCTCGCCAGCGGAGAAGTAAAGGATGTTTGAGCCCTCTACGATAGTGGTGTTGTAATCGTTGTTATCATCATCGCCACCGCCAGAGGATCCGCCTACAGTAGAGTAAAGCACACAGGTTGCACCTGCTGCGGAATCTGCGAAGATGTAGTATACGGTGTCTACCTCAGGGCTAACAGTAGTGCCTGCGGTAGCAGAGGGGTCGGTGAGGTCGGTGTAGAACTGTGCGCCGCCCTCAATAGTAGCGGTAACGCCTGCCTTAACGGTAACGAAGAGAGGAGTCCAGCTGCTTGCTGCGATGATAACGCTGCCCTCGCCTGCTACAACGTAGGGGGTCGCCTCGGAGCCGTCGCCGGTGATGCCTTCATCAACTATGGGGTCATCGCCGCCGGGAACGTCGGGCTCGTCGCCGCCGACCTCGCCTGCCACGAAGGAAACGCCGATTACGTATGCGCCCTTGTTAATAGAGCCAACGTAGAACTCATACTTTTCGCCTGCGTTAAGTGCAACCTCAACGGTAGCGCCGCCCTCAGCGTTGTCATAAAGGTCAACCTCGGGGTTGCCGTAAGCGTCGTAGCTTACCTTGCTCCAGAGTGCAAGGTTTGCGGGAAGAGTGAAGGTGTAGGTTCCTTCCTCGGTAGCTGTGTAGCTGTAGAGGTCGAAGAAGCCGTATGTATCGGTAACCGCAACGTTAACGGTGTTAGCGTCGTCCTCGCCGATGTCGGGAGCCTGCTCGCTCTCAACGATAAGGTCGAATGCCTTAACGATATCACCAAAGGTGATGGTTACAGCGTACTCGCCGGGCTCAAGAATCTTGATCTTGAGGCAGTTGTTGTAGGAGGAGTAACCGTTAAGGAGAGTGTCGTTTGCATCCCAAGCCTTAGCGGTGGAGTTAGGATCCTTGTTAACGAAGGAGTAGGAGAAGTCACCCGACGTCATGAAGTCGAAGCTTGCAGTCATGGGGTAGGGATCGCCTACGTGAAGGTTGAGGTAAGCACCCTCGGTAACGGTGAGGCTGTCACCTACGGGAGCCTCTTCAAGGATAACGTACTGGCTCCATTCATCGAACTCGTACTTGGTAACAAGAGAGAACTCGAAGGACTGAGGAATGAGAGAAGCTCTGGGATAAGGAGTAGTGAAGGTTCTCTCGCCGGAACGCTGGCTTACTACGTAGTCGTAAACCGAGGGGTTCGCGGTAGCTTTAAGCTGAATGTCGGTAACGGTGGTGTTACCCTCTGCATCAGTGCTTACGGTGTAGGTGAGATCGGAGTCAGCCTCGAAGTCTCTGTAAACCTCGACGGTGATTTTCGCATTGTCGATAACGAGGTTATCGTCAACGGTGAACTCAACTGCAGCGTTGTAAAGCTCAACCTCAACAAGAACGTCGCCGCTCTGGCTGGAAGGAACGATGTTGATGTTGTAGCAGGTGAAGGAGAAGCTGTAAACACCGGTCTCGGCATTGTAGCTTTCCTCAGCATTTACGGACAGGCCGTCGGTTGCGATTGCTCTGCCGTAGAGAAGATAGATGAGGTTAGCAAGAGTGCTGGTGTCGTCCGATGCGCTGGGAAGAATGCTGCCGGGGACGTAGTTGTAGCCGTTAAGGAACTGCATCTCGCCGGATGCGGGAGTGAGCTTGTAGTCGCCGAATCTCTTGGAAACGCCGAATACGCTGTCCTCGCCCGTCTGCTCGAACCAGTACTCGTCAGCGCCGACAAAGCCACTCTGATCGAAGGTCTTGTCGAAGATGTAGGAGTAGCCGTTACCGAGAACGAAGTAAACCTCGTTGCTAAGGTAGGACTCTACATCGTAGCTGCCCGCAGAACCGCCGTATACGGTCTGGTTTGCAATGATGCTTGCATCAACAACCTTATGGTTGCGCGCCATAGCCGCGGTGAGAACTGCAAGGAAGTCTGCCTTGTCAATCTCTCCTACCTTTGCTCCGCAAACGGTGCAGTAGCCTGCAGCGTCAATGGTGTGAGGCTCGCTGTCAGCTACCTCAACCTTATGCTCGCAAAGAGCTGCGTGCCAGTGGTTGTCCTCATCGTAGGTCCACTCGTCATCATAAACGTGCTGGTGGATATCCTCGATGACGTAGTTACAAACATCGCACTTGCCGTCAGCATTCTCGTCTGCGTGGTCAGCTGCGTCGATACCGACTACAACGTGACCGCAGGTAGCTGCGTGCCAGTGCTGTGTGCAGTTAACGGTCCAGGTCTCTGTCTCATACTCGTGAGTATGGTCTGTGAAGGTACAGAGATCGCATGCACCGTCGTTGTTTGCGTCGACGTGAGCCAGCTTTGAGGGCTCGAGGTCTTCGCAATCGCAGGTTGCTTCATACCAGTGACCCTCGGAGTCTTTCGACCACTCGGTCTCAAAGGTATGTGTGTGTCCGTCTCCGCCCTGTGAGTCGGTTGCCACGCAGGATGCGAGGGCAACCATTGTCAGAATGAGGCAAAGAAGGAGCGCGAATACTCTTTTCATAATAAAGAGCCTCCTTTTTGTTTTTATTTCAAGCTTTTGCCGAAATCATAGTTTGGCTTGCCGCGCCCCGGTGCGGCAAGGTCGGGGGAATTAACCCTCCCCTCTGGGTTGATAACATAAATTGTACTACACAAAATATTAAAAATCAAGTACTTTTAACCATATTTTGTAAGTTTATAAGTGAAAAAGCAGATATTTTAAATGTATTATAACAGAATTTAAGCTGTGAAGCGGGTAGAAAGCCGACGCGCATAAGACGGGCGCGACATAGCTTCCTTTGCGCAAAATCACGCCTTTGGCTCGTAGTAGAGGCAGGCGAAAAGCCACTCGGAGCCTATGGGCGCCTGGTAATTTATACCGTCCCAATCGGTTCCGTCGATGTAGCCTGCACCGTCGTAGAAGAGTCTGGCTCTGGCGCTGTTGGCGTAGTGGTAGAGGAACTGCTTCAGCTCCTCGGTTACGGGTACTGCGCCGTCAGTGTTTGCGTATTGGGCGTAGCCTGCGCGTCCGACAAGCTCCGCAGGGCATCTGCGACAGTTAGAAAGGCAGTTGGTACATTCATCGGTGCAAGCCCAGCCGCCCGTGGTCACGCTTGAGTCGTGGCAGGGACACTCCGTCACGCAGTAGTAGCTCCCGCCGTTGACGTTGCCCAGGGTTGCCAGGCGGTCGTAGCCCTCGATAAAATGCTTGTAGTTGTATCCGCCTACGGAAAGGGCGTTGTTGATGACCTCGTTTCCGCGGTACTCAATGTTGTAGAAGGAATTGTCGATAAAGCGGCAAGCCGATGTTACGTTCGCGTAAAGCACGGGACCGTAGCCGTCGGTGTCGGCGTACTTTTCCTTATCGTAAATATGGTAGAAGCCGTCGCCGCCGTCGCTCTTTTTCCAAAGCTTAACAAGACTCTGGTCGAAAACCTTAACGTAGGGGCTGCCGTTCAGCGAATACTCGGGGTATTTGATTGTGTAGCCGTCGCCGTACTCGTGGTCGTTTACGTCAAAGTCTGAGAAATCGAACTTTGGGATAGCCATTCCGTAATTCACGGAGGGGTTAAGGGGGGTCGGCTCAATTTCGTTGTTGCGCTTCACGGCGAAGGTTACCGTAATTGGGTACTGATTGAACTTTGACTCCGCCTTCACGGCGAAGGTGTAGACCACCTGTCCTGCGGAGCTTATCTGCTCGCTGACAATCTGCACCGAGTAAACGAAGTTTATGGTGTAGCTGCCTACGGGACCTCCGTCATAGACGGTGTGGTCCTTCCATTTCAGTCCAACCGAGGTACCGCCCCATACGTCGATATAGGGGTTCACCGAGTCCTCGGTGACGTCAATCCAGCTCTCGATGGTATAAACACCCTCGGAGCTTGGCGCATACTCAAAGAATATTGCATCACCGGGATTTTTAATAACCGCCGAGTAAACTCCCGTGGAGGAGAACTTATAGCAATTATACTCTCCCGTGCCGCCACCCACCAGAACGTTAAGGGGATAGAGGTTAAGCTCTATGTTCCTGTCGTCGTTTGTGGCGATATTCTCGTTGGGGTTGTAGGTGTATTCGTTAGGAACTCTGGAGAGGGTGACTCTGTAGTCGCCGTCAAGACCGTCAATTCTCGCCACGCCCTGCTCGTTGAGGGGCGCTACGTGAACGCTGGAGTCATCCTTCCAATAAACGTCAATATCCATCCTCGGGCTGTAGCTCTGACCGTTAATCTTCACCGTGACGGTGAAATCGTCGGTGGGGTCATCGTTAAGCTCGGGCTGCTTTGTGCCGCCACTCTCGCCGTCGCCGTCCCCGTCCGAGGAGGAGCCGCCCGAGGGAGTACCCGTTGCTTCAATGTACTCTGCACAGGAGAAAAGACTAAGGAGAAGAGTGAGTAAAATTAACACGGATATGGGCTTTTTCAGTTTTTTCATACTTTTCCTTCTCCTTTCTTTACGCGCTTATTTTTAACGCCGCGGCGGATTTTCAAGGTCCTCAAAAGTATATCAAGGAGGAACAAAACGACTGCCGCAATAAGCAGAGGAATAGCGTAGCTTACCTTGTAGGTGGATACCTCGCTCTCGTCGTTTTCGAGGCTCGGAATCTCCCCCTCGGTTATGCCGCCGAAGTTGCGCATAAACTCGTAGACGTTGGTTTTATCAAATACTGCGAAGGCGTCGTACTCCGCAAGATAAGGCTTATCGAACCTTACGGTTGCGGTGTGGTCGGTGCCGTTCTGGGTGTAGGTCAGCTCCAGAGAATAGGAGCCTGCCGCAAGGCTGTCAAGAGTGTAGAAATACTTCTGGGAGTCGAAAATCAGGTCCCTTGTCACCGACTTGCCGTCGGGTGTGGTTATACGCACCTTGGCTGTTGCGCCGGGGTAGAGAATACTAGGCGTAAGCTCCACGTAGGTTTCAAAATTATCTCTTTCCAGCTTCACGGTGAAGGGGTAATCGTGGTTTTCCTTCGGCACGTTGCTCGACAGTATGTTAGATAGGAATATAGATTTGGTTGTGCTGTCCCAGCCCTGGCACCATCTGCCCGCAAGGTCGGTTGCAAGGCTCGCAACGCGTCCGTTGCCGTGGCTGCGGTAGGCGTAGAAGGGAACTGTGGTTTTGTAGCCCGAGGGCTTCACGTAGTCAACGGTTACGGGAACCGTCGCATCGTGCTTAACCCTCAGCTGAATATAGCCGAGGACGTTGGGAAGCGACGTAAGTCCGCTGACCGCAGAGTCTCTGTATCTGACTATGTTGACCTTGGAATCACGGTTTATTACCGACTCGGTAACGTTGTCGGCAACGGCTCCGAAGATAACGTTATCAACGTTGCCCTGACCTGCGGTGAGCTGGGTATAAACACCGCCCACGCCGCAGTTAACGATGCTTTTCATCATCGTCTTTCCGCCGGGGTCATCGGTACCCGTGGATATGGTGATAGCAGACACAGGAGTGCCTGATTGGTAAAGTTTAGTTGACATTTCAAGGGCATCTACGGTGCTGCTGAAGCTTAGTCCGTCGGAAATAAGCATAACCTGATTTTGCTCAATTCCCATTCCCTCGACAACTCGGAGAGCCTCCTCAAGTCCCATACCGATGTCCGTTCCGTGGCTTGTGGAAAGCCCGTTGATTGTCTTTATCAGCTCATCCTTACATTCACGGACGTACCTTGGAGCATAAAGAGTAACCTGACCCGAGAAGGTGATAAGGCAGACCTGGTCATCCTCATTAAGCAAAGACAGAAGCCTTATAGCCGCGTCACGCGCATCGAAGAACTTGGACGCCATAAACATACTGTGGGAGGCATCAAGAACTATGGTGTACAGCTTTCCGTCACGGGCGCTGTTGCCGTATTCGACGGGAAGGAGCTCGCTGAATTTCTTGAATATTGGGTGGTCCTCCTCGTCCTGGAGATAGAGGTCGCCCATAGTAATCAGACTTTTGCCGTACTGGGAGACCGCAATATCCAGCGAGTCGATAAAGGCGTTTACGTTTTTGACCTCGCGGAGGTCAACGTTTGATACGATATACTCGTCGTAGACCGCCAGCTCCTCCAGCATAAAGGGAACCTCGTTTGAGGGGACGAGCCTTACGTCGATGTCCGCGCTATCACCTAGCACGCTCCGAACCAGAGTTTCGTCGGCAGGGCGGCCCGTAATGAGCAGGACCTTCGTTTTACCCTCTACCGCCTGGGTGAAGGTATATTCGTTGTTGTAGGGTGATATATCGCTGTCCGCCTTCGCCACGACCTTGTAATCGAACACGTCGGAGACGTCGGTGGGCAGGGGAAGGGTCACGGCGGTGAAGCCCGCTTCTACGGTAACGTAGGCTTGATTGATAAGCTCGTACTCCGCCCCCTCGCCTGCGGACCGAGCCTTGGAATAAAGCTCTAACTCAACGTTTGCCACAGCGGAGGAATTAAGCAGAAGCTTAACCTCGGAAGCTTTATCCTGGTAGGTTGCCGCCGCATGCTCCGCGGAGGATATCTGCACCTCACATTCGCCCTCCTTCAGGGTGTTGTTGAGGAAAATGGCGTCAACCTTGATACCTTCCTCGGTCAGCCTCTCAACGCAGGAGGCGAGTCCCGAGACGTTTGCGTTCACGGTGTCGTTACCGTCGGTAATAAGCACTATCCGCTTAAGGGTGTCGCCCTTAAAGAGAGTTTCCGTGAAATTCAGCGCGCTGACTATGTCGGTTGAGCTGTCATCAACCTTAGCCTCGGATACGCTCTTCAAGGCTCTGCCTGCAGAGGTCAGAACTACGCTGTTTTTGCCGAAGCAGACGACGCCGAGGCTTGAGTTATCGGGTAGATTTTCCTTCAGCTCGGCGATGTAGCCGTCTATCTCGTCAAGATTTCTGTCGGAGGAATAGGAAACGTCGGCTACCACGAACACCGTGGTTTTCGTCAGCACGGTTACGGAGGAAAGCCCTGCCAGAGCGAGAGCTATGAGAGCCGATACCGCAATGTGAAGTCCCAGCGAAATTTTCCAGCCGAGGGTTTGGTTATCCTTGCTTTTCGAGATGAGGAAGGGTATCACGACAGCGAGAACCAGAGGGATTAAGACTAAGAGCAGATAAGGATTATCGAAGCTGATATTTTTCATAACAGAATACCCCCCAATCCGCAATAAACAGTAAAGCAAGACAGATGAAAAGTATCAGAGTCGGGTCGTATTCGCCGTCTCTTTTCTCATAGGTCCTCTCTCCGGAAAGAGAGAAGGAGTCCTCTCTCACCGTCGGCACACTCTCCGCGGGGTGCGCTGCCGCATAAATACTGTAGGAGGTGTCAGCTCCCGATATTTTCATACTGACGGTATAGGTACCAACCTCGTCGAGAGGGAAGGTAGCCGTAGAGCCGTCGCTTTCGGCGTATATTTCCTTGCCCGAGGGGGAGTGAGCCTTGATTGCTTCGGCACCTGCCACAACGTTAACTACCGCTTCTTCTCCGACGGTAAAGCCGGATTTGTCAATAACGCTCGGGAAGGAGTAGTCAAGCAGGTTGCGCATAAGAATAACGAAATCGGGATTTAAGGCTATATCCGAATCGTGTAAATCGAAGCCGAACACCACCTGGCGGTAGCCTTCGCCGTTAGTACCTGCGAAGATGACGGGATTTGAGTCGTAGGTGAAGAGCGTGTTGAATTTCAGGTACATTCCGCTGTACTTTACGTACTCCGAAATATAGATACCCGTGCCGTCCACACCGGCAAGCAGCTTTCTTACCGAGGAGGCGGTGGAGCTTGACTTCACAATCTCTCCAACACCGTCCTTGGCGCTCTCCAAGCCGCGTAAGCCGAAGCCCGAGTTCTCTATGCTCTTGGTGCAGTTCACAAGCCACACCGCGCCCTCGGGAAGGCTGTCGGGAGTGTAGCAGTCGAAGATGTAAAGACCGTAGCTGCCCTCGTGAGTGGGGTACTCCTCGGGCGTAATAACGGTAACCTCTGAGTCGAGATAAGCGTCGATTATCGCGCGGAAGAAGAAGCCCGTCTCGCTGACGATAAGGGTGCTGTAGGTTTTGTCATTTTTGATGTTGTAGGTTATTATTCCGTTGTCCTCTCCGTAGCCGTCGCTGTTCTTGACGGCGGTTCTGAAGGAGGAGAAGCGAGGAGTCTCGCAGCCAAGCTCTACGGCAGTTTTCTCGCCTGCCTTGACCGACACGTCGGCAAAAGCCGCGGGGGAGCTTGCTCCGTCAAGATAAAGCTCAACGGTCAGAGTCGCGTCCTTGGCGTAGGAGATTACCTCTGCCGTGACGTTAAGTTCGCCTGCCGTGTGGGAGTAGGTGACACCCGAGACGGCGTAGTTATCGTGACCGTCTTTGCCAACCTTGATAATCTCGATATTCTCGTGCTCTCCGTACGTCTTGTCGGTGACAAGATAGACCAGAGCCGAGGTGTTGGCGTCAAAGTATTTCTGAGCGACCTTAAGGGTTTTGGCTGTATCGGCAGAGGTGTACTCCGCCTCTATGCTCTCTACAAGCTCGCACGCCTTATCCTTGTTGGTTACGCCCTCGAACATCTTTACCGTATCGCCCGCAACGCAGCTGAGAGTGTAGGTAGAGCCGTCTGCGGCGCCGCGTATGACGTCCTCTATCTCCTCCTTGGCAAGCTCAATACGGGTTGTACGTCCCTCCTTCATATTCATACTTCCCGTAGTGTCAAGCACGAAGCAATAATCGTGTGCGGCACCTGGTAAAGTGAACACGGGGTGGGCTATAGCTATAGCCGTAACGGTGATAATGAGTATCTGCAAAAGCAGGCTGATAAGTCCCGTCAGTCCGCTTAAGGGGTTCCTTTTCTTGAGGAACCTTTCGCTTAGCTTCCAAATGAAGGTGGAGGTGACGGTTTGCTCGTTGTATTTGCTTCTGAGAATGTAGATTAAAATTACGATGGGTATGCCAACAAGCACCAGCAAGCCCAAAGGATATGTAAAGCTCATTTAAGCACCCCCATATCCACAAGCCCGCCGAAGAATACGTCGGCGAGGGCTGTATCGGCAGGAACGAGCATATAGTGACCGCCCCTTGCCTCGCAGTAATTTTTGATTTTGTCGGTGATGTATTTCAAAGCCGCCTTGTAGGCGTTGACTCTCTCGCGGTCTATCTTCTTGCGGAAAAAGCTCATTGGATTTTCCGAGTCGAAAAGATGCATCTTTCCTCTGAACTGAGGATTAAGCTCCTCGCGGGACAGCACCTGAATACAGAGAATATCTCTTTTGCGGTCAGCCAGCTTGTCAAGTGCGCGCTCATAGTCCTCCTCTGTGAGGAAGTCGGAGATAAGCACGGAATAGCCGTCGCCCATACCGATGCGCGAGGGGAGAATGGCATCGCTTATGGATACCTCGCCGTCAAATTCTATTTCGTTTAGCAGATTTATGTAATTGAGATAGGAGTCCTTTCCTACCATACCGGAGATAACCTCCTCGACCCTCTCGCCCTTGATGACGAAGATTGAAACCTTGTCCATCTCGCATACCGAAAGGTAGGCGAGGGCTGCGGCGAGCTTTATAGCCTGCTCGGCTTTTTCGGGGGTACCGTGTTGCATAGAACGGCTTGCATCTATGTAAATTTTAGTATGCATCTGCCTTTCGTCAAGATAGAGCTTCTGGTAGAGCTTATCAAATCTTGCATACACGTTCCAGTCGATTTTGGAGATGTCGTCCCCGGGGACGTAATCGCGGTAATCGGCAAATTCACAGGAGGAACCGAAGTTCTTCGACTGATGGTTGCCGCCAAACATACCGGCGACGTTGTTCTTGAGGACCGTTTCCAGAGCCTCTATCTCTGAGAGAAACGCCTCATTTACTACCATCTTTCCCATTTAACGACCTTTCCCTGTCTCCTTTATAATCAGACCGATAACGTCATCTACGCCGAGCTTTTCGTTTATAGCGGTGTAGTTGACCTTAATTCTGTGGCGGAGAACGGGACGGGCAAGCTCGTCTATATCCTCGTAGGATACGTTGTATCTGCCGCACATAAGAGCGCGCACCTTCGCTGCGGTAATAAGACCCTGGGCAGCTCTGGGCGATGCGCCGTATTTAACATACTTTTTGGTGGAGGGGGCTCCGTCGCTAAGCTCGGGGTGAGTGCCTGCTACAAGCCTTACGGTATAGGCGAGAACCTCGTCTGCTACGGGAACGGTAGATGCAAGCGCGCGCATTTCGAGTATCTCTTCGCCGTCAATAACGCCCGTGGCGGTCTCCGCCATGGTTTTCTGGGTCATCTTTACGATATCGCAAAGCTCGTCCTGGGAGGGGAAGTTAACGAGAAGCTTGAACATAAAGCGGTCCATCTGCGCCTCGGGGAGGGGATAGGTACCGTCCTGCTCGATGGGGTTCTCAGTTGCAAGCACGAAGAAGGGCTCGTCAATCTGATAGGACTTGTTAGCTACGGTTACCTTATGCTCCTGCATTACCTCAAGCATTGCGGACTGAGTTTTGGGAGTTGCACGGTTAATCTCGTCTGCGAGGACCAGGTTTGCGAAGATAGGACCTGGACGGAACTTTGTTGAAAGTCTGTCTGCCTCGTCCTTCTCTACGATATTAGTACCCGTTACGTCGGAGGGCATAAGGTCGGGGGTGAACTGAATACGGGAGAAGGGAAGGGAAAGCACCTTTCCAAGGGAACGGACAAGACGGGTCTTACCTACTCCGGGTACACCCTCAAGCAGTACGTTACCGCCTGCAACAATGGCGATAATGACGTTGTCTATAATCTCCTTCTGACCTACGACGTCCTTTGCCAGCTCTTCTCTGACCTCGGCGATTTTCTCGCTGAACATCTTTACTCTTTCGACCTCACTCTGGGCGAGGGCTGCGTTATTTTCAATATTACTCATTGTTTGTGTCTCCTTTATTATCAAATCCGTTGTAGAGGATATCGTAGTATTTTTCCAAAGCCTTCTTTTCTTCCTCGGTGTATGCGCCGCCGTCAATTTTGGGCTTTGCATCAAGGTAGAAATAATCGTCGAGGATAGTTCCGTATTCAACGAACTCTCCCGTCATAGGGTCGAGGACAATATCGTTGCTGCCGTAAACCGTTCCAACGCCTATTCCTCCGCCGCCGGAGGATTCGCTGCCTGCGCCGCCGCCCGAGTCCTCCTCGGGGTCGCGGTTGATTATGGGACGTTCAAACCTCGGGATAGAAACTCCGAGGAGCGTGCATACGCGCACGATGGCGTACTCGCCGACGTAGACGTTGTTATAATCTGCCTCAAGGGCTGTGAAGGTGGGGTTGTTAAGCGCGGCGAAGAGAAGGTCAAGCCTCTCCTCGGACTTGTCGTAGCCAAGCTCGCCTACAATCTCGGCAAGGAGGGCTATGCCGCGAGCCTCGGAGCCGTCCTCGGGAAGGTAGGAGAGATAGCTCTCGGCGGCGATATAGAACGCGTCCGATGCGTTGATGCCCGACTTTTGAAGAGCCGAGGCGGCGGTTGATGCCGATGATGTGAGAAGCTGCTTCAGCCTTGCTGCCTGAAGCTCGCAAGCTCCCTCGCCCGCAGCCTCCTCCTCGGACAGAGCCGCTGAAAGCGAGCCGCGGAATTTGGTTATAGCGTTAGTGTAGCTGTCCCATTCGTTGCCCGCGGTCCAATCGTAGAAGTTCAAGGCTCTTGCGAAGGCGAGGACCGTAGGGTCGAAGGAGGAGCCCAGGGCGTTTATGATTTCAAGCCCCGTGGAGGAGTCGTCAATCTCCTGCAATATTGCGTTATTTGCGCGTGTGACGGCTTCGTCGCGCATCTTCGTTGTGGTGGCGGCTTTAAGCTCACCGAGCACCACAGAAAGATGCCTTGCCGTATTTTCTCTGTAAGGCGAGGACATCTCAGAGCCCTCAACGTATGTAATAAGCCCCTCGATAGCCTTAATCTGTATCTCCGAGAGGGAGAAGGGAACCTCTATTTCGGGAGGCGGAGGGGGAGGTGCGGGCTTGAAGATAATGCCCGAGGTGAGAACGGCTGCGCCGAGGACGAAGGAGAGAACGTAAATCCAAAGTCCCTTAAGGGTGAAGCTTGCCGTTTTTGCCGCGCTGAGAGCCTCCTCGGCGTCCTTGCGCTGCAGCTCGTATATTGCGCCCTGCTCGTCCTTATATTGGAGCATCGTTTGCACTCGTTCCTCAAGTGAGTAGCGCTTATCAAGCCCTGCTGCTGTACGCTTGTCCGAGCCGCGTATCAGAAAATACGTTCCGACTCCCGCGAGCAAAAGCACGCCTATGGCTATCGGTAATATGTAAATTTGAGAGAGCGAAATAATCTCATAGTTCGTAAGCAGCAAAAGTCCGCCGCCTACCGCAAGCCCAAGCGAAAGCCCCAAAAGAAGCGATTTAACGATATTAACCGTCAACAGTCCTCGCTTGAACCTTAAAAACGTTGCGTTCATTGTATCTCCTTTAAAAATAGTGCGAAAAAATTAGGTATTATATATTATAAAACATTAAGACCGATTTGTCAATAGAATAGAGCCGCGGCTGTATCAAATTAAAGGATTGTTAATATTTGAACACTGTTCAATATAATATATGGCGCATATACGGCGCATAAAAAACGCCCAAGGGAGAAAGCCCGGGGCTCCGAGAGAAAAGAGAATACGGGCGCTTTTGGTTTGCGAACATTTAGGCAAAAAACGAAAGATATCTTAAAGCCTAACCGAAGGATTAACGCTGTTAAAAATAGCTAAAATGTAAATGTAACTTTACAGAAACACAACTTTCGAGGGTGAAAACTCGATTTCTCAAGGAATATCTGTTTAAAACCAGCAAGCAAAATAATGCGCGAATTTGCGGACGAGACTCAGCGCCGTGCATATTGATGGCTATGAGAAAGTGCTATTGACTTGCGGCTTTCTGTATGGTATAATCTAATCTGTTAAGAATAACAGATGTAACGTATACGGCAAAGGAGTCTTATATGACGGGAATAAATGAAAAGAAAATGATAGATTTCAAGAGGATAACGCCAAAGGACAAGGAGCTATACGAAAGCTTTATGCCCGACAGCGAGGAGCGCGGCTGCGAGTTCAGCTTCGCAAATCTCTACCTTTGGGGCAGACAGAATATGGCGGCCTTTGGTGACAACGTTCTCCTCTTTTCTCAGTTTGACAGAAGGAGCGTTTACCCCTATCCCGTAGGAGACGGTGATAAGAAGGCGGCGATAGACGCTATAATCGAGGACGCCGAGGCGAGGGGAATTCCCTGCCGCATTACGGGACTTTCCGACAATGCAAGAGAGAAGCTTTCACAGCTTTATCCCGACAAATTCCGCTTTCACAGCGACGAGGGGTCATACGACTACGTTTATTCTATTGATGACTTGGCTGACCTGAAGGGTAGAAAGTACCACAGCAAGCGCAATCACCTGGCAAGGTTCTACGAGTCAACTCCGAATTTAGAGGTTGTGCCTCTTTGTGAAGGTAATTTGCATCTGGCGAAGGAGATGACCGACCTTTGGTATGAGGAGAAGCTTTCCGAGAACCCCGACGGCGACTTCCAGATGGAGATGGCGGCTCTTGACCGCGCCTACCGCCATTTTGAGGAGCTTTCGCTTGTGGGTATTATGCTTCTCTCGGAGGGGAAGGTTTTGGCTGTGACTATTGCCAGCCGCATAACGCCCGACACCTTCGACGTTCATTTTGAGAAGGCTAGAGCAGGTGTAAACGGTGCCTATGCCGCAGTTAACTCCGAGATGGCGAAATATATTCGCTCCCGTTTCCCCGAGGTAAAGTATCTTGACCGTGAGGAGGATATGGGTATCGAGGGCTTGCGACGCGCAAAAAAGAGCTATCACCCACACCATCAGGTGCGTAAAAGCTGGGCGTGCCTTCTGGAGGACGGCTGTGATTACTAAATATCCGGATAATTGTGACGTCGGAAAGCTTAAGTCGCTCTGGCGCGAGGCGTTCGGCGATACCGACGAATATATTAACCTTTTCTTTAATGTAGCCTTTTCAGAAGAGCGCGCAAGGATAACGCTCATTGACGGCGAGCTGGCAGGGGCTCTCTATTGGTTCGGCTGCGAGTACGACGGGGGACGTGTCGCATATTTGTATGCCGTGGCTACTGCCGAGAGATATCGGGGCAGGGGTGTTTGCCGCGCCCTTATGGAGGACACTCACGCCATTCTTTCCGACCTTGGCTACCGTGCGGCAGTGCTTGTTCCCGGTGAGGCAGAGCTGTTTTCAATGTACGGCAAAATGGGGTATGCACTCCTCTCGGGAATAAACGAATTTTCGGCTTACCCCTCGGGACGTGTCGTAAAAATCAGAGAAATCACCCCCGACGAATATGCAAAGACAAGGCGCAGATTGCTCACCTTCGGCGGAATTATTCAAGAAAGAGAGAATATGGCTTTTCTCTCCTCTCTATACAAGCTCTACGCGGCGGACAATCTGCTATTCGCAGCTGCCGTGGAGAAGGGCAAGCTCTTCTGCCCCGAGCTTCTCGGGGACCTGTCGCAGGCTGCCGACATAGTTAGTACCCTTGGCTGTACCGAGGGCGAATTCCGGACACCCGAGGCGGGCAAGCTGTTTCGTTCCAAGCCCTTAGGTGATGTGTCACAGGCACTCGACGGCGGTTATGCCGAGTGTGAAATGCGCACACCTGAGACGGGCAAGCTGTTTCGTTTCGAGCCCTTAGGTGATGTGTCACAGGCACTCGACGGTGGTTATGCCGAGTGTGAAATGCGCACACACGGCGAGAGAAGAAATTTTGCTATGTGGCGCGATTTGCGCGACACGGGTACCCCCAAACCCACTTATTTTGGGCTTGCCTTTGACTAAAATCGACGCTATACTTCATTCCGAATATAGGCTTGACTTCATTCCGAATATAGAATCGACTTCGACCTAAATACAGGTTTGGCTTCTGCGAGAGGCGGCTGTTCGTAAAGTGCGGCTTTCAAGCCTTTAGCCTCTATTCGATAAAATATTCGTAAATATTCCTACTTTTGCATTTTAGGTATTGACTTTAATTTAATAATATGCTATAATTGTTCACATATGGTGGGTATTAGTGCATAATAATTCGCATATTTAGCATATTTACCCGTTTATTATTGGTTTTATTTGTGTTTTCACAGTTTCACACTGCGCAAAATAAATTTATTAGAATGGAGAATCACCATGAAAAAGATTATCTCTCTCGTACTCGCACTCGTAATGTGCCTTGGAACCTGCGTAGCAGTCACTTCCTGCTCATCCGATGCTGACTACACCGTAGGCGTGTGCCAGCTTATGGCTCACGAATCCCTCGACCAGGCTACCAAGGGCTTTAAGGACGCTATTGTTGCTGAGCTTGAGAAGGCCGGCAAGACCGTCGATATCGACGTTCAGATTCCCGCCGATATGTCTCTTTGCTCTACTGTAGTTGACTCCTTCGTTTCCAAGGACGTTGACCTCATTTTGGCTAATGCGACCCCCGCGCTTACCGCTGCGGCTTACGCAACTACCACCATTCCCGTTCTCGGCACCTCTGTTACCGACTACGAGTCCACCTTCAGCGGCAACGTTCCCGCTAACGTTTCCGGTACCTCCGACGCCGTTCCCTTCGACGAGCAGGCACAGATGATGATTGATACCCTCGGTCTTACCACCGCAAGCAAGGTTGGCGTTATCTACTGCGCAAACGAGTCTAACTCCCTTATCCAGTTCAACGCTGTTAAGGATTACTTCGCAACCAAGGGCATCACAAACGTTACCGCCTACACCTTCTCTAACACCAACGAGCTTCAGGCTGTAGTTACCTCTGCGGCAGCAGCAAGCGATGCTATCTACATTCCCTCCGACAACACCGTTGCTAACAACGACACCATAGTAGGCACTATCTGCTCCGAGCAGAATATTCCCGTTTACACAAGCTACGCATCAGCTATCTGCTACGCGAGCCTTGCTATCGACTACTACCAGCTCGGCTACGAGACCGGTAAGATGGCAGCCGAGATTCTCCTTGGCAACAAGACCCCCGCTGATATCGAGGTTATGACTATCACTCCTACCGTTGTATATAACGAGGAGATTTGCGAGTCTCTCGGCATCACCGTTCCCGAGAACTGATAGAGCTTTTTATTAAAATAAAGGACAACTTTTTCTATGGCATTTTTGAACGCTTTACCGGGTGCTGTAGCGCAGGGCCTTATCTGGGGTCTGGTGGCTATCGGTATCTACATATCTTATAAGATACTCGATATTGCAGACCTCTCGGTTGACGGCTCTTTCGCAACCGGAGCCTGTATATGTGTCGTTGCTATTGCAAACGGCGTGCCCGTGTGGCTGAGTATAATTCTTTCCTTCCTTGCGGGTGCTGTTGCAGGCGCGGTTACGGGACTTCTTCATACAGCTCTCGGTGTTCCGTCAATTCTCGCAGGAATTCTGACACAGCTGAGCCTTTATTCCATAAATCTTCAGCTGATAATGGGTGGAAGGTCCAACTTCCCCTTCTCGTCAATCCCCTTCTATACGGGTAACACCGACTTTACACCCGATTCGCTTCTTCTCAGAATGAGCGACAAGGTCGCATCTATTATCGTTCCCCTTCTTTTCGTGGCAGCGGTAATCGTGTTGCTTTGGCTCTTCTTCTACACCGAGATTGGACTTACCATCAAGTCCACGGGTGATAACCCTGCAATGAGTAAGGCGCAGGGTGTAAACATCAATTTAAATAAGGTAATAGGACTTGCTATATCCAACGGTATCGTTGCCCTCGCAGGCGCGCTGCTCGCCCAGTACCAGGGCTTCGCAGACGTTACTATGGGTACGGGAGCTATCGTTATAGGTCTTGCCGCTATCTTTATCGGTCTGTCGGTTTCCTTGAAGATTAAGCCCAATTTCGTCGTTTCTCTTATAGGCGTTGTGGGCGGCTCTATAGTTTATTACGTTATCTTCACTGTAGTAATGCTCCTCGGACTTCATACCAACTATCTGAAGCTGCTTTCGGCTATGATAGTAGCTATATTCCTCGCGGTTCCTTACTTAAAGAAGGAGTACTTCTCCAAGCGCAAGCACCAGAGGGTGTCGGTAGCTGTGGAAAGCGAGAGTGAGGGAGGTGACGCCGATGCTTAAGATTTCAGGACTCGAGAAAACCTTTAACCCCGGCACCGTTAATGCAAAAACTGCCCTTGCAGGTCTTGACCTCTACCTTGAGGACGGAGATTTCGTTACCGTCATAGGCGGTAACGGCGCAGGAAAGTCCACACTTTTAAATGCTATTGCAGGCGTTTGGAAGCCCGATTTCGGTAAAATAGAGCTTGACGGCTTGGATATTACGGGTATGCCCGAGCATAAAAGAGCAAAGTTCTTAGGTAGAGTATTCCAGGACCCTATGATGGGTACTGCTCCCGATATGGAAATTGCCGAGAATCTTGCCATCGCCGCAAGGCGCGGCACTAAACGCCGCTTCGTCTGGGGTATCAAGAAGGGCGAAAGAGAAAGATATAAGGAGCTGCTTGCTACTCTGGAGCTTGGTCTGGAGTCGCGTCTTACCTCAAAGGTTGGACTGCTCTCGGGCGGTCAGCGCCAGGCTGTAACGCTTCTTATGGCAACACTTAACCGTCCGAAGCTTCTGCTTCTCGACGAGCATACCGCAGCCCTTGACCCCAAGACTGCCTCCAAGGTGCTTAAGCTTACCGACAAAATAGTCTCCGAAAATAAGCTTACAACTCTTATGATTACCCACAATATGCACGACGCTATTGCCTATGGCAACAGGCTGATTATGATGCACGAGGGCAGAGTTGTTGTTGACGTTTCGGGCGAGGAAAAGAAAAAGCTGACAATAGAGCAGCTTCTTCAGCTCTTCGAGCAATCCAGCGGCTCCAAGTTCGGCAGCGATAAGGCAATTCTTTCAAAATAATATCAACTTACACCCGCGATTAGCGTGATACTCCAAGCGGAGTATCACGCTAACTAAGTTTGCCCTTACGGGCAAGTGAAGTTATCTTTGATAGTGAAGTTCACTTCGTGAGTGAAGTTTCGCCTGACGGCGAAGTGATGGGCAAACTTAACTTCACTTGTGCGTAGCACAAACTTCACTGCGTAGTAACTTCACTTTTGCGATAGCAAAAACTTCACTAACAGAAAAAGAGAGAACAAAAATGTTCTCTCTTTTTCTGTTTGTATAGGGGTTCGCTCATTCGCTGCTGACTTGTCAGGTGCAGTGCTTGCGATTTTGATAAAGCATAAATTCTACGTTAAGGGCATCACCACTTATAGCGGGGTATTTTTATGCAAATATGTCGATTTGTAAACCAATCTTTACAAATACTACCAATTTCGGCTAAGCAATGCTTCGATATATCAATGTATTGCTTTGAAAAATCCACGAATAATCTTGCTTTGATTTCGGGTGCTTGAAGGGGAAGATGCAAGATGCGAAAATCATACTTGCTTTTTCTTTTGCGGTGTTGTATAATTGATTTGTAAGAAAACTGTTTGATTTTCTGAAAGGAAAAGCTGTGGGGTGCATAACGAAAGGCGCAAATAAGCCCCAAAACGAAAGGAGCTATCGATGCTTGACGATCTTGCCTTCGCCTTTAATTCCGTATCACCCATAATTCTTACGGTTGCTATAGGATATATACTTAAAAGGATAGGAATGATGAATTCCGATTTCGCCAAAGCGGCGAATAAGCTGGTTTTCCGAGTCTTTCTTCCTGTTATGCTGTTTATGAACGTGTACGGCATAAACGACCTTGGCAACTATGATTTCGGCTATGCACTTTACGCTGCTGTTGCCGTTCTGATACTTTTTCTCGTGGGTATTCCTACGGTCATTTTGATAACTAAGCCCGCAGAGCGCAGGGGCGCTCTTATACAGGGTGTGTTCCGTTCTAACTACGCCTTGATTGGCATACCTCTTGCCACCTCGCTTTTTGGGGAGGAGGGCGCGGCTGTCGCAACGTTGCTTTCGGCTATAATGGTACCCGTGTTCAATATTCTGGCTGTCGTGGGGCTTTCCGTCTTTGGCGGCGACGGTAAGGCGAGCCTTAAGCGCGTGCTGGTCGGCATTGTCAAAAACCCCCTTATTATTGGCATATTCGCAGGTCTTTTGGCTCTGGGTATAAGAGGGGTGCTTGTAGAGCTTGACGTCTCCTTCCGCCTTCAGTCAGTCAGCGCACTGTGGAAAACCCTGGAGTATCTGAAGAACCTTGCAACCCCCCTTGCGCTGCTGGTGCTTGGCGCACAGTTTGAGTTCTCCGCTATATCACATCTGCGCCGCGAGATTGTGGCAGGAACGGTCATTCGTTCGGTTATAGTTCCGATTCTCGGAATAGGCTGCGCCTATCTTATGTTTAAAGACAGGTTCGGCGGCGCGGAATTTGCCGCCCTTGTGGCAGTGTTCTCCACTCCCGTCGCCGTGTCGAGTGTTCCTATGGCGCAGGAAATGGGCGCGGACGTGTCCCTGGCAGGTCAGCTTGTGGTATTCACCACAATATCCAGCGCGTTTACCGTATTTGTTGCATCCTTCGTGCTGAAATCTCTCGGAGTATTCTAACTCCGTCGTATATTTTACTACGGAAAAGATAAAGGATATGAAAGGAAGGCTTAATATGGGTAGAATAAAAAATTCAATTCACCCCGACGATAAATTTCATTATGAGAAAATGGGGCTTCGTCGGGACAGGGTAGAGCTTTGGGAGGACGGCGCTCGCGTCGACGGCTCCAAGGGCAACTACGAGTGGTGGTACTACGACTCTCACTACCCCGACGGCACGGTGCTGGTTATATTCTTCTATTCAAAAATGCCCATAAGCGTTGAAGGACCTATAAAGCCTATGGCAACGGTAGAGCTTACCTTACCCGGGGGCGAAAAAATCTCCGAAGAGGTTTATGCATCAATCGAGGAGAGCTACTATGCAAAGGAGTCCTGCGACGTAAGGATAGGCGAGTGCTTCTGTCGGGGCGACCTTAAGCACTACGACGTCTACATCAAGGGGAAAAGAGTTGAGGCAAAGCTGAGTCTTGAGGGTAAGGTCAGAGCCTGGAGGTCACAGACAGGCAGCATATTCTTCGGCGACAGGGAGGAGCATTATTTTGCCTGGCTTCCTGCCATTCCCGAGGGCAGCGCAGTAGCCGACGTTAGCTATGACGGCGAAAGCCTGCACCTTGAGGGCTCGGGCTACCACGACCATAATTGGGGCAATATTTCAATGCTGAAGCTTATGCACCATTGGTATTGGGGCAGAGCGAAGATTGGCAATTACAACGTAATTTCTGCCTGGATTACCGCAGAGAAAAAATACGGATACAAGGATTTCGACGTCTTTATGCTGGCAAAGGACGGGGAGATTATCGGCGATAACTCAAACCACACCCTTCGCTTTTTGCCCGAGGAGAGATATTTAGATGAGCTGACGGGGAAGCCCGTCTACAAAAAGGTTATTTACGAGTACGAAACACCGACAGGTGAGGAGTACCGCATAACATACAACCGCCATGGGGATATAAACAAAACGCGCTTCCTTGACGTTTTGCCCAAGCCCGTAAGCATACTTGCAAGGCTTATAGGCTTTGACGGCGGATATCATCGTTTTGAGGGCGAGGCGAGCATTGAGCGCATTGAAAAGGGAACTGTAATTGAGCGCGTAAGCGCCCCTGCAGTTTGGGAGCTTATGTATTTCGGAAAAGCTGCCGCAGACGAGAAATACAGAGAGAAAAGCAAATAATTATTTACAAAACAACTGTTTTAATATAAAATATCCGCAAAACCGAAAAGGCTCTCGGCTATTGCCGAGAGCCTGAATTGTTTTAATTTACGTGGGGAGCTGTCGGGGGGTGAGAGGTGACGTCTCCTTATAGGAGAGCAGGGCACAGATGCGCTCAAGACCCCTCAATACCACCGTCCACAAGCTCTTTGACCTACTCGCACCCACTCACTTTTATATCGCTGATGCATATACCGTTCCCGGATATTTTTGTCGGGTGCATAAGGGGCAGGGCGGTAGAGCTTTCACTAAGTCCGTCGGGGAATGCGAGGGGACAGGACGCCACGTAGGTACCGTCACCGTCCGTTGCCGCAAAGGCGGATGTCGAGGTGCAAAGGACATAGAGGTCGTGGGGCGTGTCGAGAGAAAGGACGCCAAGGACACCGTCGGTATAACATTCCGAGATAGCTCTTGCCATTGCTGTCTCTATATCATAGCCGCGGTTTACGTAGTAGCTTACAAGGTTTACGCGCACCTCGGCGCAGCTGACGAAATTACCGTTTCCGAGCTTTGGAAAGCTGCATTCCTCCAGTGGCGTGCCGCCCAAGAAGGAATATCCGTTATCCTCGAGAAATTCCGCTTTCGCCTGCACGCTTTCGCTGTAGCCTATTCCACGCGCGGTGCCGTTTATCATACCTGCAAGCCTGCCGCCTTCGGCGACGAAGGGCTGCGCGAAGTTGTAGGTACGCGCATCTTTTGCGGCGCCTATGTGGGCTATTCCCACGTTGCCGGGCAGATACAGCGCATCGGTGGTTTTTATGAGCGTGTCAACGTCACCGACTACCTTCCTGCAATAGAGCCTGCCCTCGTGCAGGGTAACGATACCCGCGGAGAGACTTACGCTAGACGGCTCCTCTTGTCTTAACATTTCGAGAAGTATTGGTGCTGCGCGCTTAGTGCCCGAATATCCTGCAATATTACACATCGGTTTTACCTCACTTGCCGCCGCTTTGGCGTAGAATAAATATAGTTCTATGATACATAAAAAACCTCATATTGTCAATACTTTGTCTTAAAAACTCTCTAAAGTTTCCTTTTATACTATATATACTATACAAAGCAAAGTTGAATAAAAACGCCCCCGCCGAACCGTAAAAAAATTCAAGGAATTTTTGAAAAGGTATTGACAAGCGCATAATTTCGTGCTAGAATGTAGGCAAATTTGAATATCACAAAAACGACTATGATGAAGACGGTTGGACTTTGAAGCTTCACAGAGAGTTGTCGGACGGTGCGAGACAATAGCTGAATTTTCCGTATGACCTATCACTTCTGAGTCGGAGGACCGAAAGGCTCGGGCTGAGTAGACTCCTTCCGTAATGCTGCGTAAAAGCAAAGGGCTTGTTAGAGCTCGAAAAGTGGCGGAGATAAAATTTCCGCAATTTGAGTGGTACCGCGGGTTATACAACTCGTCTCAAGAGGTTTCTTTTGAGGCGGGTTTTTGTTTTATTCAAATTCGTAACCATTAAGCAAAATGTCAGGAGCGAAAGGAGACGGAAATGGATTACAGTTTGAAAGAGGTCGCAGGCAGAATTAAGGCGCTGCGAGAAGCAAAGGGATACACACAGGAGCAGCTTGCTAAGCTTACGGGTGTATCGGTTGAGGAATACCGTGTATTGGAGCAGGGTGGCACCGATTTCAGCTTTACCTTTATTTATAAGTGCGCCAAGGCTTGCGACGTCGAGGTCGTTGACCTTCTCGAGGGACGAAGCACGACCCTCACCTCCTTTGCCATCACGAGAAAGGGCGAGGGCTTGAAGATTTTAAAGCAGCACGGCGTTGAGTACAACAACCTTGCCCCCAAGTTTAAGGAAAAGCTCGCCGAGCCCTTCCTCGTTAAGTTCCCCTATATCCCCGAGGAGCAGGACGCGCCTATCAAGCTAAGCTCTCATAACGGTCAGGAGTTTGACGTTATCGTCAAGGGCTCGCTTAAGGTACAGGTCGGCGGTCACGTGGACGTTCTTAACGAAGGAGATTCCATATTCTACAACAGCTTGATTCCTCACGGTATGATAGCGGTAAGCGAGGGCGGCTGTGAGTTCCACGCCGTTGTTCTTAACCCCCAGGACGGACTTGTCAGCGAGGAGTATCCCGAGGTCGAGTACGTTGCTCCCAAGGCCGTGGAGGTCGTCAATACCGCCTCGACGGTTGCGGATAACTTCATCGAGTCCTTCTACGACGATAAGGGAGTATTTTGCGGCATCAAGTTCAAAAACGAGGATAAGTTCAACTTTGCCTTCGACTGCGTTGACGCTATAGCCGAGAAGACCCCCGACAAGCTGGCTATGATGTGGGTAGCAAATGACAAAACCGACAGAAGATTCACCTTCAGCGATATGAAAAAGTACTCGGCAAAGACCGCAAACTACTTTGAATCTCTCGGTATCAAAAAGGGCGACACCGTTATGCTCGTCCTCAAGCGTCATTACCAGTTCTGGTTCTGTATGCTGGCTCTTCACAAGATTGGTGCTATCGCTATCCCCGCAACCAACCAGCTCGTAGAGCACGATTTCGATTACAGATATAAGGCGGCGAAGGTTAAGGCTATCGTTTGTACAGCCGACGGTGACGTATCCTTGGAGGCTGAAAAGGCTGCGGCAAATTATCCCGGTATGCTTAAGATTCTCGTCGGCGGAGAAAAAGAGGGCTGGCACAACTTCAACGTTGAAATGGAACGCTTCAGCACCCATTATTACCGCACCGAAAGCTCTCCTTGCGGTAACGAGCCTATGCTGATGCTCTTTACCTCGGGTACGACGGGCTACCCCCGCATTGCAACCCATTCCTACAAATACGCCTTAGGTCACTATCCTACCGCGAAGCATTGGCACAACGTAAATTCTAACGGACTTCACTTCACTATCTCTGATACCGGTTGGGGTAAGGCTCTTTGGGGTAAGCTCTACGGTCAGTGGCTCTGCGAGGCGGCGCAGTTTACCTACGACTTCGACAGATTCCACTCGGAGGACATTCTGCCGATGTTCGCAAAATATCACATCACCACCTTCTGCGCACCCCCCACGATGTACAGATTCTTCATCAAGGAGGACCTGTCCAAGTACGACCTTTCCTCTATCGAATATGCAACCACGGCAGGCGAGGCGCTGAACCCCGAGGTGTTCAATCAGTTCAAGAAGGCAACGGGGCTTACCATTATGGAAGGCTTCGGACAGACCGAGACAACCCTTTCTATTGCAAACTTCGTCGGCTCTACTCCCAAAATTGGCTCTATGGGTAAACCCAGCCCTCTTTACGACGTCGTTATTCTCGACCCCGACGGAAACGAGTGTAAAACCGGTGACACGGGTGAGATTTGTATCCGCGTAAAGGACGGCGAGGCTCCCTGCGGTCTGTTCATCGGCTATTATCTCGACGAAGAAAAGACTAGGGAGGTTTGGCACGACGGCTTCTATCACACAGGCGACCAGGCTACCATGGACGAGGACGGCTACCTCTGGTACGTCGGACGTATCGACGACGTTATCAAATCCTCCGGTTACCGCATCGGCCCGTTTGAGATTGAAAGCGTTATTATGGAGCTTCCTTACGTTCTCGAGTGCGCAATAACTCCCGTTCCCGACGAGGTTCGCGGTCAGATAGTAAAGGCGACTGTGGTGCTTGTAAAGGGTACGGAAAAAACCGACGCGCTGAAAAAGGAAATCCAGGAATACGTAAAGACACATACCGCGCCTTACAAATATCCCAGAATCGTTGAATTTGTAGATGAGCTTCCCAAGACCATAAGCGGTAAGGTAAGGCGTGTTGAAATTCGCAAAAACGATATGCAAAAAATGCAGAAGTAATACTTAACACAACCATAATTTTAAAGCAGGACTCGGGGTGTAAATCTCGGCTCCTGCTTTTGTTTATACTGTTTTAAAAGTGCAAATTTACATTGTGTTTTTCTTGTAACGCGTATATTCAAGCTCTGCTGCCGAGCTAAATATTCTAGATTTATGACTACTATTATTTACATATTCTGCAAAAATCGCCGTACAATCACCGTTAGAATATCGTGATAATAACGCAAAAGAAGCAAACGGAGAAAATCCCGAGCTTGTGATTTATAAAAAAGATAAAAAGTGCCGCTGAGGAATTATAGTAACCTCAGCAGCGCCTTTTCGTTTATTTTACTATCGAAGAATTGCGATGGTACAACATAAAGGTTTGAACAGTTCAATAACCATCGTACACAAACAGTTCAATAACCACCGTACACAAACAGATTGAAATATCTGCAATAATATGGTATAATAATTCTATCGGAAAATTTAAATTTGTGAGGTGAGAATATGGCAATATTCACTATAAATTTTATATTGCACTGTAGCACGCTCACCTCCTATGGCAGGAACAAATCCTTCGGGAAGAAAGAAACCGTTCAGCATAAAAGTCACGATTTTTTCGGAATACGGATGGACTGCTTGTATTTGCTGTAAATAACCGTTTTCTCCATCCATACCGCCGCCGTTAAAGCGCGGCACAAGAGTGAAATAGTCATCAAAATCAAATGCTTCGCAATTTGCCCAAAGGTGTTTTTTTGCCACCCGACAGACCTTTGAAAGATGATAATACATATCACCGCTTTCTTTGACGGTCAATCTGCCTCCGTCTACCGTGTGACCCACCATATCCTGCGGGGCGATAATATCAAAGTCAGCCCCTTCACGCGCGAGCCGATTCAAAAATTCCGGATGTATACCACCTGTTTCGGGGTATAGATTCTCTCCTGCCGCATAAGGCGAAATTATAAAAGGCTTGACCGGGCTGAGGGTGATTGCGTGACCGCGGAGCTCGTGCCACCTGTCCCAAATTTCCTCTTTGTATTGACGGATATCAGCTTCCTCCGACTCATACCATCCGTAAAAAGCGGGACTGTCTCCGTAAAGGGAATACAATTCGGTCATGACTTCCTTTGTGTGCGGTAATGCACCGCCATAGGTGTGTCCAAGTCCGATGAAAACGTATTGTCCATTGCGTTCAGCTGCGCGCAACACGGCGCGAACAGGATCTTTTGCGGTAATATCCGACCGCGGGTAAAGACTCGACGGATAATGTGCCGTATTCTCACCGTCCATTGTTCTTTGCTGTACCGTGGTTGTTATAATAATGCACTTAATCCCCAAGAGTGCCATTTGATCAATGTATGCTTCCCAGTCGTCATCGGTCATTTTCTTTGTATCGGCAGTAAACGAGGCGCATGCCTTTCGGTCGTTTGGCGGTCCGAACATTATAAACCCTCCGGACAAGATCGGAAGACGTTTTTCTTCTATGCAAAAGGATGTTTTTGTCTCTTCAAACTTCTCTTCACAATGCTCTTTGAATCTGACACAAATAGTGTGTGTGCCGGCGTTGTAGTATTGGCGGTGAGTAAAGAAATAAAAATCTTTTACTTCAAATTCGCTCACTCTTTCTATCTCTTTTCCGTCTACCGTTATAATAGCATCTAGTAACGCCCCGCAGTACTTTGTGCGTATTTGTATTCTTGCCTCTACTTCATCCTCGGCGCTTGCCGGCATAAAGGGGATAAAGCTGATATCAAGACCGTTGTTGCAAGAAAATGTGTGTTCCATAGGAAACCTCCGATTCTATATCTATCTCACACGAATATTATATCCTATAAAGAGGTAGAGAACAACCGAAAAAAAGTGTCAAAAGGTTCATTTTTCGCTATTTTTGTTTACGGGACAAATAACTCGATGGGCTTTTCCCTGTAACGCGCTTAAAGGATGTGGAAAAATATTTTGCAGATGTATATCCGGAAAGTTCGGCAACCTTTTCTACCGAGTAATATTGCGATTCGAGCAAAGCTACGGCATGGTTAATTCGTAACTTCACAAGATATTCCTTTGGCGAGATTCCCATTTCCTCGAAGAAAATTCTGCGGAAATAGGATGTACAGTACCCTGAATCTTTGGAAACACTTTCAACAGATAATTCCGGGTTTGAAAAGCCGGAGTGCATAGCTTCAACTGCGTGCTGTACACAGTATTTAGATGATTTTGAATCGCTTGCAAGTGACTGACGCTCTATTTGCTCAAGTATCGATAGAAAAAGCGAATCTATACGGTAAACGAATCCGCACGGTTGATTTTGCCATGTAGTGAGCATCTTGCCAAAAAGTGTAATAAATGCGTCGGGATTTGTGGCGTGCATATTTGAAATAGGTGGAGTTTTTTCAAAAAAAGCTTCAAAATGCACAACGAACACCTCTTCATCAGTGGAGCTTGATATAACATAATCGTATCCCGTTGGAACAAAGGTCACGTCGTTCTTGTTCAGACGGATTCGGTCGCCTCCTTTAACGACCGTAGCTTTGCCGTGAGCACGAAAAATAAGAGCGTGGTAGTGTCTTGGCGGAGAGTATCTTTCGGATGCGGGAAACTCCAAGCGCAAAACAGAAAGTATCTTGAAATTAAAACGTTCACTGTTAAACATAAGTATAGTATACTCGGGTTTTGTTGTTTTGTCAATAGTGCTGTTTTAGCAATAGATAACAGTAGCGAAAATCTAACCTTTTCATTCTTTTTTGAGGTTGTACGGTTTTTCTCTTTTTGTTATAATGAAAGTACAAATCAAAACATTTTTAAAAAGGAGTTACTAGAAAATGAATGGCATGATTCTCAAACCGGATTTCGTTTATAACAAGAAAGGATGGAAAAAAATTGATTTATCAGGTGAAGTAAAGACTAACATAACTTCGAGAAAATATGATTATCTTCTGTCAGAGCTTTCGCTTGGTAAGGCTAGTGTAATAGCGGAAAACGGAGATTTGTATGTCAAAGTGGGAGACGCCGATACATCGGTAAGGTGCAATGAGGGCGAAACTGTTATTCGCATATCCGAAAATGGAATTGCAGTGATAGGTAAAGATGAAGACGCGGTGTCAAACGGTGTTAAAATGCTTATTGATATGAAGCGCGTGGCGATGGGCGACGGTGAATTTCCGATAGGCGAATTTCACTATACTCCTAAAATCAGCTTCCGCGGAGTACATATGTGCATCTTCAAGCCGAATGACGGTACGGAGAAGGACGATACAACGATAGATGACGTTATGCGCAGAACAAAAATCGCAGCTCTCTGCGGCTATAACTACGTATTTTATGAATTTTGGGGAATGTTCCCTTATGAAAAGCGCGAATATGCTCATTGGCCTAACGCTTGGTCAAAGGCTGACGTTGATAAGCTTATTTCCTTTGTAATAGATGACCTTCATATGACTCCCATTCCTCACCAAAATCTCACAAGCCATGCCGGCTGGAGCCGTATCATCTCTCGCCAGCACGTAGTGCTTGACCAGCGCCCCGACCTTGCGGATATGTGGATACCGGGCGGCTGGTGCTTTGCAACCACGAGAGAGGATACGAAGGCGTATTTGCGCGATATTATCGATGACCTTGTTAAAACCTACCGCAACCCACCTATCCTCCATTGCTCATGTGACAAGTGCTTCGGATTCGGCTCAACCGAGGAAGAAAGAGTTGTTCCTGCAGACGATCTTTTCGTAAATCATATGCTCTTTTTGCACGATGAGCTAAAGGAGCGCGGTGTTCGTATGGCTATGTGGTCGGATATGCTCTATTCCTCGCTTGACGTGAAGTATTGGAAATGTGACCCCGCTGTCACCGATAGATTGCCAAACGATATACTTATGAACGTCTGGACCCATAACGATATCGGAGAGACGAAGTGGCAGGACGTTCCGTTCTTTGAGGACCGGGGCTTTGAAACGGTTTATTCGCCCTTCCTTGATAAAAACGGAGCAAAGAACATGATAGAGCAGTGTATCGAAAACGGCTCCCTCGGTATCGTGCAGACCACGTGGCACAGACCCGAGTTAGCACTTCCTACCGTTGTTTATTCCGGAGCGTATATGTGGACCGGAAGCGAACCCGATGAAGAAGCAGTTAATGCAATACTGGAGAAATAAGGAGAGCTGTCATGTCTATAAAACACACCGCCGTAAGCTACTACGGACTTAATTACGTTGAACACGCGGAAAAAGATTTCATTGAAATGAAGGAGCACGGATGCGACACGGTTATCCTTGCTATCACCGAGTTCGATATGGACTTTTGGTTCCCGAATATCAACAATATAGTAAAGACCGCACACAAGGTCGGACTTCGCTGTATTGCCGATACGTGGGGAATAGGTAAATACTTCGGAGGCGAGCAGGTATCTCTCTTCCTTCAGAATAATATTCATCACAGACAGGTTTCGGCATACACGGGAGAGGTGCTTAATGCGGCTTGCTTCAATACTAATTCCTTCAGAGATTATTTCACAAACATCTGCTTGAAGCTTGCGAGAGAAACCGAGGTTGACGGCTTCTTCTGGGACGAGCCCCATTATGCATATCCAAAATCTTACGCCTCTATCACGGGTGGCGCGGGCGACGACTGGGCTTGCAGATGTCCCGAGTGCATGAAAAAATTCGAGGACTACTACGGCTACGAGATGCCCAAATTTATGAATGATGACGTGAAGCAGTTCAGATGGAGAGAGGCTCTTAAAACTCTCGCCGATTGCTCTAAGGCGATTAAAGAGGTAAATCCAAACCTTGAGATTACCTGTTGTGTTCACGCAACCAAGAATACGTATTACGTAACCGAGCTTCGCGGCTATGATAATTGGGAAATGGTTGCGGCTTGTCCTTACTTTGACGTATTCTCTACTACGATTATTAACTGGTCACTTCCAGAAAGCTTCTTCAAGGAGATTACCGAGCGCACCGTTCGTATCGCAAAGAAGTACGGCAAGCAGAGCGAAAGATGGCTTATGGGCTACAACGCGCAGCCTGAGGACTTCTCGCAGATAGACAAGGTTGTGGATATGTACGAGAGTATGGGCGTTGACAGGCTTGCCACCTGGACTTACAGAGGCGGTCTTGGCACGAGCGTTGCCGCGCCCGACCCGATAAAGCTGTGGGACGCTATCGGCGAAAACTATAAGAGAGTGCTGAAAAAATGATGAGTGAGTATCTTGAAAAAATAGTTGAAAACTTAAACAAAATCGAACACGAGGAAGCAAAAAAACTTGTCGAGGCGGCACATGAGGTCGCAAGAGTTATCAAGAATGACGGTTTAATATTTGTCTTTGGCTGCGGTCATTCTCACATTCCGGGACTTGACGCGTTTTACCGCGCGGGCGGTCTTGCAAACGTTTCACCGATGCTTGATACCGACCTTATGCTTCATAACGGTGCGGCAAAATCCAGCCGAATGGAGAAAATGAGCGGTATTGCTCCCGAAATATTCAGAAGATACGTACCTACAAAAAAGGATATGATTTTCATCTTCTCCGCATCGGGCAAAAACCAAGTTCCCATAGAGATGGCAGATGCCGCTAAAGGCGCAGGGGTCAAGTGCGTGGGAATATCCTCTATGACTTACGCTGAAATGGGTGGTAAGCTCCATGAGCACGTGGACATCGCCATAGACTGCAAGATTCCTTACGGTGACGCTTGTATGGACGTAGGCGAAGCGAAAATGGGCGGACTTTCTACCTATGCCGCCTGCTTCATACTCAACACTTGTCTTATAAACGGCGCAAAGCTTGCCTTGGAGCAAGGTGCAAAGCCACCCGTGTACCTCAGCGGAAACATCGAAGGCGGCAGAGAGCATAACGTAGTGCTTGAAAATCTGTATATCGGCAGGGTGAAGCATTTATGAGCAAAATAGCAGTGATAGGAATAGTCGGAAATTCGGTATTTCTTCCGGTAGAGAAATTTCACGAGGGCGGTGAGACGGTAGAAGCATCGTCCGTACACTTTGAGCCGGGCGGAAAGGGCTTTAATCAAGCGGCCTGCGCCGCAAGATGCGGCGCTGAGGTTTCGTTTCTAGGAGCGGTAGGCAAAGAATACAGACAAGAGATCGCCGAGTTTCTCGAAAACGAAAACATACGGCATACGCTCATTTTTAAGGACGGTTCAACAGCATTTGCCGCTATAGTTACAAACAAAAGCGGAAGCAATCACGTTACCGTATATCAGGGCGTTCAGCTTTCGACAGAAGACGTAAGCGTTTTTGAAGAAGAAATAAAAGATGCCGATATTCTTCTCCTTAACAATGAGGTTTCGGAGGAAGTAAATATTGCGGCAATAAGAATTGCGAAGGAAAACGGAGTTAAGTGTATACTCAACCCCGCCCCTGCAAGAGTTGCGGATAAATATATTCTTGACAACGTCGATCTGTTTACCCCAAACGAGCACGAAACGCTTGGCATAGAGGACAAGGAAAACGTAATCATGACGCTTGGCAAAAAAGGCTGTCTTATAAAGACCACGGGACAGATCATTCCTTCGGTCGACGTCGGAAAGGTCGTTGACACCACAGGTGCGGGAGATACCTTTAACGGTGTACTTTGCGCAATGCTCGCGAGTGGGCTAGATGTTGGTGTGTCTGCAAAAATAGCTAACAAGGTAGCTTCTCTCGGTGTAACGAGAAGATATGCCGTATCTTCAATCCCGACGAAAGAAGAAATTAAATCAATTCAAAATGAGGTCGTAAGCCTATGAAAAGTAAAGAATTGTTTGCAAATCCCCCTAAAAAATACAGTCCGAGGAAAATTCAGCACAGATATACCGATGACCATAAAGACCTTCTGGATTCGATAGAGAACGAAGGATATCACGGTCTCGTTACGAACGTGCCGTTTGATGACGGCTTTACGTCAAACAAAAATAACATTCGAGCATTCAGCCAATTCCTTGATTCTATAAAGTCTCGAGGGTTGCCGTATTGGATATATGACGAGCACGGTTACCCAAGCGGAAAGGCGGATACCTTAGTCATCGAAGGACATCCCGAGTTCAAGTCCAAGGGAATGTTTATGTATAAGCGAATGGTGTTTGAGAAAACACGCGCGAAGTACCATCTTCCGGATGAGGCTGACAAAATAGTTTACGCTGTGAAGTATCCCTTCTTCGATACATCGGGCGGCGGTCGGGTTGATTATTCAAGACCCACCGAGCTTTCCTTTGACAGTGATTACCTTGAATGTGAGCTTGATGTGCGTGAGGTACTTTACGTTTTTGCGGTAAAGACTACCCACGAGGGTACTCACAGTATGCACAACGCAAATTCACAGCGTTTTAACATCAACATAATGGATAAGCGAGCCGTCAGGCGATTTATTGACGTTGCCTTTGAGCCGATAGCAAAAATAGAAGGTGCGTATGAGGGCGCTGAAGCGGTGTTTACCGATGAGCCCAGCCTCTTTGTAACCTATAATGCTATGGATACTGCATACAACTACGCGGTTTGCCCGTATGCTGACGGAATGTTTGAGTATTTCTACGAACTGTACGGAGAAAGACTTGAACCGAAGCTGCCCCTCATCTTTGAAGGCGGTAAGGCGGCTTATCCCATACGCATAAAATTCTACGAGCTTGTAGGTAAAATGATAGCCGAGGCGTATTCGGGACAAATAAACGAGTGGTGCGAGGCTCACGGCACGAAATTCTCGGGGCATTATTTAGGAGAAGACGAGCCCTTTGCCCACGTTGCATATTACGGCAATTATTCAAAGGTTGTATCGGCGGCAGGATATCCCGGATTTGATATTCTCTCCTGCTTCCCCGAAATCTTCAAGTACGTAAACGATAAAGTACCCGAAATGGTAGCGAGGAAGACTGCGTCCCCAGGACTTATGGTTGAGCTTTGTCCTTTTGACAAAAAGAGTGAATTTGATAAAGCTCCCTTCGACAATATGAAGTGTGTGACAGCCCTTTGTTATCTTCACGGAGCGCGGGTGTCTAACTCCTATTTCCAGCTTCGCGAGGACGAGCGAACTCCCGAAAACGTTGCGAAAATGCGTGAGTTTAACAAGTATACGGCAAGACTCGGTTATATGCTTGACGGCCTTGTGCCTGACACAAATATTTTCGTGTACTATCCTATTGAAAACAATCAGGCAAGACTTGTTCCCGAACACTCAAGAGCAGCCTCGGCAACAGAAAAAGCCCGTCAGCACGATTCGATAGAAAATATTACGAGCTCACTTGAGCTTTCAGGCTTCAATCCGCTTTTCGTTGACAAAGAGGATGTTGTAAACGCGTACTATTCCTTTGTTAAGTGCGGTATACCATCGATTTCCGAATTGAAGGTTAAAACCGTCATTGTTCCCGAAATAGAGGTGATAGACGAGAACGCACTCTCGTCGCTCAAAGCGCTTTCTGAAAACGGCGTTCGAGTATTCTTTGTTGACGGGGTACCTTCCGTGAGTGCAAACAGCGGAGAGTATATCGAGTGCGGATTTGAGAAAACAGAAATTTGTGAAGTTTTGAAAATGCTTCATTCCGATGGCGAAATATTGACCGACGAGGCAAACGGCAAGGTAATTCGCGGAAAATTCCGCGATGGCGATAGAATGCTCCATCTGTTTGTCAACACGGCAAGGGAGGATACAAAAATCGGTTATGATGCGGCAAGTCCCGGTGAGATATTCGATCTTGATTCAGGAAATGTTTCAACCGTATTGCCGGGCGAGAAGATAAGAATTCCCGCAATGCGCGGTATTTTTATAAAAATTTAATCTCATTGTTGTATAATTACCTCGCTTTCTTGTGTGGTTGGGTTTGGCGATTTAATATACAATAAAGCAAGCGGATGCTCAACACCTTTTGGTAAAGAACATCCGCTTTTTTCTTTTTTGGAGCTAAGTTAATGACTCAGCCCCATTGCTTTTTCACTCTTCACTTTTCACTAAAACCTCGGGGATTTGGAGGTAATAGGTAATAGTGAATAGTGAAGAGGTATTTGATGTAGCTTTTCGCTGTGGCGAAAAGCGTTTTTTGTTATATTAGGTTGAAAAGTAGTTTTAATTTACGGTAACCGTCAGCGTGTTGCCATCTTTATCGAATGCATAAGAAAGCCTTTCTTCCTTGGAATCAATCGCAACCGTTACGTCATAATCGCCGTAAAATCCCGAAAATTCGAGAATTCCGTCATTATCTGTTGTAGAACTGACGCAGGTGTTCCATTCGCGCTTGATCAGGTGTTCAAGAGCATAATAAGATTTCTTTTTGCGCATGTATTCGTCAATGAGACAGCCGCGACAATCCCCCTCATTTTTCCATGCGTCGCCGTCTTTAATATTCCAGTAAATGATACCTCTCATATTTGGAATCGAAAACCACAATCTGTAAAGTGACTCGAGCAATTCTGCCTGAAGCTCTTCTCCTTCAGCGA
>JAFUPM010000096.1 GCA_017481225.1 Clostridia bacterium
ACGGCTTACGCGCTTTCTTCAGCGTCCTTGGAAGCTCTAAAGCTCACGGGCTTACGTGCTTTCTTCGGCGCCCTTGGAAGCACTAAACCTCACGGGCTTACGCGCTTTCTTCAGCGTCCTTGGAAGCTCTAAAGCTCACGGCTTACGTGCTTTTTTTGGCGCCCTTGGAAGCTCTAAAGCTCACGGGCTTATGTGCTTTTTTTGGCGCCTTTGGAAGCCACACTCGCCATTAAAGAACGCAGAAGAGCTTTTAAAGAAAATGGGGTAAAAGAACGCCGCACTGAGCTCGCATAAGCGTTCTCCCCTGGCGGCGTTCTTTTATGTATTAGTCGAGATTAAGGCTATTGAGCATATCGCGAAGAACCTTCGCTTCAGCGACGGTAATCGTTACGCCCTTACCCATTTTCTCATGGTCGGGGGACCAGGTACGGAGGTCGTATACGGGCTCTCTCTCGTTCCAGCTGATAAGGTTGAGCTCTTTGTTCCAACCGTTATTGCCTTCGCTTACCACACCGATTTTGTCAACGACTTCATACTTGATTTCAGGCATTTTGATTTCTCCTTATTAAAATAATGATTTAAAAATATTACATTTAATTATTTAAAATATTTAATAACTGATTACATTCTAGCACATCGCACTAAAATTGTCAAGTATTATATGAAAAAACTGGCAAAAAAATGAAAAAAATTGTAAATTTTTATTAAAATTATAGATATTTTAATATAATAGAAGGAAAAATTTGGATATTTGGCAAGAAAAAACTTAAAATACATCGACAAAACAGCACCGATGGCGCACTCCTACGTGTGGGACGCGAAATACGGAGTTTCACTTAAGATGCTTTTTATGAGAGTATTATATCCTTTTTCGCCCTGCTTGTGTATAGAAAAAGCTTGAGACTTTCGGGTTTTTTATTCTGACGTCTCTTTGAGCTTTTGGGTTGCGCCTTTTGACAGAAGGTGTGTATCGGTAAATAGCGCGTAAAGAATAATAAAATTTCTCTTTGATACGCTAATGTCACAAAGCCATTCTGCAACAAAAAACCGCGTTTTGTAAAATAAAGCTTACAAAACGCGGCAAATAATATTAAAATAGACCTAAAAGCTAGTGAGCCTAATCAGCAAAAGTCGGTTGAAATAGACCTAAAAGCTAGTGAACGTAAGCCTCAAAAGCTAGTGAACGTAAGCCTCAAAAGCTAGTGAACGTAAGCCTCAAAAGCTAGTGAACGTAAGCCTCAAAAGCTAGTGAACGTAAGCCTCAAAAGCTAGTGAACGAAAGAAGCAAGAGAAAATAAATAAGTATTATTTTACAGCCTTGCCGCAGAACTCGCCCTGATATTCGTTAAGGAATGCTTCTGCTGCCTTCTCAAAGTGAGCTGCCATGTAGTCGCCGTTGAAGCCGAATACACCGCTTGCTGTGCCAAGGTAGGTGTCGATAATCTTAATCTCCAGAATAAGCTTATTATCGTCGAGCCAGGCGAGGTTTACCGCGTCCTTATACATAAAGCCGTCGGTGGTGGGTACGGAGCCGTACTCATTAGAGTAGCCAAGCTCGGGGAAGTAGCCGTAGACGTTATGGTTCACACCGAAGGGAATAACCTTGTCGCCCTGGGCGTTGGTGTAGTGAAGCTCACCGCCTCTTTCGTCATTGAAGTCAAATCTGAAGCGAGTCCAGCCCATAACGTTGCTCTCGCACTCGTAGGTGACACCGTTTATCTTCTCGCGCAGAGGAGAGTCCTCTTCACCCTTGATGCAAGCAAGCTCGAGCTTAGCGCACGCTGCCGTATAGTCGGCATAGGCTGACTTGTCCTCGGGGAGAGGCTTGTCGCCAAGGTTATCGACTATGAAGTCGTAGAGCGCGTTGATGAGCATAGTTCTGACGGGCTTTTCGCCTGCGTCCGCGGGAGCCTGGTGGTCGGCGGTGCAAACGAACATAAAGTCTTTATCTGGCAGACAGATTGTCAGCTGGTCGCCCATACCGACGAAGGCGAAGCCGTTGCCCGGCGCACGCCAAATCTGGTAGCCGTAGCCCTCTGCATCAAGGCAATGACGGGTCCAATTGGTTCTGTTGTTTACAAGCTTCGAGGTAGCCACCTTAATGAAATCCGCATCAAGCAGCTGCTCGCCGTTCCACTTACCGCCCTGCATAAGGAGCTGACCGCCCGATGCCATATCACGGGTGGTGCAGAGAAGGGCGGAGTCGCCCCAGGCATCGCCGTTGGCACACATAAGCATTCTGGCGCTTTGGAAGGTGCCCATCTTGTTGAAGAGCTTGGATTTGAGATAATCGAGAAGCTTCATACCCGAAAGCTTCTCCGCAAGGTTTGCAAGCACCTGAGAGCCTGCGCTGTCGTACTTCCAGTAGGTGTCGGGCGCGTGAGTGTACTCTCTGCCGTGGAAGTAGTGATTGGTTCTGTCGGGGTTGCCGCAGTCAAACCATTTGGTAGGTCCGCCTGCCGTGGACATTTTCAGCATATCCTCAACGGTCAGGTTTTTAAGATGCTCGGGAATTTCACCGTTTATCTTCTCGGGGAAGTGGTCGCTGATTTTGTCATTAAAGGAGAGCTTTCCTTCTGACCTCAGAAGTCCGAGAGCCATAGCTGTGTAGCTTTTGGTCTGGGAATACATTCTCTGCAGCGAGTCGGCGGTGAAGGGAGCCCAATAATGCTCCGCAAATATCTTGCCGTGTCTTACGAGCAGGAGAGAATGCATTATAGCGCCGCGCGCCTCAATTTTTTTTATAAACTTTTTTACGTAGGCGGAGGATATGCCCGCCTCCTCGGGAGTAATCTTTTCAAACATTGGACTTACCTCATAAAAGTACGGTTTTTAGCTGTGTTTTGCCGTAATAATCTTTGTTTTCTACTATTATTCGTCTGATTTTTTGACGTGGGCGTTAGCATCTCCGACGTAGGTTTGCATAAAGTCCTCGGCAACCTTCTTCATTCTGACGGTAGCCTTGTCGCCGTTGAAGGCGAAAATAAACAAACCGTTTCCGAAATACTTGTCAATAATCTGCACGTCCAAGACAAGCTTGTCCTCCTGCCTCCAGGCAGCGGAAACAGCCGCAACGTAGGTGAAGCCGTCCGTGGTGCGAACTCCGCCAAGCTCGTTAGAGTAGCCAAGCTCGGGGAATTTGCAGAATACGTTGTGGTTTATTCCGAAGGGAAGGTGCTTTTCACCCTGAGCATTTACGTAAACCAGCTCGCCCGTGCTTCCGTCCTCGGAGAAGCTGAAGGAAAAACTCTCAATACCCATGGGGTTCTCGTCACATACGTACTCTCTGCCGTTTAATATGGGGCGCATAGAGGAGTCGGGCGCGCCCTGTATAGCGTAGAGCTTAAGGTCGGAGGTCTGCTCATCTAAGTATTCCTGTGCCTCGGGGTCCTCGGGCAGTGCCTCGCTGTCCATATTTTCCGCGATAAGGTCGAAGAAATAGCCGAGAATTAAATCGGCGGCGTGAGTGTGACCCTGAGTGTCTGCGGTGCAGGAGAATATAATATCCTTGTCGGGCAGGCAAACCGTGTACTGCGAGCCCATACCGTTGAAGGCGAAGCCGTTCTGCTCGGTGCGCCAAATCTGGTAGCCGTAGCCGTGCTGATAGACGGGATGCTCGCACTCTATGTTATCCTTCTGCTTTGCGGTAGCATCGCGAAGGTACTGCTCGTTCATCAACCTCTCGCCGTTCCAGGTTCCGTAGTTCATAACGAATCTTGCGAAGGAAACCATATCGCGTGCAGTGCAGAGGAGTGCGGAGTCACCCCAGGAGTCCCCGTTCCTTGTGCGAAGCATTCTCGCGGTTTTAAAGGTGCCGAGGTGGCGGAAAATCTTCTCGTTCAAGTAGTCGAAGGTGCTCATACCCGACAGCTTCTCCACAAGGCTTGAAAGTACCTGTGAGCCTGCGCTGTCGTACTCCCAAATGGTGCCGGGATAGCGGAGCTCACCGTCCCTGTTGTGGTTAAAGTACATACGGGTTCTGTCGTCGTAATCGGTTTTAAACCATATGTCAGGCTCGCCGACGGTGGTCATAGTCAGCATCTGGCGAATTGTCTGGTTTGCAAGGTGCGAGTGGAGGGGCGTGTCTAACTTTTCGGGAAAATATTTGCTTATGGGGTCGTCAAGGGAAAGCTTTCCCTCCTCCTCAAGAAGTCCGATAGCTACTGAAGTGTAGCTCTTGGTCTGGGAGTACATTCTGTGAGTAAAGCTCTTATTAAAGGGAGCCCAATAATACTCAGCGAAAAGCTTATCGCCCTTCATCATCAGCAGACTGTGCATCTGCATTCCGCGCTTGTTAAGGTTGCGAATGAATTCCGCTACCGCAAAGGAGCTGACGCCTGCCTGCTCGGGTGTAATTTTTTCAAACATTTTAAAAGTCTCCAAAAAATATATTAAAAGCTATGCTAAGTCTAGTATACTACCCCGAGCCATAAAAGTCAAGGCAATTTTGAATTTATATGGATTTTGTTGATATGGCGAGAAATTATCAAGGCCGGACTGCCCCGTGTTTGTTCGGCGACCGGCTCCGTTAAGCTTTAGCTTGATTACAGTCAGTTTTTGGTATAGGGAAACGTAAGGCCGGGTTATACGAGACACTTTTCCGCAGCAGGGAAACGTAAGGCCTTGTCATAGGAGACGGTTTTTCTTGAGTTAGTAAGGACGATTGTGGGATAAGCAGAGGGAAGCTTTAGTGAGGTTGATTTTGGGATAAGCAGAGAGAAGTTTTGAGTAAAATGCAAAAGAAAATCGGCTGCGCAAAACAGCCGATTTTTCAAAATAAAGCGTTATTTTTCAATTATATGCAAAGTAGGGTTTACAATTTGGTCGCATGCAGCCACCGTTGTCTGCCTTACTGCCATAAGTCTCATACCGATATTCTCGATAATATTTCTGGGAGGAAGGGGAAGCTGTCTCATCTCCTTGGAGTTAATCTGCTTCGACTTCGAGACTATGGAAATGTATCTGTCGTAGATTGTGGAATTAAGGAGCGCGAAAAGTCCGAACGCAAGGCGCGGGCAAATCTCTGAGTTCCTGTCCTTCGTATCTATGAAGTTGATTTTGTTGTGTGTGCTGATGTAGCGGTAGGAGGGAAGCTGCGCCGCCATATAGATTGCGGAGTTAACGAATCTGTCATCGCTCTTGGCAGGCACGCGCTTGATAATAACCATATTCTTATTCTTCTGAATAAGGCTGGGATTAATGGGCGCGAGGTACTGCCTCTTGACGGGGCGGGGGAAGCTTATCTGACCGTTAACCATAGCGGAGGGGCGGAGAAGGGGAACTGAGCCCTTGATAGGCTCGGTGAAGAGCAGACCCTCGCACTTTGAGTCTATGATAAGACCCGTGGACATCTTAAGTCCGAGACCCGAGAGAGTTTCGGGGAACTCGGAGATGTACTTGACAATCTTCGTATCCTCCACGCTCTTGGGAAGGGTGAGAGAGCCGTCCTCCTTATCAACCACGAAGCTGTAGTCGAGGGGAGGAAGAGCCGTAAGCTCCTTGCCGCTTTCTGTTGTGGTGGTAATAGTTACGGTTTTGGGCTGAGGGCACTTGCCGTAAGCGAGAATGATATTCTTCTTCAGGGGAGTTGCGCGCTTCTCGTTTTTACGCTTGCCGACGAACAGATGAATAGCCTCCAATGCAAGAGAGGAAGCAAGCTCCTTTCTGAAGGAGGTAAGCTGAGATGCGCTTGCTACCAAGGTAGGAAGAACGGTAACGAGCTGACCGCCCTCCTCAAGGTGCTTTGCAGCAAGGCGGGCGAAAAGGAACGCCGCGCTAATCTTAAGCTGAGTGACACCGCCCACGGCCTGAGCCTCGGGAGAGGACTTGTCCAGAAGGTCTGTGGGAGGATTGCAGATTATAATGTCGTACTTATCCTCGATAACGTCGCCGGTGAAGGAGACGGTGTAATGATTTTTCGAATCGGTGAGGTAGTTCTCGTCGTAGACGGTAATATAAAGCTTGACGTCGTAGTCGTGACGGCACTTTTTCCTTATGCGCTCGAGGTTGTCCTCAAGCATAGGAACGAAGAGGGGGTCGTTTTCGTAGCAGGTAACGAATATCTGCTTACAGGAGGAGTACTTTTTACAAATCTCCTCAATTGCCGCCGCCGCTAAAATTCCCGTGCCTGCGCCGGGTACGAGTATAGTATATACTGTCTTTGTGCTGTCAAGACGGAGCATGCTCGCCATAAGTCTGGCGTTCTCCTTCTTGGTGAAGAGTCTGCCGAGGCGGACGTTGTCGCACTTCGACCTTTCTCTTACAAGCTTTGCTGTATTTCTTACCGCAAGATTTAACATAATTGTCTCTCCTGTGATTTTCTGCCTTGAAATATACACTAATATTGTAGCACAAATTTTGGAGTATTGCAATACATTTTTCAAGTTTTTTTGCTAAAATTATTGCAAATTTGCTATAAAGGTGGTATACTATAATAAATAAGTATGAACACACGCCGAAAAGGCACGCGGGATATCCCGACAAAAGCAGCCGTATATCGGCGGAACGGAGCAGAAATGAGCGAAAGAAACCAGGTAACACAACTTAAATTCCTCCACTGCGGAGATATTCATCTTGAGACACCCTACGCGGACCTCTCTCCGGAGAAGAGCGACGAACGCCGCCGCGGCTTGCGCGAGTCCTTTATGAAGATGATGGAGTACGTGCGCGGAAGCGGAGTAAATTACGTGCTTATAAGCGGCGACCTTTTTGAGTCCGAGTTCGCTACCAACAGAACTGCCGAGCTTCTCGTTCGCGAGTTCCGCAACTGCGCCGACACGAAGTTTATTATAGCTCCCGGCAAAAGTGACAGCTATAAGGATAACCCCATTTACACCTCGGGCAGACTCCCCTCCAACTGCTACGTATTCTCCGAGCCCACCCTTGCAAGATTTGATTTCGACGAGGATAAGGTAACTGTCTACGGCTGGGGCTTTGAGGAGTCCTCCCTCAGCGTCAATCCCCTTTACGATAAGCAGGTTGACGATATTTCGAAAATCAACATTGTCTGCGGCTACGCGGAGGTTGACGGCGCACTCGACTCCGAGATATGCCCCATCTCCACCGCTGACCTTAAGAGCTTCGGCGCGGATTACTATGCTCTCGGCTCCCGTCACGAGGGCGGCGAGTTCGTATCTCTCGGCGACTCAATATACGGCTACTCGGGCGCGCTCGAGTCCATAGGCTTCGATACCCCCGGCATCGGCGGCGCAAAGCTTATAGTTGTCAAGTACAACGGCGGCGAGCTGGCTATTGACGCAAAGTATATGAGCTTTGGCAAAACCGTGTTCAGAAGCGAGACTCTGGATATTACGGGAGTTGATACCAACAACGAGATTATCAACCGTGTCAGCCGCCTCGTAAGCGACAGAAAGTACGGCGCGGAAACTGCTCTGCGCGTTGAGCTTACGGGATATATTAATCCCAGATTTATCGTTCCGAAAAACCTCGGTAACGACGCCTTCGGTCTTTACTCCTTCGAGGTTATTGACAAGACTATGCCTCTGTTCGGTACCGAGCCCTTCAAGCGCGATATGTCGGTAAAGGGCGAGCTGTTCCGTCAGCTTCTGCCTATGCTTGAGAGTGAGGACGAGGAGGAAAGGCTTATTGCAGCCCTCGCCTTCAGAGAGGGACTTGCCGCTCTCGAGGATAGAGAGATTGATACTTAAATCCACCGAGTGAGGATAAAGAGATTTGTGCTTTGTCAGCTGGGTTAAGGATAGAACGATTGATACTTAATTCCACCGAAAATTCAAAAGAAGTTAAATATCCGCAGGACTCGTCCTGCGGATATTTTTATAGAAAATGTAAATAAAGATTGGCAAAATACTCTAAAAAAACGGTTTTCGCGTTATTACTTCTCCTGCATAATGAGGCCGTAGGAGCCTTCCTTTCTCTTATAAACCACGCACACATCACCCGTCTCGGAATCGGTGAAGGCGAAGAAGGAGTGACCTATAAGGTTCATTTGCAGTATTGCCTCCTCGGGTGTCATAGGCTTGAAGGGGAAGGTTTTTACTCTGATGTTGAACTCGTCCTCCTCGATATATTCGTCATCATCGCCCTCGTCAATAACAAAGGCGCCACGCTTCATCATCTTCTCGACTCTCGTCTTGTTTTTCCGTATCTGGCGTTCAAGTCCCTCGACGGCTCTGTCAAGAGCTGTAAGGAAGGTTTCGCACTCCTCCTCAGAACGGAAGGTGGTGCCGCCCAAATTTACGGTAATTTCGATGATTTTGTCTCCCTTGCGAACCTTGCAGGTTACGAATGCCTCGGCATCGTCGCCGAAGAACTTGTCGAACTTCTGCAGCTTCTTTTCGATAGCCAGCTTAAGGCTTTCGCGCACTGTCATCTGCTTGCCGTAAATCGTAATTTTCATTTGAGGTACCGTCTCTCACCTGAGAGAATCCTTTCCTGGTTACTTGAGAGAGCTTTCTCTCTCACCTACATTATATCATATATATTGTGAAAAATAAACAGTTTTTGTGAAATTTCTTTAAAGTTTTTGATAAACTTGTACAAAGTGTTAATTTTGAAATCCGACCTCACAAAATATACTCAAAAGCATTGACAACCACCGAAAAATTTGATAAAATAAAATTTGTACGGAGAGAATTTATCTCCGTTTTTTGTATTTTTGGGATAAATAAAGCGAAGCATCGGGTTATGATGCTTCGCTTTGCATATTTAAGTTAATCAGGCATCTGTAACGTCGGTGTAGTCTACAACCTGAATGGGCTCTTCGGCCAGCTCGCTCATCTTCTTCGCCGCGGAAATGCCGCCTGCCAAGGATACGATGACCCATACGTGGAGGAGGTAGTCGATAATCATATCGAGGGAGAAGCCTCCAATAAAGAAGAGCGCCGCAGTATCAACGGAAAAAATAACGAGAGCCGCTATCATAATACCCATACGGGGCTTTTTTGACAGGAGCCAGAGAACGAGATATACTGCAACGATAACTGTGGAAACCGCTGCGAGCCCCCACATAAGCGCGCCGTCACTGACGACCTCGTATGCGCCCTCTCCCTCATAGTAGTATTCGGGCATTTTGCCCGAGAGAATCGCGCCCATCGTGGTTAAAAAATAAGGTACGAAAGCAGAGAAGAGAAAATAAGTATCACTTCCGGTTATCGCCAAAATCATATTGACAGCCGTAAAGATGATGACCAAAAGTAGGTTAGCTCTTGCAGAGGAATACTTCGACGCCAGCTGCGCGAGAGGGAAATATGGATTTGCGTTTTGCGGATTTCTGAATAGTGCCATAGCGGTCTCCTTGTGTAAGAATAATCAAGTACAGAAAAGTATCTGTTACACTTATATTATATCGCGGATATACGCGTATGTCAAGCATTTTGTGGCGCCCTCGGGGCTTGTCTCAAAGCCTTCGGCTAAGGAAAGCCGTCTCAAGGAAAAACGACACCCCAAGCTTGCAGCCTATGCTGAATGCCTTTCTTGAAAAGAAGGCTTGTATTTCATTCAAGGCATCGACGTATTTGTCAACAGCCTCGCCTTGTCCCTTTGTCAGCGTTCGACTCATCGCCTCGTGTAGCTCACTCGCCCGTTTTATAAGCGCCCGTTCCTCGTCCGTGGTTATTACCGCGCACTTATCTGATAAATATTCTTCCCATAGCTTTTCTGTTGCGGTTTTCATTATTATACCCCCATTTTGTATTACAACATAGATGTTGTTGATATATTAATTTTACATCATTTATGTAGTAAAGCCAACTACAACATATATGATGTATGGTAAAATCTACGTAATAAACAAAAAAGAGCCGCGAGGACGGCTCTTTCGGGGGATTATATTATGCAATTTTACCAGAGGCTAAGAGATATAAGAGAGGATGCCGATAAGACCCAAAGTGAAATAGCCGAGGTGCTGGGCACCCGACAGCAGCAATATGCCCGTTGGGAAAGCGGAGCCTGGCAGATGCCCATTGAGCACTACAAAACCCTCGCTCGCTATTATAACGTTTCCGTCGACTATCTTTCGGGACTTGTCGACACACCAAGAAAGCTGCGGTAGACACTTCACCCCGTGGGCGTGTCGCGTTTTTTGATGCTTTTGGCGAGCTTGTCGGCTTGCAGAAGCTTGCTCTCGTGAGCCGTAATACGGTTTAATTCGCCGCCCGGCAGGTAATAATTGCTTTTCGCCAAAGCTTCGCGGCGGAAAGACACCTCGGTCAAGCCTTGCGCTAATCTTCGCTACTGAAAGGCACCTCGGTCAAGTCTTGCGCTATGCTACGCGAGGAGAAGATGCTCGGGTTAGATTCTCTTCGCAATATGGAGCGCGATGAAAAAGTGCTTCAGCCTCTCGTCTATGGAAATATCCGAGAGAATGCTTTTCTCCCAGCTTTCAGAGTCCAGGTTATCCGCCCTATATAGGAAGCTGTAAAGTCTGACCTCGCGGAAGTCAGCCACCGCCTGGCAGGCGGCAAGCTCCATTTCCACGGCGATGCACCCCTCTGCGATGCGCTTTGCCATATTGCCTCTCGTTTCGCGATAGAAGGCGTCGGTAGACCAGGTGCCTCCCTTGACGTGCTTCACGCCAAGCTGTGTGAGAATATCCGAGACCTTGCCGTGATTTTTTATCTCTATGTAATCCGCAGGAGGGGCGTAATGGTAGCTCATTCCCTCGTCGCGGTATGCCTTTGTAGGCACGATAAGTACACCGGGGGATATAGACTTGTCAAGTCCTCCCGCAGAGCCGAAAATTACGAAGCTTTTGCAGGAGTAGACGTAGGATATCTCCTCGATAAGTCCTGCGGCAATAGGCGCGCCTACCGTCGTTTTAACGACGCCGATATTGGTGCCCTTGTATCTGTAAACGGGGTAGGTGCAGGCAACGCTCCTTATAAGCGGCTCTTCGTCTATCGGTTCAATGAGGCAGTCCTCCATAAGGGCGTCCATAATTTTATACGAGAAATTTATTATGCAAACGTCAAGGGTGTGACAGCTCTTTGTAAGCACCTCCGAGCGTTCCATAACGGCAGGGGTGGATATGTCAAAGGATTCGGTTATCATAACGCCTTTTCTCCTTCCGCGTTTTTCTAATATTATAGCACAAAGCGACGCTTGTTTCAAGAATCCTTTTTATTGATAGCGAAAAGGCAGAATATAAGAAACGATACTGCACCTCCGACCATCGTTCCAAGTAAAAATTGCCACATACGTTCTCCTTTCGTCAGAGCCTTTGTCCTGTGGTTGTTTTGCCGTACACCGTTAGTATATTCGCTGCGAAGTGCCTCCGACAAACAGGAGAGGTCAGCTGGTAAAGCGAAGACTTGAGGTAACCGCAGGGGACAGTTTGCTCGTTGGTACCCGCGGTGGCAAAAATAAAAGTGCGCCCCAAAAGGAGCGCACCGAAAAAATGCATCTCCCTTCAATTGTTGTCACACAAATTGCACATCCGACGAGGGTATGAGTAAAAGGAGAAAACACTTTTTGCTTTAAGTATTTTCCCTCACCGAACGCACGATATTCAATTTGTGTGACGAGTATATTTTACCACGAATCTTTCAATTTGTCAATAATTATCAAAAAATACGGTTTTAACACATTGAAGATTAGGGCGTTGATATACTGAAAATTACGGCAACGACATATTGGAATACGGTATTAACATACTTAAGATTTGTGCGTTGAAATATCAAAGATTAGGCATTAACTGTTTTTAGGGTAGCTGCTTTCGCCTACTGACAGTACGTTAGCTCCGACAGCAAAATTTACAAAAGGTACTTGATATATATTTGACTTTGTTGTATAATGTAATCGTTGATTTAAAAAAAGTACAGGTTGGTATCAAAATGGCAAAAAAGAAAAACAGGAATTCGAATTATCAGACCGAGGCGAGAGAGGCTGCGCGCAAGAAGGCGGAGGCAGAGGAGCTTGCGGCTCGCCGCAAAAAGCGCAACAGAGCTATATTTATCCCCTTGATTTCGGTTTTCACCCTTGCGGTAATACTTTTCGGTATAATTACCTTCAGCGCGGGCTGGTACGGTCCCGACGGACTTGGCTGGTACGGTCATAAGGTGACTCACACCGCCACCATTATAGTGAAGAACTACGGTACTATTACCTTAGAGCTTTACGGTGAGGAGGCGCCCGAGACTGTAGCTAACTTCAAGAAGCTGGCTGACGAGGGCTACTATGACGGAGCTAATTTCCACAGAATTATAGAAGGCTTTATGGCTCAGGGCGGCGAGGGCAAGGGAACTGCCGCGTCTATCAAGGGCGAGTTTGCGGAAAACGGATTTAAGAAAAACGACGTAAAGCATAAAAGAGGTACCATTTCTATGGCGCGTACCGATGATATGAACTCCGCCTCCTCTCAGTTCTTCATAGTACACGAAACGTCAAAGGAAAATAGCAAGGCGCTTGACGGACTTTACGCCGCGTTCGGCAGAGTTGTTGACGACGGGGTAAGCTATGAGACACTTGACAAAATCTGCACCGACGAATATACCCTTGGCTGGAACGGTATGCTGGCGGTGGAGAGCGAGAAGCCCTTTATCCTTACCATAGACGTCAAGGAAGTCGGCGAGGAATAATACTCTTTGAAAGAATGGCAAATGCAGCGAAATGTAAACTGTTATTGTCAAAACCATAATTTTAAACTGAAAATAAGAGAAAAACAAAGCAACGGCTGACCGAAAGGTGCCGTTGCTTTTTATTGTTTATTGAGCTTGTATTACTGACCTTGCGCGACTGCCCCTCTGTGTCCTGCCTCTTGGCGGAGCTATAAGTTACAGTGAGGAATAGCTTCGTTCGCTTGAGCTGATATTTTTCTTCCTTCGCTTGGGTCGGTAGTTGCCTTGGCTCGCCCGGGTCGTTAGTTGCCTTGGTTCGCTTGAGTCGTTAGTTGCTATGGTTCGCCCGGGTCGTTAGTTGCCTTGGTTCGCCTAGGTCGTTAGTTGCCTTGGCTCGCCCGGGTCGTTAGTTGCCTTGGTTTGATTGAGCTGATAGTTGCCTTCATTCGCTTAAGCTTTTAGCTGTCTTCACTCGCTTCCAGCCGTTAGTTGCCCTCTTCGGGGAGGGTGTCGCTTGGGCTGCTATTGGTATTTGGGAACCTTTTGTCTATAAGGCTGCATATCCTTTTGTTGAAGATTAAACCGAGGGCGGCGAGCGTCACCGAGATTACCGTCATAATAACGGCGAGGATATAGTTTTCCTCAATGACCGCAGAGCCCGTCAAAGTCGATGTGATAATAGTGGGTATACGCGCGATGCTTGAGACTATAAGAAAGTGGGAAAGCTTAACCTTGGTTAAGGGAATTGGATAAATGAGTACGTCCTTCGGTATTCCCGGTATAAGGAATATAAAGAAAAGAATTATAAGCGCGCGCCTCGGGGCGTTTAGGAAGGTCAGGCGCTTGAAGTCTCTTTCACTGACGTTTTCGTCAACGAATGCCCGTCCAAGCCTTCTGACAAGGAGAAATATAAGCGCAGTACCCAGGTTCAGCCCAACAAGACACAAAATAAGCCCGAGCAGCGGTCCGAACATAACCCCTGCCGCAAGCTCTACAAACTCCCCGGGAATAAACGCCACAACCACCTGCAAGGTCTGTATAAGGCAGAGGATAAGGGCGCCGAAAATTCCCGTGGACTGTATCTCTTCGACAAATCTCCTAAGCCCCTCGTCGGTGGAAAGAGAGGCGAAGGTGTTGGAGTATCTTACCGTCACGAATATTGCTATGCCGAGGAGCAAGGCGATGGCAATTAAATTGATAAGAATTTGCGTTTTGTTCTTTCTGCTTTTGCTCATATCTGTTCCTGCTTTGTAGGCAAAATATGTCAAAATGTAAATATAAATTTACAAATACAAGAGTTTTAGTCGAAAGTCGAGATGAGAAATTATTTTGCGTAGTACACTCTTCCGGGCAGAACTTCCTTCTTTTTGGGGTATTCTCCCGAGGGGTAGCCGACTATCATATTAGCGACGCCCTCCCATTCGCCCGCGACGCCTATAGACTTAAGCCACTCCTTCCACTCGGGCATATCGAACACCTCGCGGGCTCTGTGTATCCAGCAGGAGCCGACACCCAGCGCGTGGGCGGCTATCATAATATTGCCTGCCACAAGAGAGGCGTCGTAAATGGAGGTTCTTATATTCTTATTTGCCAGCACCACAAGCACTGTAGGGGCGCCGTAGAAGGGGTCGGATTTTGCGCCTAAAACGTCGGCGTTAGCCTGCGAGAGTCTGTCTCGTATTTCCTTGTTGGTAACGGCGACTATAATAGCTCCCTGCAGATTTCTGCCGCTTGCGGCTTCGGTGCCTGCTTTGATAATTTTCTCGAGTATTTCCTCGGGCACGGGTGTATCCGTATAGCCCTTGATGCTCCTTCTTGTGCTGATTATATCAAGCGTTTCGTTTTTCACGGTTCGGTCTCCTATGCTTTTTGACTTAATTTATTTTGATAGGCGCCCAAAGGTCTTTTCTTAAAGATAAATTAATATAGCCTATGAGGACGCTGAGGTCGTTAATTTACAGTATGTGATTAGAATTAAAATATGTAATAAAAGCCTACACGTGGGCGTGGCAGCCGCACTCTGTGCCGTCGTGAGTATGTATATTAAGCTTATGGAATATCTTAATAAGGTTCACAAGCCTTGTGGTGCGTCTGCCGTCCTTAAGCATACATCTGTATATCTCGTCACCGTGCTGCAGCTCCACGTACTTGCCGGGGCTGAAGGGGACGGAAGGGAAGCAGGCAGTAGGCAGCTCAAGCTCCACGGGCTCTCCGTCAACCGTTGCCGTGAAGTATATGTGCTTGTCGGTAACTCTTACGTTGCCCTCGCCGCGAGGGATAAATTTGTGGGTCTTAGCATCTATGGTGCATACCTCAAGCTCCTCTGTAACCTCGGTAATCTCACCGCTTACAACCTTTTCTTCAAGCTCCTGCTGCATAAGAGTTGACCAGTCGGATACGTAGCGTATCTCCTCGCCGACACCTCCCGTATTGTGGAGCATTCCGTACTCGTCCGCCGTCTCAGCATAGCCGCACGCGGAGCAGCAGAGGGTGCTTTTATCCTTCACGTCTACGGTGAACTCACTTTTGCAATGAGGGCAGGAATAGAGAACGTTCTCTAACCCCTCGATATTATCGTTATTCCTGAACTTGATTTTAAGCTCGTCCTGCTCTCTGTACGCGTCGAAGAGCAACGCCTCGTCAGCCTTAGCCTTAATCTCGGCAATATCCGCCTCGGCAAGCTCCTCCTTGGTGAAGAGCTTATATATATCAAGGAAGGTTCTGCCGCGGCGCATACCCTTGCCCCACTTGGGCATAGAGAAGTAGGTGCCTACGGTTTTCGCCACGTAGATATCCGCCTTAATCCACTGAAGGAATTTATAGGTAGCCTCGGGGATAGGTGTGGAAAGTCCGTCCTCGCACATAAGACCTGCGGGGTAGATAACCAGGATACCCTTGTCCTCGATAACCTGCTTCATACGCTTTATATCCTTAAGGGTAGTCTGGAACTGCTGCTTCGGGATAACTCCTATCTTGTCCATAACCCAACCTACGGGGAGGGTCTGGTAGAAGGAGTTGCTGATAACGAATCTCATAGGCTTGCCCGTGGCTCCGATGAGGTTGACAAAGTCAAGCGCCGCCTGGTGGTTCGCTATAACGGCGAAGGGACCCTCCTTGCCCTTTATCTCGTTTCGAAGAAACTTCCTTTTAAATATAAATTTAGATACGACGAAGGATGCAGCTTGGGTAATACGGTAATAGAACTTACTGATTTTCTTATGCTCCATATCGTCCTCCTATTTAAATCTTTCGATGAATTTGCCTCGGGAAGAGCTTCCAGCATAATACTATTCTACCACAAAGTGAGCAAAAAGGCAAGCAAAATTATTTTTCCTTGAAATTACCCCCGCAATCCGTGGCTGACTGTAAAACAAAAATAGAATATTTATTCTATAAATATGAATAATTATACGCGAATATAGGTCAATCGAAAAATTCGATAGCAGGTATTTAAAAAAGTGATAAAAATGCGGATTTTCCTTAGAACCTTGGGCATTTTTGACAATTTTCAATTTGAACCGAACGGTTACCTTTGAAGCGCAAAAAAATCTCAAAAATTCTGCATAAAAATACGAAAAAGCTCTTGACATTTTTTCTGCTCCCCGATATAATGATAACATATTTTTTGGAACGGCAGGAAGCGGCAGGCTGACTTTTTGTGGGTGAAATCGCCCGCGCCCCAAGTTGCATACAGGATTAAATAACCGCAAAACTTCAATTGAGGCTTTATTCCTGCAACCGAAGGGCGCGTCACCCAACTTTAGCGCAACTCCGTTCCGCGAAAGGAGTTTCATTATGGCAAGAGCTTATAATTTTTCCGCAGGTCCCTCTATGCTACCCGAGGAGGTGCTGAAAAGAGCTGCAGAGGAGATGTGCGAGTACGGCACCACGGGACAGTCGGTTATGGAGATGTCCCATAGGTCCCCCGAGTACCAGAGTATAATTGACGAGGCTGAGCGCGACCTCAGGGAGATTATGTCTATCCCCTACAATTACAAGGTCCTCTTCCTCCAGGGCGGCGCGTCCACGCAGTTCGCTATGGTTCCCTTGAACCTTATGACGGGTTCGGGCAAGGCTGACTTCGTTCTGACGGGTCAGTGGGCGAAGAAGGCTTACAAGGAGGCAGCAAAATACGGAAAGGCAAGAGCCATAGCCTCCTCGGAGGACAAAACCTTCTCCTATATCCCCAAGGTAACTCCCGATATGATAGACCCCGAGGCTGACTTTGTGCATATCTGTATGAACAACACAATCTACGGCACCCTCTGGCACACTCTTCCCGATACGGGCGAGGTCACCCTCGTTGCGGATATTTCCAGCTGCATACTCTCCGAGCCTATTGACGTTAAGAGGTTCGGCATACTCTACGCAGGAGCGCAGAAAAACGTTGGTCCCGCAGGACTTACCATAGTTATTATCAGAGAGGACCTTATCGGTCACGCTATGGATATTACCCCCACGATGCTTGACTACAAAACTCATTCCGATAACGGCTCTATGTTCAACACGCCCCCCTGCTATGCTATCTACGTTGCGGGTCTTGTGTTCAAGTGGATAAAGTCTATCGGAGGACTTTCCGAGATGAAGAAGAGAAACGAGGAGAAGGCGGAGCTGCTTTACAGCTTCCTCGACAGCTCGAAGCTCTTCCGTCCGACGGTAGAGAAGGGAAGCCGTTCGCTGATGAACGTACCCTTCGTCACGGGTGACGAGGCACTTGACAAAAAGTTCGTCAAGGAAGCCGCAGAGCGCGGACTTTATAACCTTAAGGGTCACAGAAGCGTAGGCGGTATGAGAGCCTCCATTTATAACGCGATGCCTAAGGAGGGCGTTATAAAGCTTATTGAATTTATGAAGGAATTCGAGGAAAAGAACAATGCCTGAAATTAAAACGTATAATAAAATTGCCAAGGTGGGACTTGAGCTGTTTGGCGACAGCTATAAAATCGGAGACGACGTTACCTCTCCCGTAGGAGCTATCGTGCGCTCGGCAAAGCTACACGACGAGGTGTTCCCCGAGAGCCTTCTCGCCATAGCGAGAGCAGGCGCAGGCACTAATAATATACCAACCGACAGACTCTCCGAGGAGGGAATAGTAGTATTCAACACCCCCAGCGCAAACGCGAACGCCGTAAAGGAGCTGACGCTTCTCGGCTTGCTTATCTCCTCCCGTAAGGTAGTATCTGCCATAGAGTGGGCAAAGGAGCTTTCGGGCAAGGGTGACGAGGTTCCTGCATTGGTGGAGAAGGGAAAATCTGCCTTCGCAGGTCCCGAAATCCGCGGAAAGAGCTTAGGCGTTATAGGACTTGGCGCAATAGGCGTTCTGGTTGCCAACGCGGCGCAGCATTTGGGTATGACGGTTTACGGCTATGACCCCTACCTCTCGCTGCAGAACGCCTGGAACCTCTCCCACCACATTAATCGCGCCTCCGACGTTGCTGAAATTTACGAGAAGTGCGATTATATAACCCTTCACATTCCCCTTACCCCCGACACTAAGGGTACGGTTAACGCCCAGGCTCTCGCCAAAATGAAGGACGGCGTCAGAATACTTAACTTCTCCCGTGACGGGCTTGTTTCGAGCGCGGATATGAAGGCGGCTCTTGAGTCGGGAAAGGTAGCCTCCTACGTCGTTGACTTCCCCACGGACGATATGCTGGGAGTGGAGGGCGTCATCTGCATACCTCACCTCGGCGCGTCTACTCCCGAGTCGGAGGACAACTGCGCCGTTATGGCAGCGAAGGAGCTTATCGACTATATCGAGAACGGCAATATTACAAACTCCGTGAACCTGCCGAGCATCTCTATGCCCAGGGGTACGGACGTGCGAATTTGCGTTATTCACAGAAACATTCCCAATATGCTCTCCGCTATAACAAGTGCTGTGGCAGAAAACAACGTAAACATAGAAAATCTCCTTAACAAATCCCGCGGAGATTATGCTTATACTATGCTGGATGTAAACCAATGTGATACAAAATCGGTAGAAAAGAGGCTTTTAGCCACCGAGGGCGTAATTCGCGTCAGAGTAATTTAAGTATAAAAAACCTCAACGCAACAGTCTTGACAAAGCCTGCCGTCGGGCGTATAATAGAATAGGCGCGAGGGCGCAGGGGAGGTAAAAATGAAGTTTTCCAATTTACATACACACACCACCTTCTCTGACGGCAAGGGTACTGTCAGAGAGAACGTTATATCGGCAATTGAGCGAGGAATGGTATCCCTCGGCTTTTCCGACCACAGCTTCACAGGGTGCGACACAAGCTACTGTATGCTCCCCGAGGATTACGGCAAATATAAGGCTGAGGTCCTCGCCGCACGTGAGGAGTTTGGTGACAGAATAAGCATATTCCACGGAATAGAGAAGGATTATTTTTCTACTCTCAACCCCTCGGACTACGATTATATTATAGCCTCGGTGCATTATATAATAGAGGGTGGAAAGGTGTTTGCTATTGACCACGGCAGAAGCTACCAGGACGAGTGCGTTGAGTACGCCTTCGGCGGCGACAGCCTCGCTATGGCAAGACGTTACTTCTCTATGGTTGCGGAGCAGGCGCGGCTTGTGAAGCCCGATATAATAGGTCACTTTGACGTTATCAACAAGTTCGGAATGTTCCGAGACGATGAGGGCGAGTACTACGAGATAGCCGCTGATGCAATGAGGGAAACGCTCAGATATTGCAAGCGCTTCGAGGTAAACACGGGCGCTATCGCCAGAGGCTATAAGGAAAAGCCCTATCCCTCACCGAAGCTTCTTTCGCTGCTTTGCGAGCTTGGAGGCGAGGTGGTGCTGGGTAGCGACTCCCATCGGCCCGAGAACCTTGATTTTTACTTTAGGGAGAGTGTGGAGCTTATCCGCGCCGCAGGCTTTAAGAGCATCTCGCGACTGACCTATTCCGGCTTTGAGAGCGTTGAGATATGATGCTTTTTCCATAGCTTCATATTGAAGATTTGTCGAATTCGCATTGAAGGGTTATCGAATTCGCATTGAAGGGTTGTCAAATTCGCGTTGATGGGTTGTCGAATTCGCATTGAAGTGTTGTCGAATTCGCATTGATGGAATATCAAATTTAACTTATCTGAATATTCATAACCCCAAGGACGAGGGCTGCAAGGCTCCCGTCCTTTTTCTTTTCGGGCGCCGTATCTTTGCGCAAAGGTGGGCTTGCCCGTTTTACCGAATGTCGGCTTTGCTTGTCTTGGTTTGATTTGATGCTTTTTGATTTGCAAGATTTTAAATATAAAAAATAAAATTTGCAAGAAATTATATTGATAAAGAAAAATAATCGTGTTATAATTGGAGTGTAAATACAACATTCTGTGCCTGCGCGCAGGTGGTAAAAGGAGCTTTGATATGAACGGCTTTGAAGGAAAGGTTATAGTATTTGACGGCGATAGCATCTGTCACGGCGGCTCAAGATATCCCGAGAGGGAGAGGGGCTGGGCGGCGAGAGTCGGTAACAGCCTCGGTATGGAGTGGTACAACTACGCCAGAGGAGGCGGCACCGTAACGGCTGAGATGTATGCTGCGTCAACCGGCGAGGCTCGCCATTGGGTTTCAAGATACGTTGACGTAATACGTGAAAAGCACCCCACTCTGGATTATCTTATACTCGAGGGCGGTGTAAACGATGCCGACCTTCTTGAGAAGCTTCCCGAAAGATACGGCTCCTTAGATATCACCGATTATAGCGGCAACTATGACGATACCACCTTTACGGGTGCGCTGGAGTCGCTTTTCTATAAGGCGATAAATTACTACCCGAAGGCAAAGATAGGCTTTATTATCGGTCACAAGATGGGTCGCTCGAAAATCGGCTTCGGTGCGGAGAACAACAGACGCCGCTATTTTCTGAGGGTTATCGAGGTGTGTAAAAAGTGGGGCATACCCTATATCGACCTGTGGGAAAGCTCGCCCGTGAACCCTTGGCTGCCCTGCTACTACAATCCCGAACTTGACGTTGAAGGAAACACCGCGGCAGGCTACGCCTACTCCGACGGTCAGCACCTTACGGCTGTGGGCTACGACATCGTCAGCTCCGCTATAAAAGCATGGGTTTGCTCTCTTTGAGCCGCGATATTATTAACTCTGATTTTGATTATCCCGAGAAAATTTTTTGAGGTAACCTATGAAAACAAAAATAATAAACGCAAAAATCGTTCTGCCAAGTAGCGTTATGGACGGCGTTCTTGTCACCGACGGTGGGGTTATTTCCTACGTTGGCGAATGCTATGACGGCGAATACGACAGCATCTATGATGCCGAGGGCGCGTATCTGCTCCCCGGATTTATTGACATACATTGCCACGGGGGCGGCGGCTACGACTTTATGGATGCGACACCCGAGCAGATGCTGAAAATTTCCGACTTCCACCTCTCCCACGGTACAACCACCCTTGTGCCCACCACTATGACCGACACCTGGGAGGCTATCACCGGGGCTCTTGATAAGTTCGCATCTCTTGGGGAGGACAGAGGAATTCTCCACGGAGTACACCTAGAGGGACCCTGGTTCTCTCCTGCTCAGTGCGGAGCGCAGCCCACCGACGATATGGAGGCGCCGAGCAGAGAAAAGCTCTCGGAGCTGAAGGCGAAATATCCCTTTATCGAGCGTGTCAGTATGGCGCCCGAGCTTGACGAAAAATTTGACACGGGTCGGGCTTGTGCCGAGCTTGGAATGGTTGCTTCGGTTGGTCACACCGACGCCGACTTTGACCAAACCGTAGGCGCCGCCGACAACGGCTACACCCTCGTCACTCACGTTTATTCGGGTATGAAGGGCGTGGTTCGCGTTAACGCCTACCGCGTTGCCGGGGCTGTTGAGGGCGCACTTTACGACGATAGACTTACCGTCGAGGTAATAGCCGACGGCAAGCACCTGCCAAGTGGGCTTTTGAAGCTTATATACAAGTGCAAGGGCGCTGACAGAATATGCCTTATCACCGACGCTATGCGTGCCGCAGGCGCACCCGACGGCACCGAGTCCATACTCGGTAAGCTTGACGGTGGAGTTGCGGTTATAGTTGAGGACGGGGTTGCGAAGCTCCCCGACAGGCTGTCCTTTGCAGGAAGCGTTTCCACCTCGGACAGACTTTTCAGAACGATGTATTCGCTCTCGGGAGCATCGCTTCCCGAGGTTGCGAGAATGCTCTCGGCAACTCCCGCCCGCGTTATGGGCTATACCGACAGAGGTAGGCTGGAGGCCGGACTTCGCGCTGACCTTTTGTTGCTTGACGGTGAGCTTTCCGTAAAGGACGTATTCCTTGGCGGTGAGCTTGTAGAGAGGAAGTAATTTTTAGATTATTATTTTATTACCGCAAAAGCGGAGAATGGAGAAAATATGAAAGTAAAAGTATTTGAAACAGCCAAAGAGGTAGGAGCTGCAGCAGCAAAGCAGGCGGCAGCAAAGCTTAACGCTACCATCGCGGAGAAGGGCTCGGCAAGACTTCTTCTCTCCACAGGTGCATCTCAGTTCACCTTCTTTGAGAGCTTCGTAAAGGAGGACGTTGATTGGTCTAAGGTTGAGATGTTCCATCTCGACGAGTACGTAGGTATTTCCGACGAGCATCCCGCAAGCTTTAACAAGTACCTTCGCGAGAGATTTATCGACATCGTTCACCCCGGCAAGTATCACCTCATCAGCGGTCAGGATGACCCTGAGGAGACTATTGCGAAGATTTCCGCACTTCTTTCCGAGCGCAAGGTTGACCTCGGTCTTATCGGTATCGGCGAGAACGGACACATCGCCTTCAATGACCCCCCTGCAGATTTCGACGATGCAAGATGCTACAAGGTAGTTAACCTTTCCGACACCTGCATTCAGCAGCAGCTTCACGAGGGCTGGTTCGAGAATGAGGATGCAGCCTTCAAGCAGGCTATTTCTATGACCTGCCAGAAGATTATGGATTGCGAAACCATTATCAGCGTTGTTCCCTACAAGGTTAAGGCTCAGGCTATCGTTGACACTCTCACCAAGGAGAAAACCAACCTCGTTCCCGCAACCCTTCTTAAGGAGCATGCTGACGTTACCGTATACTGCGACAAGGCTTCCGCATCCTTAACCGATGCTGCAACCCTCGCAAAGTTCGCGTAATAATACATAAAAACTCTACACGGGTAGGGCTTTTCGGCACTGAAATGAAAAAGCTGCCCCGATTTCGGGGCAGCTTGGTGCCTTGAATATTTGTTGATTTTTGTAAGCCTTTGCCGCCTTTGAAAGGTGGAGTAAGCCTTCAATCTGTCATAGCTTTCCTGCGCTTATATCTCCCCGTCCCCCTCGGGCATCTGGGCTGATGCCTCTATGCGGCTTGCCAGAGGAGAGGTGCCCATTACCTTTTTGTAATTATAGAAAAAGGAAGTATAGTTATCGTATCCGACCTCTCGTGCCACCTGGGCTGACGGAAGCCCTCCGCGCAAAAGCTCAAGGGCGCGGTGCATCTTCTTCACGGTCACGTATCTGCCCGGTGTCATATTCATATATGACGAGAACCTGTGGCAAAGCGTGGACTTGCTGACGAAAAGGCTGTCCGCCAGAGCGTCGAGCCGTATTTCCTCTCCTATGTGGCTGTCGATATACGCCGTCACGGCGGTGACAAGCTTATCGGAGGAGGTGGGGCGTGTGAAATTATCCTTCAGCCTTGCGGCTGTTTTATCTATAGCTATAACGAAGCTTATGAGCTTCGACATTATATCCAGCTTTTTGTATTTATCCCCCTCGTCACCCTCTGTGATTGAGAGGAGCATTTTATCGAGTCCACCCTCTCTGACGTCCCGTTTGCCTATGACGTGGAAGCGGTTTTTGCCGCTGAAGCGGAAGGTGTCAAGGGTTGTGTCAAGGGAGCGCATAATTCCTTCAAGTATACTTATATCGAAGAGGAGAACTATTCTCTCGTAATCGAGCTTGCCGTTGATTTTCAGCGTGTGTATCTCGTTTGGGGCGACGAATATCATATCTCCTTCCTTAACGTCGTAGGTTTCGCCCTCTATGATATAGGATACTTCACCCTTCACAAGGTATAGCACCTCGTGCTGCGTATGCGCCTCGGGCGCGTGGTAGCTTTCTTCACCCGAGCTTTTAGTGAAGGTGTGATGATAGTAGAAATCATCACCGATAACGTTGTACTTTTTGATTACATTGTTTGAGGTTTTATTCATAATAACATTATTATAGCACAAAAAATTATATATTTCAATAAGTAAATTTAAAATCTTGCAAAGCCATAAAACGGCGGAATGGAGAAAAAATGAAAAGAATTGTAATAGTCGGAGCCAGCCACAGATGCCTTACGATGTTTGTCAGAGGCCTTAAGGATATGAGAGGAAAAACTCTGGAGTTCGTAGGAATTTACGACCCCAACAAGACGAGATGTAAGGTTTTTCGCGACGAGGTTGGCGACTCTCTCGTAATCTATCCCGACTTTGATACTATGATGAAGGAGGCGTCACCCGACGGTGTTATAGTTGCCTCAACCGACAACACTCACGCAAGGTACGTTATAGGCGCGCTCGACTACGGCGTGGACGTCTATTGCGAGAAGCCTCTCACCAACACCTACGAGGATTGCCTTGCCATAAGAGAGGCGGAGAAGAGAAGCGGAAAGACGGTTCACGTTACCTTCAACTGCCGCTTTATGCCTTACTTTGCAAAGATAAAGGAGCTGCTTCGCTCGGGTATTATAGGCAAGGTACACGCGGTAAACTACGAGTATATGCTTAACCGCTGGCACGGCGGCGACTATATGAAGCGTTGGCACGGTATGATGGAGGTGTCGCGCGGTATGCTCCTTCATAAAAGCACTCACCACTTCGACGTGGCGAATTGGCTTCTCGACGACGAGCCCGTAAGCGTCAGCGCCATGGGAACACGTTCCTTCTACGGCAACCCCGAAAGATGCTTCGGTTACAGATGCTCCACCTGCGAGAGAAGTGCAGAGTGCGAAAGCTATAAGTCGCAGTCGGCGCCTATGGACAAGGCACTCTACTTTGATGCGGAGCACGAGGACGGCTATATCCGCGACAGGTGCGCGCACAGACCCGAGTCTGATATTTACGACAATATGGCGGTTACGGTTACCTACAAGGGCGGCACACTGCTTACATATACCCTTAACCTCTTCTCTATGAAGGAGGGCTACAATCTCACTATTACGGGTGAAGACGGAATGCTTATCTGCAATAACTTCGGTAAGGGCTTTGAGGATAAGGGTGAATACGAGATAATCCTTATGACTAAGGAAAACGAGGTTCAGCGCATTACCTTCCCCATAGCGGAGGGCGCTCACGGCGGCGGAGACATAAAGCTGCGTGAGATGATGTTCGGCGCAGAGTGCGACGACCCCCTCGGTCAGTCTGCTGACAGCTTTGCAGGCGTAGTATCCGCAATGATAGGTATTGGCGCTAATGAAAGCATCAAAACAGGAAAGCATTACGACCTCGCTAGTGCCATTGATACCTTAAGATAAATGCTGTTTTGTAAATAATAATTTACATATTGCGTGTATTTATGCCGAAATTCTTGGCAGAAAGTGAAATGGTATGGATAAGAAAACTATATTAATCGGTGCCGATATTGTGCCTACCGAAGTGAACGCTCACCTTTTTGAAGGCGGCGACGCTCGAACACTTTTGGGCGATGAGCTTCTGGAGATTTTCAAGAGCGCTGACTTTAGGATTTTTAACCTTGAGGTTCCGCTATCGGACATAAGAGAGCCTATACTTAAGTCGGGACCCAACCTTGCGGCAAGCGAGAAATGTATAAACGGCTATAAGGCGCTTTTAGTAAATCTTCTCGCCGTAGCCAACAACCACACCCTCGACCAGGGCAAGCGCGCCTTTGCCGACACTCTCAGAGTCCTGAGAGAAAACGGCATACCCTACGTCGGTGGCGGCGAGTGCGAGGAGGAGGTTAAGCGTCCCTTTGTATTCGAGCTTTCGGGTATGAAGTTTGGAGTTATTAACTTCTGTGAGCATGAGTTCTCCTGGTTCTCCGATTACGGCATCGGCGCTAACGGCTTCGACCCTCTTTACAGCCTTGACGAGGTTTCGGCTCTTAAGGAAAGCTGTGATTACGTCATAGCACTCTACCACGGCGGCAGGGAGCATTACAGATACCCGAGCCCCGAGCTTCAGAGGATTTGCCGTAGAATTGCCGAGAAGGGCGCGGACCTTGTTATCTGCCAGCACACTCACTGCGTAGGCGCAAGAGAGAGTTGGGCTGACTGCGAAATTGTTTACGGTCAGGGTAACGCCATATTCACTAAGGAGAATGTCGGCGACGATTGCTGGAACACGGGTATGTTGATTCGTCTTACGGTTTCTTCAAATGGTGTTTCGGTTGATTATATCCCGACAGAGAGAACTGCGCTTGGCGCAAAGCTTTCGCACGACCCTTCAATCCTTGGCGGCTTTGAGGAGAGAAGTGCTGAAATCAGCACCCCGGGCTTCGTTAAGGAAAGATACCTTAAGCTCGTTTCGGAAAACGAGGAGGGGGTAAGAATGCACTTCTCTTATTTCGCTGAATGTCTCGGCGAGTCAACCAAGAGAGCCGCGGCCGCAAGGAACATTATTAACTGCGCACCTCACAGAGAAATGCTCGTTACCTACCTTACCGAGCTGCACGGTCTCAAGTAAAAAAATATGCAAAAAGCCCACCCCGTGTCGCGTTTTCGAGGGTGGGCGCACTTAAGGGTAATGTTATGATAAAGGATTTGAATTTCGTTACTCCCGAGTCGGAGGGTATCCCTTCCGAGAGGATAGTTGAATTTATAGAATATCTTAGGGAGGTGCGCGCAAACGTACATTCGTTTATTATAGCGCGCCACGGAAATATTATTGCCGAGGGCTATTACAAGCCCTTTGATAAAGACACGAAAAAGCGGCTTTACTCCTGCTCAAAGTCCATAGTATCTCTTGCCGTCGGAAAGCTTTACGGAGAGGGGCTTGTGGACCTTCACGCACCACTGGTTTCCTATTTTCCGAGGGTGGAAAATCCAACGCCCGAGATGGCGGAGGTCACAGTGGAGGACGCCTTGACGATGACCCTTCCTCAGTCGGCAAGCCATTACTGCCGTTTCCCGACACTTGATGACCCCGATGTAATTGACGACGGTGATTGGACGGATAAATTCTTCCACTCGGACAGTGTTTGCGACAAGCCCTCGGGCAGGCTTTTCAGATACAACTCCCACGCCAGCTGCGTCCTCGCTGACCTTGTCCGTAAGCTGACGGGCAAAAACTTCCTTGAGTACCTACGTCCCGAGCTTGATATTATAGGCGTGTCGGATACTATCGAATGTCTCAAAAGCCCTACGGGCTGCGAGTGGGGCTCGAGCGGCGTTTTAGCCACCACCCGTGACTTTGCGAAAATCGGCGAGTTGCTCCTTAACCTTGGCGAGCATTGCGGACGTCAGCTCTTGCCTCGCGACTATATGGAGAGAGCTACCTCTGCCCTCGTGGGTACGGCCTTCGATGAGGTAATCAAGCCCGGCAGCTACGGATACGGCTATCAGATATGGCGCGAGCCATACGGCTTCGGTATGCACGGTATGCGCGGACAGGTTGTCTATTGCTTCCCCGATGCCGATTTTATGGTGGTTATGACGTCAAATGAGCCGGACTATGCGGTTAAGCTCTACTATGCCGCAAGCCACCTTTATAAGCAAATTTGCGACACGCCCCTCCCCGAAAACCCCGATGGCTATGCCAAGCTGACGGAGGCTCTTCACTCCTTGGAGATTTACCGCGCCTTCGGTGAGGGTCGCTCTCCTCTTGAAGGCGTTGTAGGGGAGAAGTTATATAAATGTAAAGAAAATTCTATGGGACTTTCTGAGCTCAGCCTTAGCTTCGGCGAGGAGACAGGAATCCTTCGCTTTACCGTCCGCGGAGAAGATAAGCTCTTAAGGTTCGGCTATGGAACCTTTTGCGACACTACCTTCCCCGACAAATCCTTCTACGGCAAATATTCAAACAGAAAAAGCGGCAGGGAATTTCGCGCCCTTGTAACAGGCTCCTGGCAAAACGAAAGCAGATTATTTATCCTCGCCGACGTAAGCGACGATACCCCCGGCTCTCTCGGTATAGTCCTCGAATTTTCGGGCAACACAGTTGCCGTCGAGATGCGCGGCAAGGGCGAGGGAATACTCGATAGATACAACGTCACCTGCTCCGCCACCTCTGAGTAAAGCTACAAAAAACGCGACACGCCCCCACACTATGTGGGAAGGTGGCAAGCAAAGCGCGATATGCCACGAGCAGAACGGGCGAAGCGGCAAGTGTAACTCGCACCGCCCAAACGCGCAAAACACGGGTGTGACACCACCGCCCAAACGGACGAAGCTGCAAGCAAACTCGTCGCGCGCTGCCCGAGTGTGAAGTCTACAAGCAAAACTCTTGCGTATTTGCACAGCAAGTCAAAATGAAAAGGAACCTATTCCGGAAAGGAAAAAATATGACAAACGCGGAATTGAATAACTTCAGACCCCTCCCTATATCCGACACACATATTCACTACTTATATGCAAAGCCTTTGGAGGAAAGCCTCGGCATTTTTAAAACCTTTATTGAATATTTCGGTATGAAGAGTATTACGCTTCTCTCTATTGCACAGGGCAGCGGACACAGAGGGTTCGACCCGACCTGCAACATTAAGGGTCTGTACCTTAAGTCGAGGATAAACGGTGATGGCGCAGCTCGCGCGTACGTCTACGGATCACCCATTCACTTCTATGACGAAAGGGATACTGCTGAAGGGTACCTTTCTCAGGTGGAGAAAATGTATGAGCTGGGTGTTGACGGCTACAAGCTCCTTGACGGAAAGCCTGCAATGCGCAAAGCGCTCGGCAAACCCCTGTGCGACCCTGTGTTCGAGGGAATGTACGAGTTTATCGAACAGAAGGGTATGCCTCTCAAAATACATATGAACGACCCGAGAAAATATTGGGGTCCGAAGGAGCTTTTGACACCCGGGCAGATTGCCCGAGGCTGGTGGTGCGGAGACGGAACCTACCCCACCTTCGACGAGGTTTACGGGGAGCTTGAAGCAATCCTCACCCGTCACCCGAAGCTGAAGCTTTGTATAGCTCATATGGGCTATTTGACCGACGATTATCCGCACGCGGTGCGCCTCTTGGAGCAATTTGAGAATTTGACCTTTGATTTGACCCCTGGAGCCGCTACCTTCAAAAGCTTCACGGACAACCCCGAGCTTTGGAGTGAATTTCTCGAGCGCTACTCCCACAGAATTTTCCTCGGAAGTGATACCTACAACCTTATCGAGGATACAGAGGAGAACGTGGCGCGCGGCATATTCGAGAGGTCGGGAGGGCGTATCACTCTTGTGCGCAGAATGTTAGAGCATAGAGCCGAGGATAGCTTCGAATATGCACCCTTCGGCACGCTGCGCCCAATAAATCTGCCCGACGGGATGTTGAAGAATATCTACACCGAAAACGCACTTCGCCTTCACGGCGAGGGACGGGAAATAAACCGAAGCGCCGCCATACGCGAGGCGGAGCGGCTTCATTATGAGCTTTCACACGGCGCATATCCCGAGTTTAATCCCGAGGAGCTTCCCCTGGAGCTTTCAAATCTTGAGCTGATAATCAAGCATTTTTCATAAAAGCAGAGGGGCTCTATCATTTAGGAAAAACCAAATAAAAACGGCAGAAGCAGATGTTTAAAACAGTGCTTCTGTCCTTTTTATGTGCATTTAAGGAAATAGAGGCTGAAAGCTTACGGCTTTTGCTGTGCTGTCATAGACTTAAGGCTCGCGTTTGCTTAGATTTTTATCTCTGTATTCGGAGGGGGTCGTGCCGAAATGCTCCTTGAAGCGGCGTACAAGTGTTTCCTTACAGCCAAAGCCCGACTCCAAAGCTATCTCGTCTGCTGAAAGCTTGGAGAGCGAAAGAAGTCTTGCTGCAAACTCCACTCTGCGGCGAGTCAGCAGCTCTTTTAAGGTCGAGCCGTATCGCACCTTTACTATGCGCTCGGTTTGCCTGCGGCTGAGGTGCAGCTCCCTAGCAATATCCTCGGGTGTAATATCTCGGCGAAAGCTGTCGTTTATCATCTGCTCTATCATCACGAGCCTCGTGTTATCCTTTATACCGTTTTGAGCAGCAGCCGTATGGGTGCGACCGACCTTTCGCTCTGATAGCTTATAGAAAAGCTCGCAAGCCTTCAAAAGGGCAGGGAACCTCTCACGCTCTCCAAGTCCGATTACAGCGGAGGCAAGCTCTCTTACGTAGGTTGGTCTATCACGTATCACTATAGGCTCACTTGCGCAGAAAAGCCTGCAGAGTCTGGAAAACAAGCCGTGACCGCTGTCACCGACCCCCGGGGATATGCTTACACCAAAAGCCAAATACTCTCGCTCCGAGCCAATCTTCGTGTGTAAAAGGTCGGGGGGTATAACGCACATCTCATAGGAGCTAAGGTGACAGCAGCCGGACGTCCATTCGATATCTATCCCCCCACCCGTGCAGAGAAAAACCTCAAAATATGAGTGAGTATGCATAAAGCTCACGTCCAAGGAAGTGTCGTTTTGCTCCGCGCTTTTATAGCAATACAGCTTTACGGTAGCGTTATCTATGGATAGTACGCTTTCATTTATCTTTAAGGTCAATTCTTTCTGCTTCATAGCCGCCCTCGTGCTCTTTTAATTTAATTTAATTATACTAACCGTGTCTTGATTTGTCAAGGACCTATGTCATATTGAGACACCGAATTCGTATATTGTCTCTCTTTGGTGTTTACTTTTTGGTGGCAGAGTGGTAAAATTATGGCATAGAATTCGCCTTGGAGGTAAGGTGGTGAAAATAATGAAACGTATTTTTTCGGGCAGGTGGCAAATCCTTGTCCTTGCCGTAATAGCTCTCGTTCTTATGCTCGTTTTAGGCGTACAAACGGAGCAATCACCCATAAGGCTTGCGCCTTTAGTGATTTCGGTTGGCGTTATGCTTCTGAATTCCGGAGCCAACCGCTACGCCTTCCTTGCAGGGGGTCTGAATTCGATACTGTACGGCTTATCCTTTCTCCACTACGGTCTTTATGGCTCGATGCTCCAGGCGTTCGCTATCTCTTGCCCCGTGCAGATAGCCACCTTCTTTCTGTGGTCGAAAAGAGGGTATAAAAGCTCCACCGTCTTTCGCACTATGAGCGCAAGACTTCGCATCCTTACCGCAGCTTTATCCCTGGTTGGCTACGCCGGATATCTTGCTGTGTCGCTGCATATAGGAGCGTCGTCGCCGTACATTGATTCCGCAATATTTATTTCCGGAATAGTTTTACCTATTCTGTCGCTTTGCAGCTTCCGCGAGTACGCATATATCCAGCCCTTCACGGCGCTGCTATCCCCCATTGTATATATAACGATGCTAAAGGAAAACCCCGATATTTCGGTTTATTTGGTTTATAGCATATACTCCTACGTTTGCATAATCTATCAGCTTTTGAGTGTCAGACGTTTTTCAAAAGAACAGGAAGGTGAGAGGGTTGAAAATGCTTAATATTTCAAACAGACGAGAATGCTTCTTTGACAGCTATTTGATAAATGAAGAAAAAACTACCGCCGAACGCAGGCTTCACAAGCTTCGACGCCGAGAAACAATAATGGAAATGAACATGCCCTGGGAGGGTAACGTTTGCGGATATCATTGCGCGTTCTTTGCCGAGGGGCTATGGCGAATGTATTACAGATGCTCGCAAAGCGGAAGGCATGAGTCGTACATTGCTTACGCGGAAAGCCGCGACGGTATAAGCTGGGTACGTCCGAGTCTTGGAATAGTTGAGTTTGAGGGCTCTCGGGATAATAACCTCATATTGGATTTGAAAATGTTCCGCGAGCTTGACTACAAGGGCTTTGACAATATGTACGTTTTCTACGACGAAAATCCCCAGTGCAAGCCCACAGAAAAATACAAAATGTTATCAATGTGGGTGGGTCACGGAGCCCTTCTTCTCCTTGTCAGCTCCGACGGCATACACTTCGAGATGAGCCGTACCGTAACGAAGGACGGCGAGTTTGACTCACAGAATATTGCTCTTTGGAGCCCTGAGCTTGGGAAGTATCTTTGCTACTACAGAGGAGAGCACGATGGGGATAAGTCCACCCCCGTGTGCGATAAATCCTATACTGACAAGCAGGCAAAGGCGCTTTTGGACCCCGAAAAAATGCTTCTTCGCGAGCCCGGTGCAGGGACTGACACCTTTATGCGCGACGTTCGTGTTATTGAGTCGCGCGACTTTGCAGAATGGTCGGAGCAGAGAAGGATTGAAGCCACGGGAGCCGACCTTCAGTTCTACACGAATTGCATTATGCGCTACCCGAGAGCGCCGCACCTGCTCGTCGCTTTGCCTATGAGGTACGTGGAGCGAAAGGCTTGGACTCCTACCTACGACGAGCTTTGCGGCAGAGAGGCTCGTCTTCGCCGAATGTCAGGCGGCTCACTTCGCTCGGGGCTGGCTATTACGGACGGATTGTTTATGTGCAGTCGCGACGGCTACAGCTTCACCAAATACGACGAGGCGATACTCCCGCCTCCTCCCGAAAATCCCGAGTCCTTCGTCTACGGCGACGGCTTTGCTCTGCCTACGCTTATTGAAACTCCATCGGATATTCCGGGAGCCGATAACGAATATACGGTTCTTGTCAACGAGGGCTATCGCAGCGAATTGGGTCCTAACAGACTTGTCAAGTATACGGCAAGGCTCGACGGCTTCGTGTCACGTCACGCAGGCGGTGAGGAAAAAGTAATAATTACAAAGCCCTTTATCTACGAGGGCGGCAAGCTCTTCGCCAATATTGCCACCTCTGCCAGAGGCTATGCTTACTTCACACTTCGATGCAATGCGGTTGAGTTTACCTCCTACGAGGTGTTCGGTAATTCGGTCGATAAGCAGATACATTTCGAAGGCAACGCCGTCGAGAGCCTCTCGGGCAGGGAGGTAATACTGGAGGTGAGGCTTTTCGATTGCGACCTTTACGCGATAAAATTTGACAAGTAAAGCTAATCCCCTTTTTCATCCGGATATTAAAGGAGGCTTCGTACTGTTTTTATGATTCACGATCTTTTTGCAATAGATGCACATACACACATTAATCACGGCGCCCCTCACGACAGCGAGACGGTAGAAAATATAACTGATGCAAGTCTTGAGCACATTCTTGAAATGGCAAGGGCGGCAAAAATTGATAAAATGTTTTGCTCCACATTTTCGTCGGTATGCGCCAATACCGAAATCCCGGAGGAAAACGAATATCTGGAGCGCCTTTGTGAGTCCCTCGACTGTATGTATCAATGGGTTGTCATAGACCCGAGGATCAAAGAGACATTTTCGCAAGCGGAGAGAATACTGAAGAAGCCGAAATGCGTCGGCATTAAACTTCATCCGGGATTACATAAATATACCCTAAAGGAGTACGGAGACATTCTGGCAGATTTTGCAGACTGCTTTGAAACCACACTTTTAATACACGGCGGCGGTGACGAAGAGCTTTTGCGCCTTGCCAACGAGCACAGGCACCTGAATTTCATTCTTCCGCATGTAGCAACCGATAGAGACGTGGAAATTTGCGCCCTGTCCAAGCACGGCAACGTGTACCTTGATACCTCGGGTATCGGCAGCGTAAGAAATAACGTAATTGAATACGCGGTCAAGCGATGCGGCTCTGAGCGTATTTTGTTCGGTACCGACACTTACGCCGCAGGCTTCCAGCGAGGAAGAATAGAATATGCAATGATATCCGATAAGGATAAGGAAAACATTCTTCGCTACAACGCCGAACGCTTGTTCGGCATAAGCTGAACAACGAAGAATTGCTTACGTTTCTATGCTTACAGCTCCTGTTTCCGCGCTTATGTACGTGCTTCTTTCTCATGAAACTCCGGAGCAGCTTCCTTATCTTGTATTCAGCCTATACTCATATGTTTCTATACAAGGCAGCTATACAATACAAGAAGCATCTTCAAAGAGCAACAAAGTGCTGACGAGCCTCAACATGTTGAAATATTAGAAACCAAAGCTTAATGGGAGATTGCAAGATGATTAACATTTCAAACAAACGTGAATGCTTTTTTGACACCTATTTGATAAATGAGGAAAAAACCACAGCCGAGGTGCGTGTTCATCACCCTGTAAAGCGTGAGCCGGTTATGATATACGATGCACCCTGGGAGGGTAATCGCTCTCACTATCAGACGATGACCTTCGACGGAGAAAAATACTGGATGTACTACTTTGCAGGCACGAAGCGAAAATTGAACGGCTTTTGTGTCGCCACCAGTAAGGACTGTATGACCTGGGAACGACCGAACTGCGGTATAGTTGAGTTTGAAGGTTCAAAGGATAATAACATTATTATAGCAAATGGTGTTTTCCCCGACCACACTTCATTCGATAACTTCGCGGTATTCTACGACAATAATCCGAACTGTCCGAAGGAGGAAAAATTCAAAGCAGTTTCTATGTGGTGCGGCACAGGTAAGCTACGCGCCTATTGCTCCGAGGACGGAATTCATTTCAGAGTACACAGTGTGATAACCGAGGACGGTGAGTTCGATTCTATAAACCTTGCTTTTTGGGATTCCGAACGCAAGAAATATTTCTGCTATTACCGAGGTGAGCACGAGCCTTCAAGGGATGCCGACATCACTGTAAAGTCCTATACCGAAAAGCAAGCAATGATGCTTTATGACCCCGCCAGAGGCGCCTACCGTGACCCCGGCGACGGCTCTGTTGCCTTCACAAGAGATATCAGGGTTATAGAGTCAACCGACTTCATAAACTGGTCCAAAGCACGTCCACTCACGGCAAACGGTCCCGACATGCAGTATTACACCAGCGGTGTTATGCCATATCCGAGAGCACCGCATATATTTGTGGCATTTCCCACAAGATACGTCGAAAGAAAGGCTTGGACACCGAACTACGACGAGCTTTGCGGAAAGGATGAACGTCAGAGAAAAATGAAGTCCTCTGCAAGAGAGGGACTGTCGCTCACCGATTGCCTGTTTATGACAAGCCGCGACGGCTACGACTTCACCCGATATGACGAGGCGTTCTTCTCACCTGCGCCCGAGTGTCCAACCAACTGGTACTACGGCAACTGCTACCCCGCAACCTTCCTTCTCGAAACTCCGTCGGCTATCCCCGGTGCGGATAACGAGTACTCCTTCTTCTGCAACGAGTCGGATTATGCTGTTGAAGACGATAGTGCTACTGCATTCTGCCGCTTCACAGTTCGCCTTGACGGCTTCGTATCACGTCACGCAGGCGGTGAGGAAAAAGTAATAATTACAAAGCCCTTTATCTACGAGGGCGACAAGCTCTTCGCCAATATTGCCACCTCTGCCAGAGGCTATGCTTACTTCACACTTCGATGTGAGGCGGTTGAGTTTACCTCCTACGAGGTGTTCGGTAATTCGGTCGATAAGCAGATACATTTCGAAGGCAACGCCGTCGAGAGCCTCTCGGGCAGGGAAGTAATACTAGAGGTGAGGCTTTTTGATTGCGACCTTTACGCTATACGCTTCGGCGAGAAACAGTCAAATTCAAACGGCAAATAACCAAAAAAACAATTAACGGGGTAATCCATTTCGGAAAACCCCGTTTTCTTTTTATAAAGTCGTGGCGCGCCTTTGGCTTTTTTAGGGAGGTTTAATTAAAATCACACTTGAGTTAAGCTATAATTAAACCGTTTTGGATTATTCAACGGTATATTCGACTGTGATTTGTGCGCTCTCCGCGGCAATCTTAATCTCGTAAAGTCCGTTGCCTGATAGGCTGACCGACTGACCCTCGCCGAGAGGTATCTCAGCCTTTATCTCGCCGTCGAGAAGCACGCATATCCTCGCGTTGCCCGAGAGGAGGGTTGAGGTCATATTAATGACGAGGGTACCGTCATCAACTCTGTGCTTATTGAGGGATAGAACGCCCGAAAGCTTATTTGCATTGTAGTAGTAGGTGGAGTTCGCATGCCCCTTAGAGGAGAGGGTTGCGGTGTGACTTTTGCTCTTCACAATATCCTCGTCGGTGAGGGTTACGGGAGAGGTATCTTCGCCGTTTGTATCCTCAATATGACCTATAGTACAGGAGCTTAACGCAAATAGCGAAACAAGAATAAATACGGTTAAAATGTAAATCTTTCTTTTCATTTCTGGCTCCAAATTGGTTTGTTTATTATTATTTTACCATAAAGATTTTTAAAAATCAAGTGTTAGTTTTATCGCTTTAAATTCGGCTTGTGGCGGTCACAAAATTAAAGATGCTTTGGCAAGGCTTTGCGAGCCTTCTGCCGTGCGAGGCTGATTTATATGCGCCCTTGCTCTCTTATGGGGTATTTGCGCAGAGTCCTCTCCATATGCGAGACGTCAAAAAAGCCCGCCGCCTGAGCCGACTCGGCGCGACCCCTGCCAAGGGATAATAGCCGCCTTGCCTCCTTAACTCTTTCGCGAATAACGTACTCGTGGGGAGAGGTGTTACAGACGGCGGAAAACTTCCGAATAAAGGTCGCTCGCGACATCAGCGCCACCGATGCGAGGATATCCACGGTAAGCTTTCCCGAAAGGTTTGAGCCTACGTATTCCATAGCCCGCATTATACCGCGCTTATCCCCGTCCTCCTTAAGAGCTGCGGCTCTTGCTCCGTCAGCCATAAGCCCCGAGAGATAGCCTATAAGAGTTAAGGCGTGGAGGGCGCGCACCGCATCGCCGCACTCACTTGTGTCACCTCTCATAGCCTCGTAAAGCTCCAGCTGACCGCTGATGAGTGATAGCTCGTAGAGGGTAAGCGAGAGCGCCGCCTTCTTGTTTTGCCTCCTCAAATAGGGCTCTACCTCAAACAAAAGTCTGAAGCCGCGAAAGCTCTCAAGCTCTCCTTCAAATCGGTGGAAAAAGCCTACCTTACATATAAGGTGGTATACGTTAAAGTCCTCTGACGCCGAGTTATATCCGTGGACAATACCGGGCGGAATTACGAAAACGTCACCTCTTGCGGCGGCGAAGCTGTTGCCCTCAATCAGGTGTGTTCCGCTGCCCGACATTACGATATTTATCTCGTAGAAGTCGTGGTCGTGTAGGGCTATAGAATAGTTCTTCGCCAAAAAGCCGCGGGCTAAAACCGACTCCCGAACGTCGAAAACCTCAAGCGCGAGGCTGTGCCTTACAACCATATTATCTCCTTTTGATACGATTTTACGTATAAACTGAGCTATTTATACTATAATTATATCACACACCGTAGTATAATTCAATTATAAACCGAAAATTTTGGGAGTAAATATGAAAAACAATAAGGAATACGTAAGCTACGGGAAATATATGGCGAGCTACGACGTCAAAGCTCACACCTTCACCTTCATACACGAGGGCGAGGGGGCTGCCGCCACCCTTCGGCTTGTGGGGCTATATGAGGGGGAGAGGCTAGCCTTGGGCTTTGATGACTACCGAGACGTTAGGATAACAAGGAAGCTCTCGAACACCTCTCACGAGCTGACCTTGAATTTTATAGATAGAGAAGGGTTGCCGGGGGCGGAGGTATGGGTCTCCGTTACCTCAAGGGGAATTACCTTCGTCGTGCGCGAAATTGGACATTACGAGTTCCGAGGGCAGGGGCACATTCGCTACGGCGAGGGAGAGAGTGCCTTTGCCGTGAACACCAAGGACGACCCCACCGACGCCATACGCGCCGCCATAGGTCCCGCCGCCTCGAGATATGATAATGCTATTTATAACAGCGAGCGCGACCGCGCCTTCGCTATCGACGGCACAGTCGGTCTGACTATTTGCTACGATTGGGACGAGGGCTGCTACGGATATAGCATAAAAACCAAAAGCGAGGGTATTGCGGAGCGCATGAAATACAGTATAATAAAGGATATCCTTGGTGAAAAGTACGGAATAGATTTCGTGCCTTTAAAGAAAAGAGGTATTTACAATAAGCCGCCCGCAGGCTTTATGACCTGGTACGCCTTGAAGTTTGACGCGTCGGAGGAGGCGGTGCTTCGTAATACCGAGTTTCAAAGAGATAAGCTTCTTGACTACGGCGCGGACACCGTGTGGGTAGATTGGGAGTGGTGCCACCGCCGCTATGAGCGCGAAAGGTTCGACGGAGTAGACGCCTTTAATCCCGACCCCGAGAAGTACCCGAGGGGGCTTGGCAACTTAGCTGAAAAGATAAAAGAGGCGGGCTTCGTACCTGCTCTGTGGATAGGCTTTACCAACGACGCGGCACTTACCGACTACGAACGCGAGCATCCCGAAATAAGTCTCGCTCATAACGACACCTGGAGTGGCAGATATTACTACGATATCACTCACCCCGAGTACCTTGACGGCTTTCTGCCGAAGGCTGTGGAGCAGGTTATGAGCTGGGGCTACAAGGCCATAAAATTTGACACGCTCCCCAACTGCATACAGGCGCACGAGAATTTTCACGGGAATATGTACAAGCCCGAGCTGACCACCTACTCCGCCTACAGAGGTATGGTGAAAAGGGTGCGTGAGCTTGTAGGTGAGGACGTGTATATGCTGGCTTGCAGCGGCTCCTACGATCCCGTTTTGCTTTGGGGAGCAGGGCTTTTCGATTCGTCGCGCATAGGCCCCGACCTTTTCACCTGGGAGAAATTTGTCGAGACCTTTGATAGGCTCGCGCAGTTCTACCCACTCCACGGCGTTGTTATATATAACGACCCCGATAACGTAGTTTTGCGTGAGGAGTACAGCACCTACGAGCAAGCGAAAACGAGGCTTTCGGTTGTGTCGCTTCTGGGCTTGCCGCTGACCTTTGGGGACGAGCTTTCGGAGCTTCCTGCGGAGAGGCTTGACCTGCTTCGCCGCGCCCTGCCCGTACAGAAGGTACACCCCGCTGACTTCAATAACGGGCTCTCCGACGGCAAAACAAGACTTATATCGCTGAATATATCACGTCCATACGAGGGCTACCTCGTAGCAGGGGTGACAAACCTTACCAATGCGCCGAGAACAAGGCAGATTTCCCTCGCCGATACCCTGCGCCTTGCTGACGGAGAGTATCTTGTTTGGGATTACTTTGAGGATAAGCTTCTCGGCGTATTCACAAGGAGTATAATTCTGGAGCTTTCGCCCTATTCGACGAAGGTTTTAGCTGTGAGAAGGAAGCTTTCGCGCCCACAGCTCGTCACAACCAACCGCCACCTTACACAGGGCACAGCGGAAATTGTGAATATGAGCTGGTCGGAGGATACACTTGAGCTTGCCTTTACCTCAAGGCTTGTAAAGGACGACCCATACAAGGCGGTGATACACCTGCCCGTGGGATACTCTATCGACACCTGCGACGTAAGCGAGGTTTCGGGCACAGATACCCAAGAGCCACACGACGTATCAGACCTAAGAGGGCTCATTGAAACGGACGAGGCTTCTACACTCTCTGCCGAAACCGATCGGGATAGCAGACTCCTCTCAATTCGCTTTACGCCTCGGCTGACGGGGAAATACGGCTTTAAGCTTAAGTTTAAATTGCAATAAAGATTGCGCCTTATCTTGCGCTCAAAATATATGCTCAAAACAGAAAAACCGCTATAAATGTAAACAACTCTTGACATTTAGCGTGATACTCCAAGCGGAGTATTACGCAGTCAAATCCGTCTTCGACGGGTGAAATCCACCGTTGGTGGATGAAATTGCCTTCGCGATGAAATCCTGCTTCGCAGGGTTGAAGTTAGACGGATTTGATTTCGCCCAAGACGTGTCTTGGATTTCATCTGAGCAAAGTGAAGATTTCACCTGAACGAAGTGAAGATTTCATCGTTGCTTTGCAACGATTTCATTTAAGAAGCAGAAAGAGAGAGAAAAAATCGGGTTTATAACCGATTTTTTCTCTCTTTCTGCTTGTATAGGGGGTTCGCGTATTGGGGCTTGGGCTTAGCCCATTCTGTATTTGTCCAGACAAATGCGATGCTCGCACTTAGTAGAGTTTTCAAATTCTCCGCTAAGAACAACACCCATTTGTCGGGAGTTGTCTTGTTTTTCTTATTATTTTGAAATTGACCTCACGAAGGAAATCGAGAGATTTGCCGTTACTATCATAGCTATAAGGTCGGACAGAGGTGCGGCGAAAAGGAGAAGCTCAACACTCGGTGATATAGCCGGAAGAATGAAAATTAATGGAATAAAGCAGAGAACGTCTCGCACCATAGACGCCACGAGAGCCTTAGCGGGCTTTCCTGCCGCCTGGAAGAAAATGGAGTTCATCTTCACAATACAGCTGATGGTGATAAGCGAGAGGAAAATGCGTAAGGTTTTCTCGCCGAACTCCCAATAATTTTCGGGGTTCGGAACGTTGGTCGGTGCGCCGAAAAGTCCTATAACGAAGTCGGGCGCAAGCTCGAAAAGAAGTGTTACCGAAAGTCCGATAATAAGAGTGCATACCATAATTTTACGGTAAAGCTCCTTCACTCTGTCATACCTCGCGGCACCCATATTATAGCCGATAATCGGCTGACAGCCAAGGGCAATGCCGACAACCAGGTTTATAACCAGGGTGAAGATTTTACTCTCAATGCCGATAATTGCTATTGGGATATCCGCGCCGTACTTGGAGAGCGCTCCGTACTTTGCCATCTGTACGTTACACAGCACCGCCACAAGGACTATTGCAAGCTGAGTAAAGAAGGTGGAAATACCCAGCTTCACGATAGCGAGAGTGTCTCTTTTGCTCGGTATAAAGCTCTTTTTTGTGAGCTTAAAGCTCTTTGGGCGGATAAAGTAAATTACCGTCATAATAAAGGTTGCCGCCTGACCGATAACCGTCGCAAGTGCCGCGCCCGTCATACCCATTTTAAATGCAAAAATGAACACGGGGTCCAGGATAATGTTGATTACAGCACCCAGGAGCACGGCTCCCATAGCGAAGGTCGGCGAGCCGTCCGCGCGAATACAGGAGTTCATCATATTGCAGAGAATAAAGACGGGAATCATCGGAAGCACTACGTTCAGATACTCGACAGAGTAGCCGATAGTGTTCTCCGACGCGCCGAAGAGGGTGAGTATCGGCACCTTGAAGGGGAAGATAACTATAACCATCAGAACGCCGAGAAGGAAGGATAGAGTGATGCTTGAGCCTATGGCTCTGTGGGCTCCCTCGGTGTCGTTTCTGCCTTGGCAAATATTCAGGTAGGCGGCGCAGCCGTCACCGAAGCACCAGGCGAACGCCTGGGCTATGATAAAGACGGGGAAAACCACACCCGTCGCCGCGTTTCCAAGTGCGCTAAGTTCGCTGTTGCCAATGAAAATCTGGTCCACGATATTATAAAGCGAGCTGACGAGCAACGACATAATACAGGGTATCGAGAATTTCAGCATCAGCTTGTTTATTTTTTCTTCCTTTAAGTAAAGAGCGCTTTCTTTTTCGTTCATTTTATTTCCTTTTGATTGTATTTTATATAAGGATTTGAGGGGAAAGGCGAATATTATCCTCGGGCTTACAAAGTATATGTGCAGAGGCTTACCTTTCATTATACCATAATAGCCGAAGCAATTCAAGTCCGCAAGCTAATAATTTGAGCGTTACAAAAAACGCGCCCCGAGAGTCGGGGCGCAGGTAGAATATAGGTTTATCAGCTGCTAAAGGTAATGCTGGATGCCCACTTCTCAAAGGAAGGGGTGAGGGTCTCGGTGTTTTTGGTCTCGCAGCTGAACTGAACGAGCCAAAAATCGGTGCCGTTTTTAAAGCATCTTGCGTAGTAGTAATAATCCTTGCCGTTCAGGTTCTTCTCATATGTAAACTCGGCGTAGCCGTCCTTCTCAGTAGCTGTTGTGTTAGCGAGGTTGTTTACAGAGATAACCAACTCTGCGTACTGCTTGACGGTGTAGTCAGATATAGAGGAGCCGTCCTCCTTCAGTGTGGTGACGATAGCCTTCTGTGAAACGTAGTAAGCGGTCTGCGTTACCAGCTCCTGCTCACTGAATTCCTCGGTGAGAGTTATGGTCAAGCCTGCTTTACTGAAGCTTTTGTCCTTGGGGGCGAGAGGTACACAGCTCACGAAGCAGAGAAGCAGCACAAGTGTAAGCGCAAATGTCGATATACGGATAAATGTTTTTTTCATAACTAAAAACTCCTTTTATTTTATTATACACCTTCATCATCGCATCTGTCAATAGTAACGGAACTGTATTTTTGATTATATTACGAAAAATACATAATGAAAAAGGAAAACTCAAAGGTGCGTTGCCGCCTGCTTTGGCTAAACGGTTAATAACCGATTACCTTTATGCAATACGTTCTCACTGAACTTATTGACAACGGTGACTTTGAACATCATATCAATCGTGTAAGAAGAGGTTTACGTAAGCAGAATAAATAATTATGTAGTCGCTTACTTTTAGCATATGTGGCATTATTTTGCTAACGATTTTGCGTTTTAAGAATTTTGCTGTTCATTTCGGCTTCGCCTTTATTAGCACTCTCACCGAAAGAGTGCTAATATTTACAATTATGACATTTTTTCATAACAATTACGAAACAATTTGAGTTTACAATATAATCGTGAAAGGAAGAGATTCGAAAGGCGCCTGAATCTCGAATAAAAATCATCCTTTCAACAAATACT
>JAFUPM010000097.1 GCA_017481225.1 Clostridia bacterium
GCCATATCCACGTCGTCGAACTCGCCAAGCCTTATAAGCTCCTGCTTTCCGCCGAAAAATTTGATATCTCCTCTCTCGGACAGCTTCTCGCGGAAGCCAATCTCTACGTACTCCTCAGCAGGAGTTGCGAAAAAGCAAACGTCGCCGTCAAGCTCCGAAGAAACCTCCGAAAGAGCCATAGCCGCGCCCAGCATAACAGCAATCTGTATATTGTGTCCGCAGGCGTGAGCCGCACCGCTTACGGGGTCTGCCGTGGGGTGAGTGGAGCAGGTAACCGCATCAAGCTCGCCTATTACGGCAACTCTCGCGCGTGAGCTTCTGCCCTTGAGATTTCCCTTAACTCCCGTTACGGCAAGCTCGCTTTTGTAGGGGATACCCAGCTTCGCAAGCTCCTCCTTGACTACTGCGGCAGTCTCAAACTCTCTGTAGCCCATCTCGGGCTTTGCGAGAATTTTGTCACCGATAGCGTATATATCTTCTGCGCGTCTGTCAATTATCTCGCATACGCGCGCCTTAAGCTCAGCCTTCGTCATAAAAGCCTCCTTGTAAATAGGTTTGGGTAGAACCGATAATATTTTCTTAGCTCCCCGTCAAACGCCTATCCTTATAGGATTAACCTATCATTTAATCATATAAAAGTAACCGTTTGGTTATTTGAGCCTCAAAATCAAGTACCTTACGTAAGGTACTTGAAAATTATATCGGTAATAAATTCTGCCCTTGAATGTACTTCCTCGGTGCTGGTAATATCTCGCCCGAGAATTGAAGCCATGGTGTGTTGGTTAGAGAAGTGAGCGAAGCAGAAATTCATAAGGGATACCGACACGTGATATACGTCGATATCTGCTCTGAAGATTCCAAGCTCCTTGCCGCGAACAAGCTGCCGCCTTATATATTCCATACTCGGCGCCTTAAGCCTTGCAAGCTCGCCGTCGGGTATCGACATTCCTCTGTTAAGGTTCTCCCACATCAGCATTCTGACGAAGTTGGGATTGTTCTTAAGATATCCGAAGGAGATGTGTATAATGTTTCTGATAGATTCCAAGGGGTCGAGTCCGTCGATCATAAACTGCTTCTCACATTCGGCAAGTCGCTCGTACACTCTCAGCAGCACCTTGGTGTACAGCTTTTCCTTGCTTTCAAAGTGAGCGTAGATCATTCGCTTGTTGATACCCGAAGCCGCGGCTATGGCATCAACTCTCGCGCCGTAGAACCCTTTTTCGGAGAATTCCTCCTCCGCTGCGACGAGGATTCGCTCCTTCGTCAGCTCGGATCTCTCGGTCTGTTTAAGCCTCATTTATCCTCACCTTATAATAAAATTATTTTTATTTTAGCATATAATCCCACTTTTGTCAATAGTCTGTCGAAATTTTATATTCGGCTTGACATCGGCGAAAAAAGGTTGTATAATGTAACCAAACGGTTCTATACCGTCATACGAAAGGATAATAATTATGATTAGATTTGCGATAGTAGGCACCGGTGCAATTGCCTCCCAGCACATAAACGCCCTTGAGAAGCTCCCCGAGTGCGAGCTTGTAGCTCTTTGCGACCTCAACGAGCCAAAGGTCAAGGAGCTTTCCGAGAAGCTTAACGTTCCCTATTTCCTTAACTACAAGGATATCCCCGGCTCGGTTGAGATTGATGCGGTTATACTTAACCTTCCTCACGGACTTCACCTTCCCGCGTCCGTATTCTTCCTCGAAAGCGGAATTAACGTCCTCGTTGAGAAGCCTATGGCTAACACCGCCCTTGAGTGTGACGCTATGATGGCTGCGGCAGAGAAAAGCGGCAAAAAGCTGGCAATAGCCCACGTTCAACGCTTCTTCAGCGTAAACAGAGAGGCGAAAAGGATTATTGACAGCGGCGAGCTTGGTAAGCTCTGTATGTATACCGAGCAGAGAAGCATTAATTATTTCCTTCCCTCAAGACCTTCCTGGTTTACCACCAAGAAGATGGCAGGCGGCGGTATCGTTATGAACTACGGCGCCCACGCCTTTGACAGACTCTTCTATACCACGGGCGCAAGCTCAGCTACGGTATATGCAAATTGCGCAAATTACCTTAATGACCGCGACGTAGAGGGACACGCGCAGATTCTCGCGAAACTCGACAACGGCGTTTCCGCCTCCGTTACCTTCTCTGGCTACAGCACCGTAGTCTACGACGTATACTACTATTTCACGGGCGGAGCTATCAGACTTAACGGCACCTCCTCCATAGAGATAAAGAAAGAGGGCGAGCGCGAATGGACAAAGATTACGCCCGAAAGCGGCGCCGACGCCTTTGAGCTTGAGATAGGCGAGTTTTGCAAATATATAAAGGGCGAGCCCTCCGAGATACCCGACGGTGAATACAGCCGCGCTATCATCGAAGCAATAGAGAACGCGTATAATTTCTAAAGCAATCCCCGTCAGCTTTCCGAGTGCCAACGAAGGCAGACTTCCAACGGCTCAGCCAACACCCGAAAGGCAACCCTTCCCGCGGCGCAGCTAACACCCGAAAGGCAACCCTTCCCGCGGCTCAGCCAACCACCCGAAAGGCAGACTTCCAACGGCTCAGCCAACCACCCGAAAGGCAGATTTTTCACGGCACCACCGCCTGACGGACGGGTAAGTCACCCTGTAGTTTTTGCCGATTGTCCAAAAGGTAATCCAACCCTTCACTTAGGGTGCCTACCTATGGTCGATACGCCGTCGAAAATGACGGAAAAACACGAATAATCAAAGAAAAAGTACCGAAAACACGCCCGTTTTCGGTACTTTTTTGGCTCTATTATTCCGTCTTGCTATTTTATTTTCTGGTAGGCAAGCCTCTCCTCACCACACCCGAGATGAATAATTCCGCAGTACTTAAAGCCGCATTTTGCGAGCGTGCGTTGCATCGGCAGATTGTCCCTATGGGTATCAATTTTTATGTTCGGGAACATACGGAAGCACTCCTCGAAGATAAACTGCGCAATACCCTTGCCGCGGTGCTTAACGGCTATTCTGTGTATGGCGGCGTACTCTCCGCCCGAGAGCCATTCACCCTCGAATATTTCGCGGTAGGCCTGGTCCTCGCCGACGCGGAAATAGAAGGTTCCGACGACCTCCTCACCGTCAACGCACACGTAGCTGACCCCGCTGTTTACGCCCTCCGCAACGTCGGAGGAGTTAGGGTGACCGTCCCTCCATTGGTCTGGGTTGCCCGACTCTCTCATAAATTTTCTCGCTTCTACGTATATTTCGCCTGCCGCCCAAACGTCAGCGGCAGTAGCTTTCCTAATATGCATAAATATCTCGCTCCTTTTTAGTAGATTTTAATTCTTTTTTTCGCCTTTGTCAAGTGTTCCTTTACTTTTTTCTTGAAATGTGCTACAATATATCCGTCGGTTCCATATCAAGCAACAAAAGAGAGGAGGGAGTCCCGTGACGAAAAAGCCCTATTCAAGAGTTTACGTAGAAATAACCAATCTTTGCAATATGTCCTGCAGCTTCTGCCACGGCACCTCAAGGAAGCCAAAAAGTATGACTATGGAAGAGTTTGCATACGTATGCAAATCCATTCGCCACCTTACCGACTACGTCTATTTTCACGTTATGGGAGAGCCGTTGACACATCCTCTTTTGCCCGAGTTTATTCGCTACGCCACCTCCCTTGGCTTCAAGTGCGCCGTTACCACCAACGGAACACTCCTAAAAAGACGGGGGGAGGAGCTTATCGGGTCGGGCGTTTACAAGGTGAACCTCTCCGTCCACAGCTTCGAGTCGGGAGGGGAAGAGGAGCATATAGCCTACCTTACCTCTCTTGCTGAATTTACCCTTGCCGCCTCCGAGTCGGGAGTCCTTACGGTTTTGAGGCTTTGGAATAAGGGCGTTGACGAGGAGAGGAACGACAAAGCTCTCGAGATATTCAAAAGAGAGCTTGACGGAGAGTGGCTATGGGGTACCAGAGGCGCAAGAATAAGGCATAAATTGCACCTTGAGTACGGAGAGAGATTTGAGTGGCCCGATATTAACCTTCCCGAAGGAGACGCGGGCGTATTTTGCTACGGACTCTCCGACCACTTTGGAATACTCTCCGACGGAAGCGTTATCCCCTGCTGCCTCGATAGCGACGGAGTAATAACTCTCGGCAATATATTTGAGACCCCCATAGACGGTATACTTAGCTCCCCGAGAGCTGAGGCTATGCGGTGCGGATTTGCGACACGTAAGGTCACCGAGCCCCTCTGCAGAAGGTGCGGCTACGCAAGAAGGTTCTGACGTAAAGTACTCTTGTGTGCTTTGCCAAATCTTAGTTAATAAAACCGTGAAAAACTCAACACGGTACCGCCCTTTTACCCGATTTTGCCATTTCACGGCAGGTAAGCTGCCACTCGTAGCGGCTAAGGTAAGAGCCACCCTTGCGGTGATATATCGTCAGCCCTTCTATATCCGCAAGTGCGCCCACCTCACCGAATGGCACGTCTCCCTCGGAGAAGCATACAAGGGCTCTGCGAGGTGCAATAAATTTGGATAATCTTGCAATTCTTTCGCACTCGTCCTCATTACCGAGATAACCGCGGCACCAAAGCCCCGACTCGCTTGAAGAAATCCCCGAAAGCCCCGACACGCTAACACCGCGAATTCTTCCATCAAGTGCCGCCGCAAGCAGAGCCGCCTCCCCAAGCTCCCCTTGACCTATGACGTAAATTCTATCCCTGTCAACGTGCTCCGTTTTATACAGCATATCAACGGCGCGCATAATCCCGTATGCATAGAGCGCAAGGCTCCCCGGGCGCATAGCTCCGCGCGCCTGCTTTATCTTCCTGGTTCCATTGTAATTTTGACGTCCACAGGGCAACAAGCCGTCCCTTGAAAGCTGCAATACGGAGTAGCCCAAATCGAGAATTTCTTCACACGGGGTGTACCTAGACGGCAATACAAGCTCATAATCCAGGTGAATAATCACGGGGTGTGACCCTTCGGAGGAGAGGAACGCTCCAAGAGCAGGGAAGCTGTAAGCTCCAGCGCCCTCAAGACACATGAGAGTATAGCTTGTAAGCGTCGCCGCGCCTCCAGCAAAGCTGCAGTCCGACCAATTCGTCCTTACGTCAAGATGCTCGGGTGGAGCAGGCACTCTGCCGTATATACCCGAAAGCTCGGAAAGTAAATTATCCTTCATAGAAAATCCTTTACTAAAACCTCATTTTTCATATGCAAACAATTCTACCATAAAATATAAGCTTTTTCAAGCCTAAAGTAAAAAGGTAATTGAAATTCCCGAAGATTTATGTTAGAATATATAAAAACGCGAAAGGAGACTCTGGGTTGCATAGCTTTAATTTGCCCGAGGACGTGCTGCATATTTTGACGAGAATAAGCGACTGCGGTTACAGCGCCCACGTTGTCGGCGGACCCGTGCGCGATTTTCTCCTTGGCAACGTGCCCCACGATTACGATATAACAACCAACGCCCTCCCCGAGAAAATCAAGGAAATATTCTCGGATTTGCGCACCGTCGATACGGGCATCAAGCACGGAACGGTTACGGTAGTGCTGAATGGCGAAAATTACGAGATTACCACCTATCGCGTAGACGGTGAATATAAGGACTCTCGCCACCCCGAGAGCGTCAGCTTTACCTCAAGGCTCGAGGAGGACCTTGCCCGCCGCGACTTTACTATGAATGCAATTGCCTACAACCCCACCGAGGGTATTACCGACCCCTTCGGCGGTGAGGCGGATATTGCAAGTGGCGTAATATGCGCTGTGGGCGACCCCGAAAAAAGGTTCACCGAGGACGCGCTCCGTATCCTTCGCGCTATTCGCTTTTCCTCAACTCTGGGCTTTTATTTGGAATATGAAACCTACCTCGCCGCAAAGAAGCTTGGTCATCTGCTATTGAACGTTTCTTCAGAGAGGATAAGCACGGAATGGTTTAAGCTTATGGGCGGCAGGGATGCTTATCGCGTGCTTGAGGAAAGCGAAGAAATAATTTCCGTTTTCCTGCCCGAGCTTACAGGAATAAAGCTGCCCGACTTCGAGCGCTTCGGCAAAGCGCCGACACCCGCGCGACATCTCTCCCTCTTTTACCTTACCTTAGGCGACAGCGCGGCACCGTCCTACAAGGCGGCTATGACACGGCTTCGCACCGACGCCCGTACTCGCGACCTCGGTACTTTAGCCCTTACCTGCATAGGAAAATTCGACACGGGTACCCGTGAAGGCATAAATTTGCTTATGGCTGATTTCGGTATAGATGCCGTGAGGCTGACCTTGGAGACGGAACGGCTCGTTGGAATAAGAGAGGACAAGTCTTTTGATATTTTCGAGGAGCTTATCAGGACTCGCGCCCCATACAGAACGGAGGACCTGGACCTTAACGGCAACGACCTTATAGCCATAGGCTACCGCGGCTCTGAAATAGGCAAGGAAATGCGCGCTCTCCTAAGAGCCGTTATAGAAGGCAGACTTAAGAACGAAAGAGCCGCGCTTATCAGGTCGGCAAAGGAGACGTTTAACGGTTAACGCGACCTCGCTGATTGGATAGCTCCAAAGCTTCAAAATTTTTTAGCTCGCTATCTTTAATTTGAACTTTTCGTTTCTTCCAAAACTCGGAGAATTTAAATTTTTCAAAAAAGGCAACTTACGTAACCGTTCGTCCTGACTTTCCTCTTGGCGACAGCCTTACGTATTTACCGCTAATCCCCTTGAACTATAGCCCCCGGGCAGAAGAAGCACTCGTGAAAAATGAGCATAGTATAATAACAGGCACCGACGTGCCTGTTATTTAATTTTTGCGAGGTTATTTATATGACTTGTGGGGTAATCCGACTTTTTGGCTCGGAGGTGTACGTTATTCCTACGTCTGTTATGCCGAGGCTGTTCGATGGGGATAATTTGCCGCCTTCGCTGCCCGATGGGGATAATTTGCCGCCTTCGCTGCCCGATGGGGACAATTTTCTGCCTTCGCTGCCCGATGGGGACAATTTGCCGCCTTCGCTGCCTAAAACGACGGTTTTTGCTTTGCCGTCTCTGGGCGCGGACTTGAAGGCGCTTTTGGCTGAGGACGAAGGAAATATAAACTCGGGCAAGTGCCTTCGCGCAGCTATCTCGTCGGCAGTATTCCTGCGCCTCGGAAGAGGCTTGCCACTTGATGAAATCGACGTTGAATGTCCTCTCGGAAATATAACGGTATTTTTTAAAGATAAAAGCAACAATCCTTGTATAAAAGCACCTAAATGTAAACAACTTTTTTCAAATAGACTTGAAATAGCACAAAACGTCGAGGTGAAAACCCAAGTGTATGACAGCGATATAGGCAAGCTTAAGCTCATAAAGTGCCACAATACCGACACCTTTTCCATAGATGCATTAAAGCAGCTTTCGGGCAGGGAAGAGGACCTCGGCTTAGCTGCTGTGGCGGCATACTCTCATACCCTCGACGGCGCACAACTCATTGCCTACTCGCCCCTCTTTGATATCGACGAGCTGATACTTTACCTTGCCTCGGCGGCAGAGCGAGAGCTTTTTGCCGATGGGTATAGAGGAAGGCTTCATATTACAGTAAACGGCTCACGCGTTTTTGCCGATAGGCTTTACGACCTCGTCTATCTTTCCTGCGCTGATGTGGGCTGCACCCTTACCTCGGTTTAAGCAAGCGCTTTGTAAGAGCGTAGCGCGTGACTCTTTAATAAAGCTCACAACTCTTTAATAAAGCTCGTAACTCTTCAATGAAGCTCGTAACCCTTTAATAAACCTTGCAGCCCTACAACAAAGCTCAATGAAGTGCTGACTCTTTAATATTTTATTTACTTTATTTTCCTTGACTACGCGCCCAAAGTGTGCTAAAATATTATGGTAATCCAAACTTTGAATGCGGGAGGAAATTAATATGGCTTTTGATGCTTGTATGATGCACGCGGTGCTGGAAGAATACTCCCGCGAATTCCCCGAGGGAAAAATCGAGAAGGTTCTTCAGCCGAGAAACGACGAAATAGATTTGGTTATCCACTACGGTAAGGCGTCGCGCAGGCTTGTTTTTAACGTCGGACCCAACGCGCCGAGGCTTCAGCTCTCGGATAGACAGAAGGAGAACCCCAAGGCTCCCCCGATGTTCTGTATGCTTTTGCGTAAGCTTTTTTTGGGAGCAAAGATTGTCTCCGTAGAGCAACCGGGCTTTGACCGAATAGCAGCCTTTAAGGTCGCCTGCTATGACGAAATGGGCTTCCCCACAGAGCGCAAAATCATCTGCGAAATAATGGGAAAGTACGCAAACCTCGTAATACTCGACGGTGAGGACAAAATTATAACCGCCCTTAAGGTGATAGACTTTGCTTCAAGCACCGTAAGGCAGGTGCTTCCGGGGCTGAAATATCAGACCCCCGCTATGGCGAAGAAGCTATCCCCCCTTGCCCTTGTCGAAAGCTCGGAGTTTATCTCCCACCTCGAAGCCTTCTCTCCCGAACGCTCGGGCGAAAAATTTATAACCTCAACCTGGTCGGGTATATCCACCCAGGTTGCCCACGAGCTTGTCTCACGAGCTACGGGCGGCGTTGACGTTCCCCTTGAAATGATAGACCGCGGCAGGTTCTACACCGTCTTTTCGGAATGGCAGAAATTGCTTATCGAGGGTCGCTACACCCCAACCGTTGCCTTTGACAGAGAAGGCAAGCCCGTTGACTATTCCTATATGGATATCACCTATCTTGGGGACAGCGTTACTACGCGCACCTTTAATAGCTTTTCGGAGCTTTTCGACCTGTACTTTGCCGAGCGCGACAGACTTGAGCACGTCCACCAGCGCTCCAAGGATATAACGCAGCTTTTGAACACAGCCACCGCGCGAACGGAGCGAAAGATTGCAGCCCAAAGGCAGTCGCTCATTGATAGCGAGAAGGGCGAGGAATACAAACGCCACGCCGACCTTATCACGGCTAATCTCTACCGCTTGACGCGAGGAATGGAGAGCTTTGAATGTGACGATTATTACACGGAAGGCTGCCCCCGTGTCACGATTTTGTTAGATAAAAGGCTGTCTCCCGCGCAGAATGCCCAAAAGCTCTATAAGCTCTACAACAAATGCAAAACAGCAAAGGTTGTCTTAAGGGAGCAAATTGAAATCTGGGAAAGAGAGCTTGAATATTTAGAGAGCGTTCGCTCCTTCCTCGAGCGCGCTGAGCGCGAGGAAGATATAATAGAATTAAGGGACGAGCTATTCAGGTCGGGCTACGCGTCAAAGCTTCGCGGCTACACACCGCCGAAAAAGCTGAAGGCTACCCCTATCCGCCTTGTGACCTCGGGAGGCTTCACCCTTCTGGTCGGAAGGAATAATACCCAAAACGACCTTCTCTCTCACAAGACAGCCGATAAGGGAGATATCTGGTTTCACACCAAGGGTATCCCCGGCTCACACGTAATACTCGTCACCGAGGGTAGGGAACCCGGTGACTCCGACTATACCGAGGCTGCCTCCGTTGCCGCCAGATACTCCAAGGCGTCGGGGGATAATATAGCCGTAGACTATACCCGTGTCAAGAATTTGAAGAAGCCCCAAGGCTCAAAACCGGGCTTTGTAACCTATAAAACCAACTACACAGCCTACGTAAAGGAAGCCGATGACGAAGCCCTTGCCCGTATGCGCTGTGAGTAAATTATGTCGCGCGGTATTATCAAAGCTACCCTACGGTAACTCAAATTTTCCCGCACCTTAAACTAAAAACAGTTTAACTAACACTACAAACTCAAAATCGGAATAACACTCCAAACTTAAATCGGATTAACTAAAGCTACACCACCCGCAAAGAAAGGACAAGCCGTGGTTGACTTAACAGGACTTCATAAGCATTTTATACTTGAGCATTTGAAGGAGGGAGAGGTTGCCGTCGATTTCACAATGGGCAACGGAAACGACACGCTTTTCCTCTCTAAAACCGTCGGAGAAGGCGGCAGAGTTTACGCCTTCGATATACAAAGCGAAGCCTTAGCCTCTACAAGAGAGCATCTTGTACGCGAGGGCGCACCCAATAACTACACCCTTATATGCGACTCGC
>JAFUPM010000098.1 GCA_017481225.1 Clostridia bacterium
GTATTATCCCGACTTCTGTTTCCTCTTGGCGATTTTACAAAGGAAGAGGTTCGCGTATATGCGGCAGAGCAGGGAATTTCCGCCGCAAATAAAAAGGACAGCCAGGAAATTTGCTTCCTTCCCGACGGAAATTACGCCGATTATATAGAAATGAAGGCGGGGAGGTGCCCCGAAGGCGATTTTATCGACACCGACGGCAGGGTTCTCGGACGGCATAAAGGCATTATCCGCTACACGGTTGGGCAGAGAAAGGGCTTAGGCATATCTCTCGGCGAGCGCGCCTTCGTTACCGAAATCGACCCCATAAAGAACACCGTTACTCTTTCTCCGACACTCACGGGCAAATGCGAGGTCGGCATCTCAGGAGTAGTATATTCGGGATTGAGCCGTCCCGCTGACGGCACGAGAGTTCACCTTAAGGCAAAGCTCAGGTACACAGCCCCTCTTATGGACTGTATAGCCGAGCTTCACGGCGACAGCGCAACCCTTAACTTTGATAAGGAGGTCAAGGCTGCGCCGGGTCAGTCCGCGGTTCTATACAGCGGCGACACAATAGTCTTCGGTGGCATAATAGACCGCTGAGCCGCGCCCGGGGCTTTCGCTCACCGCTACGGTTCTATACAGCCGCGACACTCTGGTTTTGGCACATAATAGACCGCTGAGCCGCGCTCAAAATTTGCATTTACGGCTATCCCGTAGGTTACGCAACCGTCGGGTCAACACATGCTTTATTTTGTTTTCCGAGGCGCGTTGCCGTGCCGTTTTTTCTTCCTATTATAATATATTTATGCTCCCCGTTTGCGACCTTTTCGGAGCCACGAGGAGCAGCTCAAGACTGTATTTTAGCCTTTGCGGGGCTTTGATACAGTCTTTCTTGATTTTTTACGACGTAGAAAAAAACGTTCATTTTTTGTGCAATTTTAACAAAAGCAAAAAAACCGCTTTCTACCCTCAAAAAGCTTAAAAAATGCCGTTTTTAAGTAAATATAATTTACTATTTACTCAAAAATGTGTAAATGTATTGGCAAAAAAGAGGCTAAAAAGTAAAACACATTTACCTTTTTGCCGAAAATCCGTTTTTCAAAAACCACGCGTGTAAACAATTGTTTACCTTACGAAAATCCAATACCATTTTTTACCTGGAAAATGCTACAAATTCGGACATTACCCATAAAATGGGGGTATTGACAACCTTTTATATTTATGTTATAATTTTGGCGTGCAAATTAAGCGCGACTAACTCGCGCACAAAATTGGCAAATCAGATGAAAGAGATTTGGAGGAATTCAGCAAATGAAAAGAACGATGTTTCAGAAAGTTCTGTGTTTAATCCTTTCTGTTACATTCATCCTCTCCTGCTTCGTCATTTCCGCAGGTGCGGCAAGCGGCACGAAGTATAAAGGGGATGAGAGTACGTCATCTACCCTCGAGGAGATGAAGGCTCTTGTTGGTACCGCTACTTACAAGGAGTACATTTCCATTTACGCAGGCTCTGCGAACCCCGCGGATTTGGATATTATTCACATCAACGTACGCGGTAAAAGCGAGGGCGGCGACCTTATCGAGGACGGTAATGACGGTGACGCGGTGCATACCGAGAACAGCGATGAGTACTTAGCTGCTCTTGCTAACGGCGAAAAGTATGCGACCGATTGGGCAACCTTCGGTGATAACGCTAACAAAACCGTTTACCTTTCTACAATTGACAACGGCGGAAAGGCTTCCAGCGCGTCCTGGACCTTTAACGTTCCCGCAGGCAAGGGCGGCTTCTACACTCTGCAGATAGAGTATTACAACTGCAAAACCTCAGAGAGCAGTGTCAGCGCTATCCAGAAGAAGCTCCTTATTGACGGCAAGGTACCCTTCTCGGAGGTTAACAGCATTACCTTCGATAAGTATTGGACCTACAGCAACTGCACCGTCAGCGAGCCTACACCCGCACCCGAGGGTGCAGTGGTCGGAACCACCGCAAGATACGAGAACGTAACCAAATATTCCCTTGAGGAAAACGACAAGAACGGTTACTACAAGTACGAGACCAAGGTTTATAAGGACGCAAACGGTCAGCTTATGCAGACTGTAACCACCTATAAGATTAGCCAGGATATCAACGGCAACTCTATGTCCCCCATAGCCAGCGAGGCTTCCGAGTGGAGTACCTACATCTGCCACGACGAGTCGGGTTATCACGAGGGCTACTTCGAGTTTTATCTCAGCGGTGGCACGACTCACACTCTCACCCTCGAGGCAGAGCGCGAGCCCGTTATCATTAAGTCCATTGATTTCGTTCCCTCCAACGGCGCGGCTTCAACGACCACCGTTCCCACCTATGAGGAGTACAGCAACAGTCACAGAGATAAGTCGAATGCATCGGGCGAGTCCGTTCGTATTGAGGCGGAGTTCCCCTATCTCGTATCCGACGCGTCCGTTATCGCGAGCAACGATAACACCTCTGCCGTAACCTCTCCTATCTCCTACAAGGCTCAGATCTTCAACGTTATAGGCGAGACGGGCTACAGCGCAGTAGGACAGTGGGCGGCTTACAAGTTCAGCGTCAACGAGGACGGAATGTATAAGCTTGCTATGAGATACAAGCAGAGCGCCCTTCAGGGTATGTTCATCTGCCGTGCCATCAAGCTTTCAGGCGGTAGCTACGGTCTTGCCGACGGCTCTCCCGCGCTCCCCTTCCAGGA
>JAFUPM010000099.1 GCA_017481225.1 Clostridia bacterium
CGCATTGTGAAATATCTCGCTACGCTCGATGTGAAATGAAATAAATCCCCTCACGCCCGCAGGCATTTCACTCGCCAAAGGCGAATTTCACGCACAAAGTGCATTTCACAAATCCCGAAAGGGATTTATTTCGTTGCGTAGTGTCCTTAAGGGCACTACGCTAATGAGCCGTGCTTTTTGCCGCCTTTTGGGAAGTTTTATTTGCATTTAGCGCAAGTTTAGCCGATTGAAAGGTCATCTATATACACAGTTCCCGTGAGCTTTGCGGAGGGATTTATGCGCAGCTTACAGATATCCTCTGCCGTGAGCAGCTCACCCGATACGGTATAATAGTTTGATGACTCTAAAATTACGTTTCCGTCAACCGAGGTTATAATTTTTACGCTTTCGCGCTCACCCTCAATAAATTCTACTTTCAGCCTGAACCATTCCCCCGTCTTTTTGCCCATAGAAGCAGACGTTTTGACATTACTGTCACCGGAGCAGTTGTTGTAATCGGTTAAGGTAAGTGCGCCGCTGCTTGCAATGCTGATATAAAAGCGGTAGGCGTAGCTTTTGGAATCGGAGTTCGAGAGAGTAAAGTAAAACTCGCCTGCCTGGGACGTTCTCTCAAGCTTCACGTCCATCTCTACGGTGAAGGTCGTTGCCGACTCCTTCTCGGCCGCCTTTAAATCGATTATTGGATTATTCGAGCCTTCCGTCTTAGAAAAGGCGAGAACCTTTTCGTCTCCGTCCTCTACTACCGCGATACCCGAGGCAGCGTTGCCCTGGTTGTCGAATGATATAAGAGTTCCGAGCAGTCCGTCCAGAGTGTCAAACGTATATATTCCCGTGTCGGGATTGCTTGGGTTGGAAGTGCCGCCCTCGCCTGTGTCGGGATTATCGGGGTTAGTCGGGTTGCTTCCGCCCGGATTGCTTGGGTCGGAGGTGTCGCCCTCGCCCGTGTCGGGATTATCGGGGTTTGTCGGGTTGTTTCCGCCCGGGTTGCTTGGGTCGGAGGTGCCGCCTTCGCCCGTGTCGGGATTATCGGGGTTGGTCGGGTTGCTTCCGCCCGGGTTGCTTGGGTCGGAGGTGTCGCCCTCGCCCGTGTCGGGATTATCGGGGTTAGTCGGGTTGCTTCCGCCCGGGTTGCTTGGGTCGGAAGTGCCGCCCTCGCCCGTGTCGGGATTTGTGGGTATATCCTCGGGCGAGATAGGCTCGAGGGTTGCAATACCGCCGTCGGGCAGAAGGTTCGCGAGGACGTAGCTTGTGCCGCCGTCACTTATAACCTCGGCATAGCTTACCTCGTCGCCTTGAATAATCTTTACTGCCGCGAAGCTATCGGGAACGGTAATTTTCACCGTAAGCTTGTGGTTGTATATCTCGTCGTCCATTTTGTCGGTGAGGAGCACTCTTATAACGCCGTTATCGTAGGTGGCAAGGACCGAAGCCGTCTGCCGTTCCCTCATATACATAACCGCATCCTCGAAGTGAGCGCACCAGAGTGAGCCGTCCGCGACGTACTTCGCAACTCTCTCGCAAAGCGCCTCTGCCGTCGAAAGCGTTGTCCAAGAGGATTGGCTCACCGTGTCTATAAGCTCGTCTTCAATAACGTAATGGTTATAGACCATATAGTATTTGCCCTCGGTTGCCGCCTTGTCAATATTGGAAAGGAGCGTGGGAAGATTTCTCGTGGATAACAGACCGTATGGAAGATTGTTCCACTCCAGCTCATCAAAGGACTGAGGACCTACGTAGCTGAATCTTCCGCCTATGTAATACTCGGCAATAAGTTTGCGCTCAGCCTCTCTGAAGTTATATTCGTCGGTAGAGGAGCCGATTGCGCTCTGCGTGCCTGTCATAGCGTAGGTAAGCACTCTCTCATCGGGGAAAAGCTGTCGCAGAAGGGCAGCGGAGGTGACTATTTCCTCGTAGAGTCTGTCCTCGTCTATAACGAAATCTGCACCCGTGCCTGAGCCGTAGGTTTTATGAGTCATGGAGTGGCAGATGATTTGCCAGCGACCCGTGTCGAGAAAGCTTTGGGTTTCGGCAACCTTGTCAGCTATCGGAACGGTGTAGGTGGAGTTCGTGTAAAGATTTTTTGTAACCGTACCGAGCCCTGCCACAAGTCCGTACTTTTGGTAAAGCTCGTCTAAAAGATACAGAGTTTCAAATTTTCCCGAATCGTTGTCGGTCATAAGGCAAATTATGCCGTTTGCGCCGCCGTAGCCGTTGGTAATAATAGCCGTAGGCTTGAAGCTTGAGTCGTCCTTCGGTAGCTCAACCACAACGTTTTTCTGACTGCCGTCGGAGAAGGTAATAGTCACCTTGCAGTAATTGACGCCAACGCTTTCGATAATTTCGGCAGAGGTGTCGGTAATATCCAGCTTGCAGCTTATACCTGTATCCTCTCCTCCGAGGAACCAGTTTCCGTTATCTCCGAGGGTAAGCTCGGGGACCTCACATACGTGGTTGTTATCGTTGCCATCGCCCTCGGCGCTGTCGGAGCCGTCTCCATCATTGCCATTGCCGACCTCGTCACCGCCGGAGCCGCCACCGTTTGCACTGTTGCCGTTGTCACCGCTTCCTGCGCCTCCCGTGTCTTTGCAGGATACAAGCGTAACCAGAGAGCAGCTAAACATTATTAAAGTTAATAGTAATGCCGTAAAACGCTTCATAATAAGCTCCTTTTAGACTTTATATCTAAATTATACCAACAGATTAGGGAAAAGTCAACAAAAAAGCAAAATAGCAGTAGAAATGTACAAGCTTTCGTATTCCCGTTCAAATCTATATTTTTAGGTTCTTTCGTATTCCCGTTCAAATCTTTATTTTTAGTTTGTTAAGAAAAAATGATGCGTTACTCGGTAATATTCAAAGATAAAAACCAAAAAGCTCACCTCAGAAAAAATACCGAGGCGAGCTTTAAAAACTAAAATATGTTAATATTTGTTTACAAAACAACCGAAAAATCAAGCGGAAAGCTTAAAATTCACGGTACGGTTTTGCATAGTTATTTGTATTCTGCAACGCTTATTCTGTTGAGGGCTCTTTTGAGCTTTGCCTCGGCGAGGGAAATCTCGCTTTTGGTTTTAGCATCTTTGAGAGCCGCTTCGGCGTTCTCCTTTGCCGCCTTGGCGCGCTCAAGGTCAATATCGTCACGGAACTCAAAGGTGGTGGCAACCATTTTCACCCTGCCGCCCTTAACGGAGATAAAGCCGCCCTGAGAGGACGCAAGCTTCGTTTCTGCGCCTATAAGCATACGGACTCTGCCGATGCCGAGAGCAGCCATATAATCTGCGTGGCCTGCAAGTATCTCCACGTCGCCCTCTGTGGTGCGAAGGAGAATACTCTCTATCTCGCCCGAGTAGGCAAGTCCGTCGGGGGTGACTATTTCGATATGAAAGGATCTCATTTACTTATTCCTTTCGTCAGAGGATTAGCCCTGGATTTTCTTTGCCTTCTCTACAGCCTCGTCGATAGTACCGACGAAGAGGAAGGCGGACTCGGGAAGGTTGTCGTGCTTACCGTCGAGAATTTCGCGGAAGCCGCGCACGGTTTCCTTAAGGGGAACGTAGCGACCCTCCATACCCGTGAACTGCTCAGCAACAGAGAAGGGCTGGGAGAGGAAGCGCTGAATTTTTCTTGCGCGTCCGACAATAAGCTTATCCTCCTCGGAAAGCTCCTCCATACCCATAATAGCTATGATATCCTGAAGCTCCTTATATCTCTGGAGAATTTTCTGAACGTCACGCGCTACCTCGTAATGCTCAATTCCCACAACGTCGGGGGAGAGAATTCTCGAGGTGGAGTCAAGGGGGTCAACTGCGGGGTAGATACCGAGAGATGCGATGCTTCTCGAAAGAACCGTTGTCGCGTCAAGGTGCGCAAAGGTGGTAGCGGGAGCAGGGTCGGTAAGGTCGTCCGCAGGAACGTAGACAGCCTGAACCGAGGTGATAGAGCCCTTCTTGGTCGAGGTGATTCGCTCCTGAAGCGCGCCCATCTCGGTCGCAAGGGTAGGCTGGTAACCAACGGCGGAGGGCATACGTACGAGAAGAGCCGAAACCTCACTTCCCGCCTGGGTAAATCTGTAGATGTTGTCTATGAAGAGAAGAACGTCCTGTCCTTCC
>JAFUPM010000011.1 GCA_017481225.1 Clostridia bacterium
CCCCATCACACAAACGAGATAGCCCAGAGCGAGGCGACCTACGGCCACGAGTGGTGCAAGTATTGGTTCCACGTTCCTCACCTTCATACAAACAGCGGCAAAATGTCTCAGTCCAAGGGCGAGTTCCTTACCGTCTCCCTCCTGGAGGAGCGCGGCTATGACCCCCTTGTTTACCGCTTCTTCTGTATGCAATCCCATTATAGGAAAAATTTGGTATTCTCCTGGGAGAACCTGGATAACGCCAAGACCGCATACTCCAAGCTCGTTGCCCGTATTGCGGCTCTTAAGGCGAACGAGGACGGAAAGGTAGACTCTGCCGCCTTCACGGCAGGGAAGAAGAAATTCACCGACGCCCTTGATAACGACCTTAATACCTCTCTTGCACTTACTGCCCTTTATGACGTATTTAAGCTCAATACCGACGATACGACCAAGCTCGCCCTTATCCGCGACTTCGAGTCGGTCCTTGACCTTGGACTTATCTCCGCTGCGGAAAAGCTTAACGCGGAGAAAAATTGCGAGAGCGCAGAGGAGAACGCAGGAGTTGACCCCGAGCTTCTCGCATATATAAACGAGAAAATCGAGGCTCGCCGCGCTGCAAAGAAGGCGAAAAACTTCGCCGAGGCAGACGCTATCCGTGACGAGCTGCTCTCAAAGGGAATTACCCTTCTCGACACACGTGAGGGAACAAAGTTCACCGTTAACTGAAGCTCGCCTTCTTGATATACAAGAGGGAACCCTGCTCACCGTTAACTGAAGCTCACCTTCTTGATATTCGAGAGGGAACTCGGCTAACGTTTAACTGAAATCTGCTATATTCTATAAGGATTAACCGCCCTGTGCGGTAACGGAAGTGATATGAAAGCTGTAATAGCGATAGATTCCTTCAAGGGCAGTCTTTCTTCCCTTGAATCGGGCAGAGCCGTCAAGGCTGCCCTGGAGCGCGTATACCCGGGGTGCGAATGTGCAATCTGTCCTCTTGCCGACGGCGGTGAGGGGACGGTTTCGGCAATAATTTCCTCCGTAGGAGGAAAAATAGTAAAGGTATGCGTCACAGGACCCCTCGGTGAGCCTACGGAAGCCGAGTACGGAGTGCTGCCCGACGGCAGGGCGGTAATAGAAATTGCCTCTGCCGCAGGGCTTACAAAGCTGCCCGTAGAAGAGAGAAATCCCCTGCATACAACAACCTACGGCGTAGGCGAGCTTATCGCCTCCGCTATAAATAACGGCTGCCGCAGCTTTATCATAGGACTTGGCGGCAGCGCAACCAACGACGGCGGCGTCGGTATGCTTTCGGCTCTCGGCTTCGGCTTTCTTAACGGTAGGGACGAGCCCGTGTCTCGCGGCGCCTTGGGACTTTCCGAGCTTCACCGCATAACAACCGAGGGCGCAATCCCCGAGCTTTCGGAATGTGAGTTTCGTATAGCCTCCGACGTTTCCGCGCCTCTTTGCGGTGAGAATGGTGCAAGCTTTGTTTTCGCACCTCAAAAGGGCGCATCACCCGAGTCCGTCGCGGATATGGACGGGTGGCTTTCGGATTATTCGCGCCTTACGGCAAGGACCGTGGGTACGGACTTTTCCGACTACCACGGAGCAGGTGCCGCAGGAGGACTCGGCTTCGCCTTTCTTTCCTATCTCGGAGCGCACCTCGAGTCGGGCATCGGCATCGTTATGGACGTTTGCGGCATACCCGAGCTTATTAAAAAATCCGACCTTGTAATCACGGGTGAGGGCAGGCTTGACGGTCAGTCCTGTATGGGCAAGGCTCCCGTTGGCATAGCCGCGATTGCCAAGAAATATTCAAAGCCCACGGTAGCCTTCTCTGGTTGCGTATCCGAGGGAGCAGAGAAGTGTAACGAGCTGGGAATTGATGCGTTTTTCCCCATTGTAAGGTCTCCCATTACACTCGACGAGGCTATGAAGCCTGCTGTAGCCTACAGTAACCTCGAGGCTACGGCTGAGCAGGTGTTCAGGCTTATGAAGGCATCGGGCTTTCTGACTGACACTATTTAAAAATATTGCAGCTTTTCTAATAATCCATAGCCCTCCATAAAAAAATCCAAAGGCTGTGAGAAAACACAGAAAAATCAGAATATAACAAGCACAACCGCACCACCGAAAAGTACTATAGAAAAACGGGAAAGTAAAAGGAAAGGAGAAGGTACAGAATGTACGAGAAGCTCGTCGCAGACGTGAAATATCTTGAGGGTGACTATGCTCTCGCTGCCGAAATGTATCTTGAGGGTGCCCGCGAGGGCGATGCTCTCGCCTCCTTCAACTACGGCTATATGCTGTGGCGCGGCATCGGTGTGCCGTACAACCCCACGGAAGCCAAAAGCTTCTTCGCCTTCGCCCGTGATATGGAAGGGGGAGAGGGGTGCTACAATATAGCTATGCTCTATCTCCACGGCGAGGGCGTCACTCGCAACTACAAAAAAGCATTCGAATATATGAGAATATCCGCCGAGCGCGGCTGCATAGAGGCGCAGCTTTATCTCGGAATGGCATATACCGCAGGCTGTATGTTTGAGCCCGACGTGGTAGGAATATCAATGATACCCTTCCATAAGCCCGAGTACCGTGACTCCGTCCTTATGCTTGAAGGAGAGGTGCCGGATTTCGAGCTTGACGAGGCTGAACGCTATGCCGCAGTGAAGCAGGATGCTACTCTTGCCTTCGGCTGGTTTAGGACTGCCTCGCGCCACGACCCAACCTACGTTTCGGAGCTTGTAGCCAAGGGCAAATACCTTTATGCCAGATGCTACGTTGACGGCTTAGGCACCGACTTTGACAGAGATAAATCGGTGAGACTTATGTTCGCTGCCAGCCGCAGCGGCTCTGCCGAGGCAGATGCATATATACTGGAAAACGGTCTCACAAAGGAAATGATATCCACACCTCACAACACAAAAAGATTAAGAGGAAAAGGATAAAAAATCAAGGCAGAATAGGTAAAATATAAAATGGTAAAGATAACACTCGTTGAGAGAGGCTCACGCGCCGACAAGGCTGGAATACTTCCGGGTGACACTCTCGTCTCAATCAACGGAAACGAAATATGCGACGTTTTGGACTATCGCTTCTATCTTACAGAGCGCAAGGTTGCGCTTATCTTGGAGCGCGAAGGCACCCTCTATTCCGTAGAAATAAAAAAGGGCGAATACGACGATATAGGGTTAGATTTTGAAACACCCCTTATGGACAAAAAGCACACCTGCCGCAACGGCTGTATTTTCTGCTTCATTGACCAGAATCCCGAGGGGCTTCGCGAGTCGCTTTATTTCAAGGACGACGACTCGCGCCTGTCCTTCATACACGGCAATTATATAACCTTGACCAATATGACCGACAAGGACATTGCCCGTATCGTAAAGATGCGCTTTTCTCCCATTAACATATCGGTTCACACAACCAACCCCGAGCTTCGCGTTAAAATGATGAAAAACAAACGGGCAGGGGAAGTCCTTCGCTACCTTGACGAGCTTAAGCGCGCAGGTATTTCAATGTGTGCGCAGATAGTTCTTTGTCGAGGCATAAACGACGGTGAGGAGCTGAAAAGAACTCTTTCGGACCTTGCGGAGTACGCCCCCGAGCTTACAAGCATCGCCGTCGTACCTGCAGGACTTACGAAATTCAGGGACAAGCTTTACCCACTCACCGACTTCACCCCCGAGGAGGCAGGAGCTGTTATAGATACTGTGAACGCCTTCGGTGAGAAGCTTCTTTCGAAGCTCGGCACCCGTCTTGTATACTGTGCCGATGAGTTTTATCTCAAAGCGGGCAGGGATATTCCCGACGCCGACTACTACGAGGATTACCCTCAGCTGGAAAACGGCGTTGGTATGATACGCTCCTTCTCCGACGAGTTTTCTATGTGCATCGAGGACCTTGAAGATGAAGCAAAAAGCTCCAAGGAGCGCACCGTTTCCCTCGCAACAGGCGTTGCGGCTTACCCAACGGTTAAGGAGCTGTCTTGCAGACTTATGGCAATCTGCCCGGGTTTAACCGTCAATATCTACAAAATTATCAATAACTTCTTCGGCGAAAGCATAACCGTCTCGGGGCTTTTGACCGGAAAGGATATATACGAGCAGCTGAAGGATAAGGACCTCGGAGACGAGCTGATAATTCCCGAGAACGCCCTTAGATTTGACGAGGACGTATTCCTTTGCAATATGACAGTCGGTGAGCTTTCCGACAAGCTTTCCGTCAAGGTTCGTCCCTCGGGCTCAGACGGCTACGAGCTTGCACGCGCTATAATATCCGAGACTTGACTTTGAAAGGCAGGTAAAATATGTCGAAACCCATAGTTGCCATAGTAGGCAGACCCAACGTTGGTAAAAGTACGCTTTTTAATAAGCTTATAGGCGAGCGTCGCTCCATAGTCGAGGACACTCCCGGCGTCACCCGTGACCGTATATACGCCGAAGCAGAATGGAATGACAGAAGGTTCATTCTCGTCGACACGGGCGGTATAGAGCCGAAAAGCGATGAAACCATACCGAAGCAGATGCGCACCCAGGCTGAAATAGCCGTTGCCACCGCCGACGTTATCGTATTTATGTGCGATATCCGCGCAGGGCTTCTTGCCGACGACAGAGATATTGCAATAATGCTGAAAAAATCGGGCAAGCCCATAGTGGTAGCCGTCAATAAAGTAGATAAGGTAGGTGAGCTTCCCTACGAGTTCTACGAATTCTACGAGCTTGGCTTTGAGAGAGAGCCTATTGCTCTTTCCTCCCTCCACGGTACGGGCTCGGGCGACCTTCTCGATGCAGTTATCGAGGAATGTCACTTTGACGAAAACGATACCGACGACGAGGGTATTATCAACGTCGCCGTAATCGGTAAGCCCAACGCGGGCAAATCCTCTATTATCAACCGTATGTGCGGTGAGGAGCGAGTAATAGTATCCGATATCGCAGGCACCACCCGCGATGCCGTTGACACAAGGGTAGAGAACAGCCACGGCATTTACAACTTCATAGACACGGCAGGTATCCGCCGCCACTCCAAGGTAGAGGACAGAATAGAGAAATTCAGCGTTATCAGAGCCAATATGGCTGTTGAGCGCGCCGACGTCTGCCTTCTTATGATTGATGCAAAGGACGGCGTTACCGAGCAGGACGAGAAAATTGCAGGCATCGCTCACGAGGCAGGTAAGGGCTGTATTATCGTAATCAATAAATGGGACGCAATAGAGAAGGAGAATAATACCGTTAACGAGTATAACAAAAAAATCCGCACCTCTCTTGCCTATATGCCCTACGCGCCCATAATCTACGTCTCGGCTCTTACGGGTCAGCGCTGCGCTCATATCTACGAGCTGATAAACAACGTTTATGCAGAGTCGCGCCGCCGCATAAGCACGGGTATGCTTAACGACCTGCTCAACGATGCAATGAACCGCGTTCAGCCCCCCTCGGATAAGGGCAAAAGGCTGAAGATATACTATATGACCCAAACCTCCGTAGCGCCCCCCACCTTCGTTATTTTCTGTAACTCCGAGGAGCTGTTCCACTTCTCCTACAGAAGATATCTTGAGAACTGCTTAAGAGACACCTTTGGCTTCGAGGGTACGCCTATAAAGCTGGTTATAAGACAGAAGGGTGACGACTCAACGAAATAACCCACCTACCTCAAAACACCCGAGGACTTTATAAGCGATACTCCTTAAAGCATAGGCAAAAATCGCGGAGCCTGTGTGGGGTGAGAAAGGACAAAATATGGAAAACGCATTTATAGATAACATAAAAATATACGTTAAAGCCGGTGACGGCGGTGACGGAGCTATTTCCTTCCACCGTGAAAAATACGTATCCGCAGGCGGTCCCGACGGCGGAGACGGCGGCAGAGGCGGCAACGTTATATTTACAATAGACGAAGGCGCAAACACTCTTCTTTCCTTCAGATACAAGAGAAAATTCGTGGCAGAACGCGGTGGCAACGGTATGACGGGCAAAAAGCACGGCAAAAACGGCTCCGACGTAATAATCTCCGTTCCCAAGGGAACTCTTATTAAAGACCCCGCCTCGGGCAAAATTATTCACGATATGGCTGACGGTGAGGACTACGTTCTTTGCCGCGGCGGCAGAGGCGGCTGGGGTAACCGTCACTTTGCAACGCCCACAAGGCAGATACCCCGTTTTGCCAAAAGCGGAACCAAGGGCGAAGAAAGAGAGGTTACCCTGGAGCTGAAAATGCTTGCCGAGGTAGGACTCATAGGCTTCCCGAACGTAGGAAAGTCCTCTATCCTCTCCCGCATTTCCTCTGCAAAGCCAAAGATTGCAAATTATCATTTCACAACTCTTTCCCCGAACCTTGGCGTTGTTGCTATGGGCGAGGGACGCGGCTTCCTTGCCGCTGATATCCCCGGACTTATCGAGGGTGCCTCGGAGGGCGCAGGACTTGGTCACGCCTTCCTCCGTCACGTTGACCGCTGCAGACTCTTGCTTCACGTCGTTGACGTTGCGGGTACAGACGGCAGAGACCCCTCCGACGATATTGATAAGATAAATCTCGAGCTGTCAAGGTATTCCCCCGAGCTTTCAAAACGCCCCCAGATTATCGTAGCAAATAAGATAGATACAGCCGACCCCGACTCCGACGAATACGGCGCGTTTATGAGAAAGTGCGAGTCTCTCGGCTATCCCGTGGTTGCCGTATCCGCAGTAACGGGTGAGGGGCTTGAGGACCTCGTTCGCCTTACCTCGGATACTCTGAAGACTCTCCCCCCCATTACAGTATACGAGGCTGAGTATTCCCCCGAGGACGAGGCTGTTGCAAACGCCGCAGGTGTACGCGAGACCTACGTCCGCCGCGAAAACGAGAAGTATATCGTCGAGGGAGAATGGCTCTATAACTTTATGGGTCAGATTAACTTTGACGACTACGAGTCTTTAAACTTCTTCCAGCGCGTCCTCTCCAAAAACGGAGTAATAGATAAGCTTCGCGAGGCAGGCATAGAGGAGGGCGACACCGTCAGCATATACGACTTCGAGTTTGACTTCGTATATTAACAGCATCGCCCAAAACATCTCTATTTGTCTTTCGGTCAGTAATACAGACCGAAGGCTTGGTTTATACCGCCGCTGATAATTCTCGCGCCCACCTTGACTATCTCGTTTATCTCCTTTGGAGATACGAACATCGACTCGCGCAAAAGCTTGTTTGCCTTCTCGGGCGCGCCCTTGGCGTCGTACCAGAACATACGTGAGTCAATTACGGTAGGTATCCCGATGGAAATAACGGGAACGCCCAAGGTCTCCTTGCTTATTGCGCGCCTCCCGTTTCCGATACCGCTGCCGGGGAAAATTCCCGTATTTGATATCTGAACGGTTGTGCCGAGTCTCTTAGGCGACCTCGATGCCAGAGCATCAATGGCGAACACTACGTCCGGCTTCATAATATTGCAGACACCGCGCACAGCAATCTCGGCGTCCATACCGCAGCTTGAAGCCACACCGGGTGCCATAACAGCAATCTCCGAGCATTCTAACTCCTCGAAAAAGTCAGCATCGAAATCCTTTATATGCATAGTGGCTTTTACGCCCCTTGCAGTCTCGGGTCCGATGCTGTCAGGGGTAAGCTCGGGGTTTCCAAGTCC
>JAFUPM010000012.1 GCA_017481225.1 Clostridia bacterium
CCTCGGCTCGTCGCCGAATACTCGGGGAGTGGAAAAACACGGGCTCTGTCTGCTCGCACCAACCGCAGACTCTCTTATAAGGGCTTTCGTGTTACGTTCTCCCGTCAAGGTATACTGATATTTTACACTATGTGAAGAAAAAATGCAAGGGGGTTTTTATATTTTTTTGAATTTTCACGCATTTTTTCCCTGCCCTGCCGTATTGGAATTGTTAGAAGTCGGAATTCACATTGTTTTTTCACAAGAGGTATGGTGGGTGGCTTTCGCGTAAGGCTTTCTTTTTCGTTTTTTCCGTGGGTGAGGTATGGGGGAGCTTTCGCGTAAGGTTTTCTTTTTCGTTTTTCCTATGGGTGGGGAGATTGTAGCCTGTATGAGTACTCTTTTTGTGAGGTTTTTTAACCGATTTGTTTGAAGATTTGTTTTTACTTAGCTTTTTATTTTTTATTTATGGAAAGGGGTTGACTTTTGCAGGAGGATTGGATAAAATAGGGGCAAGACAATGTTCGAGAATTTATGAGGTGACTGTATGAATATAAAACCCGGTGAGGGCTTCGACTCCTCTAAGCTCAAAGCACCCGGCACGGACTTTGCCGTAACCTATATGTGGTTTTGGAACTGTCCCGTTACTCGCGAGCTTATAGACTCGGAGCTTGAAAAGTATGCTCAGGCAGGTGTTCGTTCAATATACATCGTTCCGATGCCTAAGGATTTCAGCCCCGAGGGCTTACGGACCTACCTTTCACCCGAGTATCTTTCGCCCGAATTTTTCGAGCTTGTGGAGTACACTCTCAGAAGGTGCGTAAAAATGGGCATTAAGCCCTGGATTTACGACGAGGGCGGTTGGCCCTCGGGCGGCGCCTGCTATAATACGGTGAGAGAAAATCCAAAGGCGAAGCTGAAGCTTCTCGAGCGCCGCGAGGTTACGCTTATGAGCGACACGCGGTTTGTGCCCAAAGAGGGCTTTATTGCACTCTATAACGGCAAGCACAGGCTACCCGACAACTACATAGCATCAAGAGACGTAACCCTTACCGCCTACTACTGCGTAGAGAAAATTATAAGGGGCTGCAGGGTCGATTACACAAACAGGTCGGTTACCAAAACCTTTATAAACAACACCCACGAGAAATATAAAAGGTACGTCGGCGACCTTTTCGGCAAGGAGCTGCCTATAATTTTCACCGATGAGCCTGGTCTTTTGAGCGCGTCGCTTGCGGACGGTGAGTTCGAGCTGTTCGAGCAGGAATACGGCTACGACCTTAGGGACTATATGCCTGCTCTCGACGCAGATTGCGACTACGAGCTCTCGGACAGCGAAAAGCGGGCGAGGATAGACCACTATATGCTCCTTGGAAAGCTTTTCAAGGAATGTACCTTCGTGCCGCTTAAGAGCTGGTGCGAGGAGAACGGCGTTTATTACTCGGGACATCTCGACATAGACAACCGACCCTATGGCGGTATGGTTAAGGGTGTATTCAGTATGGTTGATGCGCTCCGCAATTTCCATATTCCTGGAGTTGACGTTATATGGGAGCAGATACGCTATCCATACGGCGGACGCGCGCCCGTGGACGACGAGACTCTCGGTATGGGATTTTTCCCAAGACTCGCTTCCTCTGCGGCAAGGCAGGAGGGCAGAAACGTTACGGTGACGGAGTCCCTCGGAATTTACGGTGACGGACTTACCCACGACGAGATAAGATACGTAATTAACTATCAGATTATAAGAGGTATCAACGCCTTTAACTTTGCGCCCATATCTCTTGGAAGCGCGAGGCTCTCTGCGCTGATGACCCGTCCTAACTTCCGACCCGAGAAGCCCGGTTTTTACAATATGCGTGAGCTTAACGAATACTTCGAGAGGCTCGCCTATCTTGCAAGACTCGGTCACGCCGAGGGCGAGGTGGCTCTTTATATGCCCTGTCGCGACTATTGCGCCTCTCCTCTGGACCTTGACCTAGCGAGTGTGAGCTTCAAGGAGCTTGGAACCTCTCTTGAGGAAAAGAATATTCCCTTTGATATTATCGACGAGTTCGGCGTAAGAGACGCCGAGGTAACGGCACAGGGCCTTAAGCTTGGCGATGCCCTCTACCGATATATCGCCCTGCCCGAGTGTAAGCACACCCCGCTTGACGTGAAGGAAAAGATTGCGCCCTTCCTCGGTGAGGGGGTACCCGTGTATCAATTTAAGTCAAAGCAGCTTCGGGCAATGACGAGAAAACTCGACACGGGTAGGCTCTGGTTTATTTTCAACGAGGGTATAGAGACAGTCTGTGAGGAGCTGGATATCTCAGAGGGTAAGAGGGTATACAGGATTGACGCGAGAGTCGGCGAGATGTACCCTGCCGAGAGTGTAAGGTGTGAAATTTCCTGCGGCGATATCGCCGTATACCTTGTAACCGACGAGGAGTATGAGGTGGCAGGCGAGGCGGTAGAATACACCGTCAAAGCGACGGACTTCACACCATCCTCATACAGAAGATTTATCCTTGATTACGAGGGTATCAAAAACGAGGTGGGCGAGGGCTGCCCCGATATTGACGGAGACTTCTCGGGAGAGGTTACCTACGAGGGAAGCTATTCCCTGCCCTCTACTCCGAAGGATACCGACAGATACAGAATACGGCTTGAGGGCTTCTCCTCCACCGTATCGGTGCGCCTTGGGGATACGGTTATTCCTTTGGGTATGACGCCGATGTATGGGGTGACGGGGGGCGCAAGCCTTAGCAAAAACGGAAAAATCACAGTTACCGTAGCTAATACTGCCGTCAATGAAATTTACGCAAAAATGCACGTTATAGAAGCTATGCCCGTGGCGGAGAGAGGAACCCATTATATGCCTAAGCTCTCGAAATTTGAGACACGGTGTCCTCCTATCCGCTTTGGAAAAGTTTATATTGAAAAAATAGTCTGACTTCCGCACGGCTTTTACAAAGGAGAAAATATGAAATTAACCCCCGGAGATAAATTTGATTTCGGATTGCTCAAATCCCCACCCGCAGATTGCGAGGTTTCCTACTCCTGGCTTTGGAATGTTCCCATAACCCGAGCGGGGATAGATAAGGGCTTGACCGAAATCAAGAGGGCGGGAATAAACTCAATATACATACTTCCTATGCCCAAGGACTTTCGCCCCGAGCTTACGAGAACCTTTCTTGAGCCCGAGTATCTTTCAGAGGAGTTCTGGGAGCTTGTTAACTATGCCTTAAGAGAGGCGGTAAAGCTTGGAATTACGCCTTGGCTCTACGATGAGGGAGGCTGGCCCTCCGGTAGCGCGTGCGGAAGAACCTTAAAGGAATACCCCGACGCGAGAGCGACCCTTCTCGGTACGAAAGAGATTGCGCTAAAAAAGGGGGAAAGGTATACCCCGTGTCGCGATTTTGTCGCGCTGTTTAACAAAAAGGAGAGGCTTTCTGAGGATTTCGTCGCTGAATGTGACCTCATCCTGACGGAGTATTCGCTTATTGAAACGCCATACCCTGCCTTCACGGATTACACCGACCCGAAGGTAACCGAGACCTTTATCGGCAACACCTACGCGGGCTACAAGGATGCTGTCGGAGATTTGTTTGGAAGTATTATTCCGCTTATTTTCACCGACGAGCCGGGACTTAAGCCCTACACTATGGCGAAGGGCATATTTGATAAATTCTTCGACAGATACGGCTACGACCTGAGAGATTATATTTACGTCATTCCCGATGGCGGAGCCTTCGCCGAAAGCGAAAAGGAAAGGCTTGCGAGAATAGATTGGTGTGAGCTGACGGGTGAGCTGTTTGTAGCCAATACCTTCCAAAAGCTCTCGGATTATTGCGAAAGTTGCGGCATCGCCTACGCAGGTCACCTTATGGCGGACAACTATCCCGACAGTATAAGGTGCGGCTATTTTAGCCAGCTGGATATACTCAGAAGATTCCACATTCCCGGAGTTGATGCAATATGGGAGCAAATTCGCTATCCTTACGGTGGACGCGCGCCCGTGGACCCGCAGGAGACGGAGAGAATGCCATTCTTCCCAAGACTTGCATCAAGCGCGGCAAGACAGTCGGGCAGGAATATTTGTCTGACCGAGGCTATGGGAATATACGGTGACGGTATTACGCCCGATGAAATAAGATACGTTACAAACTACCACGTCATACGCGGAATTAATTACATAAGCTACGCCCACATTCCTTTTGGAAAATCCAGATATTCCGCCCTGGCAACCAGACCGGATTTTCGCCCAGAGAAGCCCGGCTTCTATAACCTTGGGCATATAAACGAATACTTCGCAAGGCTCTCTTATCTTGCAAGACTCGGTTGTGCCGAGGGTGACACGGCGCTTTATCATCCCTGCCGTGACTACGCAGCAAGCCAAGAGACTTCCTCTGAGGCTGTTGAGTCATATCGCAAGGCGGGAGTTTATCTTGAGGGAAAGAATATTGCCTTTGATATAATTGACGACTACGGAATAAGAGCTGCTGCCGTGACAAGCGAGGGCATAAGGCTCGGAGATGCCGTTTATAAGCACGTTGTTGTTCCCAAGTGCCGCTTCATGCCCGAGGACGTGAAGGAAAAGATTGCGCCCTTCCTCGGCGAGGGTAAGCCTACCTATGAATTCAAGAACAAAAAACTGCGTGTAATGACGAGAAAACTCGACACGGGTAGGCTTTGGTTCATTTTCAACGAGGGTATAGACACCGCCGCTGAGACTGTGGATATTGCCGACGGGAAGAAGCTCTATCGCATAGATATTCAAAGCGGAGATATGTACCGCGAGAGTGTGGCAAGCTTTAGTCTTGTGTGCGGTGATATGGCTGTATATCTTGTAACGGACGAGACCTATGACACTGTTTCTCCCGAGGTCGAAAGCACGGTTCAGACAGACACCCCCGTTGCTGTGGAATACAAGAGGCTTGTCATTGATTTCAACGGATTGAAAAACGAGTACGGAGAAGGCGAGCCCAACCTTTCGGAGTGCTTCTCGGGCGAGATTACCTACAAGGTCAGGTATGCCTTGAAGGAAGCTCCAAGAGACGGAGAAAGATACAGAATAAGGCTTGAGGGCTTCTCGCTGACGGCGCGGGTAAAGGTGGGAGAGTGTGAGCATACGCTGGGTATGACTCCTATGTGCTTCACTATCATGGGCGAGGACCTTATGCAATTCGGAGAGATGACGGTTACCGTTGCCAACACCTCGCTTGATGAGATACACCGCGCAGAGCATCTGAAAAGGTTTTATCCCGAGGCTGAGCTTGGACCGTACCTATCGAGAATTGAGGAGTTTGAAAAAAATCCTCCTGCTCTCCTTGTTGGTAAGGTCTATATTGACAAGCTCGTTTAGCCCTTCGGGGTGAGGGGTTCGATCTTATGCTTTAACTTAAACTGTAATTCTATAAGCTTTAATTGCCTTTTTTAGACTTTTTTAGAATAGAAGCAAAATAAGGTTTAAGTTCTAAATAGCAACAAAATAAAATCGAGCTCTAAGTAGCATAAAATACGAGCTTTAAATAGCATCAAATGTGATACAAGCTTCAAATAACATTAAAGAATGAGAAAAAAGAGGTTAAGATTATGAACATAAGACCCGGTGGTAAATTTGACAAGGAATTACTTAAAAATCCGCCCCTTGAGTGCGAGGTGACCTACTCCTGGCTTTGGAATGCGCCTGTAACACGCGAGGGCATTGACGAGAGGCTGGAGGGCTTTTTGAAGGCGGGAATCAGAAGTCTTTACATTCTCCCCCTTCCGAAGGACTTTAGGCCCGATACCCTTCGTACCTTCCTTGACCCCGAGTACCTTACGCCCGAGTTCTGGGAAATAGTTGAGTACGCGATGCGTAAGTGCGTTGAGGTGGGTATCAAGCCCTGGATTTACGACGAGGGCGGCTGGCCCTCGGGCGCTGCGGGCAGACGCACGGAGATGGAGTATCCCGATGCGCCCGTAAAGTTCCTTGCTTGCAGAGAAATCACGCTTAAAGCGGGCGAAGGGTATACCCCGTGTGAAGAATTTATAGCTTTATTCGACAAAAAGACGAGGCTGCCCCATGACTTCGTTGCAAAAAAAGAGGTCACGCTCACCGAGTATTACGTGGGTCACGACAGCCCTAATCCCTACTTTATCGACTTCACCGACCCGAAGGTAACCGAGACCTTTATCGGTAACACCTACGAGGGCTACAAAAAGATTGTTGGTGACCTGTTCGGAAATACCGTTCCTCTCTTCTTCACCGACGAGCCGGGCCTTGCCAGCTCAAGATACACGCTTCCGAAGACTATCTTCGAGGACTTCAAGCGCATATACGGCTACGACCTTACCGACTATCTGTACGTTATCCCCGGCGTGCTGTGCGACACCGAAAGGGAGCATCAGGTAAGAATTGATTATTATAAATACATAGGCGAGCTGTTCTATCAGAACACCTTCGTTAAGCTCTCCGAGTGGTGCGAGAAAAACGGCATATATTACAGCGGTCACCTTATGGCGGACAACTATCCCGATGCTTGCCGCAACGGATACGCAAGTATAGTTGACGTTCTGAGGCTTATGCACGTACCGGGCATTGACGTTATTTGGGAGCAGATTCGTTATCCTTACGGCGGACGTGCGCCCGTTGACGAGGCGGAGACCCAGAGAATGCCCTTCTTCACAAGATATGCCACCTCTGCCGCAAGACAGATGGGCAGAAACCTTGCGCTGACGGAGACCTACTCTATCTACGGCGACGGAATATCCCCCGACGAGATGAGATATGCGTCAAACTACCAGGCTGTGAGAGGTATAAACGTATTTAACTTCCTCACCCTGCCCTACGGTAAGAGCAGGTGTGCGCCCCTTATGATGCGCCCTGCCTTCTGCCCCGAGAAGCCAGGCTTCAAGAGCTTGGCTCATATAAACGCATATTACGCAAGGCTTGCGTATCTTCTGAGACTCGGTTATGCCGAGGGAGATACTGCGCTCTATCACCCCATAACCGACTATATGGCGGGGAATGAGGTGTCCGACGCAGCCGTAGAGACCTTCAGAGCCTTGGGATGTGAATTAGAGGAGAAGAATATTCCCTTCGACATTATTGACGACAAGGGAATACTCGAGGCTATTGATTGGGACGGCGGCTTGAAGCTTGGCGATGCTGTGTACCGCCATATAGCCGTTCCCGCTAACAAGTATATGCCCGAGGCTGTCAAGGCAAGAATAGCTCCCTTCCTCGGAGCAGGCTCTCCTACCTATAACTTTAGTAGCAAAATGCTCCGCGTTCTGACGAGAAAACTCGACACGGGTAGGCTTTGGTTCATTTTTAACGAGGGTGAGGCTACGGTCTCTGAGAGACTTGATATCGCCGAAGGAAGAAACCTCTACCGCATTGACCCGTGCGACGGACGTATCTACGACGCAGGTGAGTGCGAGCTTACTCTCGAGTGCGGTGATATTGCAGTTTATCTCTCCACGAGCGAGCGCTACGAGGTATCTCCCCACAAGGTTGACTACACGGTTGAGGCAGGCGAGCTGTCCTGCGTATCTTACAAGAGGTTCCTTATAAACTACGATAAAATCTACAACGAGTACGGCGAGGGCGCACCCGAGGCGGGCGAGGACTTCTCGGGCGAGATTACCTTCAAGGCAGGCTACGAGCTGCCCACAGCGCCCGTTGCGGGAGAAAGCTACAGAATAACTCTCGACGGCTTCGGCGTTACGGCTGTCGTAAGGCTTGGAGAGAAGGAATATCCCCTCGGTATGTCGCCTATGTCCTTCGTTGCGGACGGCGGCGAGCTTAGAAGGCAGGGTGAGCTTACCGTAACGGTTGCCAATACTGCGGCAAACGAGATTATCGCAAAGCTTGACGTCATCAACTCCCACCCCCAGGCTGAGGTCGGCGTGTACGTTGAAAAAATGGTTCCCTTCGAGGAAAGGCGTCATCCTCTGAGGACGGGAAAAATACGCATTGAAAAGCTAATTTAAGTTCTTTAGAATATTATTCGGCTTTTTTTGCACTTTACTTATTGATTTTTTCCGGATAATATGCTAACATAGGGTTGTCGGGGTAAAGTTTTCGCTTCACCTCGGCAATTCTGCAATTTCTACATTTGTTTTGAATTGAAAGGAAATCAAGATGAACGTAAAACCCGGTCAAGCCTTCGAATACGAGGCACTGAAAAATCCGCCTCTCGAATGTAACGTTGCATATTCCTGGCTCTGGAATGCGCCTATTACCCGTGAGGGTATTGACGAGAGGCTGGAGGGCTTCGCTAAAGCAGGAATAAAGTGCCTGTATATCCTCCCTATGCCCAAGGACTTCAGTTCCGAAACGCTCCGCACCTTTATGGACCCCGAGTATCTTTCGGAGGAGTTCTGGGAGCTTGTGGACTACGCTCTGCGCAAGTGCGTGGAAATGGGTATCGAGCCCTGGATTTACGACGAGGGCGGTTGGCCCTCCGGCGGTGCCTGCTACAATACGGTAAGAGAAAATCCAAAGGCTAAGCTCAAAACTCTCGCAAAGCGCGAGGTGTTCCTTATGAGCGACAAAAGGTTCGTGCCCGAGGAGGGATTTGTTGCGCTCTTTAACGGCAAGCACAGACTTCCCGACAACTACATAGCGTCAAGGGACGTTACACTTACGGCGTATTACGTTGAGGAGAGTATTCAGCGCGGCTGCCGTGTTGACTATACTAACGCCTCGGTTACAGATACCTTCATTAAGAATACCTACGAAAAATATAAGGCTGTGGTGGGTGACCTGCTTGGAAAGAAAATTCCCCTGTTTTTCACCGACGAGCCCGGTCTTTTAAGAGTTTCCGTTGCGGATAACGAGTGGGAGCTGTTTATTAAGGAGTTCGGATACGACTTCCGCGACTATATGTACGTGCTTGACGATGGCGGCGAGCTTGCAGTAACCCCCGAGGAAAAGCAGGCGAGAATAGACCATAATATTCTCCTCGGTAAGCTGTTCCGCGAGAACACCTTCAAAAAGCTTAGCGATTGGTGCGAGAATAAGGGAGTATATTACTCCGGTCACCTCGATATAGACAACCGACCCTGGGGCGGTATGGTCAAGGGATATTTCAGCCTTGTTGACGCCCTTCGTAACTTCCACGTTCCCGGAATTGACGTTATCTGGGAGCAGATACGCTATCCCTACGGCGGACGCGCGCCTGTTGACGACGAGACTCTCGGTATGGGATTTTTCCCGAGGCTCGCTCCCTCTGCCGCAAGACAGGAGGGCAGAAACCTTGCGCTTACCGAGACCTTCTCTATCTACGGTGACGTTGTCACTCCCGACGAAATCAGATACATTACGAACTATCAGGCGATAAGAGGCATCAACGTATATAACTTCCTTACCCTTCCTTACGGCAAGTCGAGATGCGGAGCTATGGCGATGCGCCCTGCCTTCTGCCCAGAGAAGCCCGGCTTCTTCGAGCTTAAGCATATCAACGAATATTACGCAAGGCTTTCCTACCTCGCAAGACTCGGATATGCCGAGGGTGACACGGCGCTCTATATGCCCTGCCGCGATTTCTGCTCTTCCCCAAATGACCTTGACGATGCGAACCAGCCCTTCAAGGATTTGGGTACCTCTCTTGAGGAAAGGAATATTCCATTCGACCTTATCGACGATATGGGTATAAGAGATGCTGCTCTTACCGAGGACGGACTTAAGCTCGGTGATGCGGTGTACCGTCATATCGCGGTATCGCAGTGCCGCTTTATGCCCGAGGACGTGAAGGAAAAGATTGCGCCCTTCCTCGGCGAGGGTAAGCCAACCTATGAATTTAAGAACAAAAATCTGCGTGTAATGACGAGAAAACTCGACACGGGTAGGCTTTGGTTCATTTTCAACGAGGGTATAGACACCGTCGATGAGACTGTAGATATTGCCGACGGGAAGAAGCTTTATCGCATAGATCTGCAAAGCGGAAATATGTCGTTTGAGGGTGAGGCGAGCTTCACTCTTGTATCGGGTGATATGGCGGTTTACCTCGTAACGGACGAGGAGTATCCTACCGTATCCTTCGACAGAGAGTGGTCGGTTGAGCTGACGGGATTTGAAAATTCCGAGTACGACAGATTCGTATTTGATTACTTCGGTGTCCACTCGGAGCATCATATAGGTAAAGCGCCTGTGGGTGAGGACTTCTCGGGTACGGTATACTACACAGCGCCCTACACTCTGAAAAGAAAGCCCAAGGAGGGTGAGAGGTATCGCGTAAGGCTTGAGGATAGCGCGGTCAGCGCGACTGTAGCTATTGACGGTGAGGACGTGGCAACTCTCGGTATGACTCCTATGTTGGCGGAAATTCCCCCGGATAAGCTCAAAAAGAGTGGCACACTTACGATAAAGCTCTCAAACACTCCCGCAAACGAGGTTGTCTCCAAGCGCGAGATTAGCGAGTCCTTCCCTGCTGCTGAGGCAGGCTCATACGTTCCTAAAATGACGGAATTTGAGTCCCGCCGTCCCGAGTTGAAGCTCGGCAGGGTTTTCATTGAGAAGCTGAAATAATTACTGAAAATTTATAATTTCTGCATTAACTTATCGAGAGAAGCCGAGAGGGTTGGGGTTCTTCCCGAAAATTTATATTACTCTCTGCCGGTCTATCAGCAAAAGCCGAGAGGGTTGGGTTTCCCCTTCCCTCTCGGCTCGTTTTTTTAAGATTTGGTTTTGTAAACTATATGCAAGCTTACCTTCTAATATTTTCTATACTAACGTTCAAAGCAAGCTGCTTTTTGTATCTAACGCTTTCATTAGGCGCGTATTCAGTGACGCAGCCCTTGGCTTTGGCGTCAGTTCAGGGGACCCTGCTCGCTGTCGTCACCGAAGTCGGAAACACCCATAAATTTCGCTATGGTTTTGGGTATCTGGATATTCTCCATATTTACGCCGTCAAAGCACTCCGCACCCTTGCCGTAGGCGAAAACGGGAACGTCGGCTGAGGTATGCTCGCTTGTTGTGTAGTCAATCAAGCCGTCATCAGTAGGTGTAAGTCCGCCCGTTTCGTGGTCGGCGGTAATTATAACCATTGTTTCGGGATTGTAGAAGGCGTACTCCATAAATACGGCTATCGCCTGGTTGAAGCGGACGAGGGCGTCGAAGGTTTTCCACAGGTCGCACTGAGCGCAGTATTTGTCTATGTACGCCTCCTCGAACATCATAAAGAAGCCGTCCTTATCGTCGAGGGCGTCGAGAGTTGCGCGGATTTTGCTCTCCATTTCGGCGATGCCCTCTATATCGTAATTGTTGAAGTCGCACTCGACGATACCGCCAAGGGTGTCCTCAAAATACGCCTGGTCCTCGCGGATTTCGGTGGAGTTATCTCTGTTTGAGGTATGAGAAGAGAAGGTAGAAGGAGTTGCACCCTTCCATACCTCGGTGGACATAACGCCTGCTCCCATTCCACGGGACAGAGCAAGCTCGGTAATAGAGGTCAGAACAGTTCCGTCGGGGAGCTGACCTATGATTTTGTTCTCGGTTTTGTAGCCGCAGGAGAGCGCTGTGCCTGCTGCTGCGCTATCGGTAACGCCTGTGAGCGACTGAGTGCGAGCCGTGCCGCGATAAGGAAGAAGGGAGCCGTAGAAAATATCCTCGCCGTCGCTGTAGTCGGCGGTGTTCGTGAAGTATTCGAACATTCTCGTTTGGTATTCGCCCATACCGTCGCCTATAAGTAAAATGAAGTTTTCGGCTTCCTTGACAATCGGGTCAAGGACCTTGGTGCCCAGGGAAAGCTCGAAGTCTCCGCCCTTTTCGGGAGCGTAGGTATCCACGAAATAGTAGGCAGCTGCGGCTATAATGAAGTAGTCGCCCTCGAGGGCTATCTGCTTTTCCTCGGTGAGAATTGCAAACTGAAGCCCCTCGCAGTCGGCGTCAAGCCTTTGGGAAATAGGCCGCGAGGTCTCTCCTACGACAATCTCGTATTCGCCGGAAGGCTCTTCGCTGTCAAGGCAGAGCTTAAGCTTGTTGCCCGTGCGCTCTTCAATTTCGCTTTGCAGGTACTTCGCCGCGCGCTCGCTGTAATCGGTATCGTCAGCCGAGTATACTATTGTATAGTCCTCGATAGACACACCGTTAAGCGTTATTCTCGCCTTGAGGTTCAGAAGCACCGCGACACACACCGCTATAACGGCTACTGCCGACAGCAGGCTTATGAGTAATATTTTCTTCTTTTTCATATTTTCCTCCGTTGCAAAATTCTGTAAAGTATCTTTTGCTTTAACCATTATATCATAAATCATCTTCTCCGTCAAGCGGCACAGCGAGCTTTGATAGGGGTGATTTGTAATGTTTAAGGTTGACAAATTTTCGTAAGAGGTGTATAATATAATTCGTTAAAGCGAATGATAATAGTTCGCAAAAGCGAATGATATAAGATTAGCTCGGGAGAAAAGCCGATATGGAATATCTTAAGATAGAAGAAATTGCGAAAAAATGGGATATAGGCGCGCGACGGGTGCAGCTTCTCTGCGCTGCGGGAAAGATAGAGGGGGCTATAAGGTTTGGGCGTTCCTGGATGATACCGAAGGATGCGGTAAAGCCTGTTGACGGCAGGACGAAGGCAGGCAGAACCCTTGTAAATGAGGATATGCCCCTTCCCCGCAAAACGCCGTTTCTGTATATGACCGACCTTTATCACAAGCCGGGTACTGCCGACAGCGTAGGCGAAAGCCTTGCCTACAATCACGAGGCGCAGGTGCTGTTCGAAGCCGAGGTTGCCTACTCACGAGGTGAGATTGACAAGGTTTACGAGAGCGCGAATTATCTGCTCTCCAAGCATTCGGGCTTCTACGCCGTTCAGTCGGCAGGTATGCTGCTGGCTATGTGCGCTATCTGGAAGGGCGATATAAATATGTGGCGCAGAGCCAAGATACATATAGCCGAGGCTCCTGCGAAAAAGGACAGCGACAGAGAGGCAATGCAGCTTGCCATAAGCGCGGTGGATATTATGCTCTACAGCGTTACGAACTTTCCAAAATGGTTCCAGACGGGGTGCTTTGAGCCTCTTCATAAGGACTCCTATCCTGCGGCAAAGGTTTATTACGCCAAGTTTTTATACGCTATTGCTTATTCGGTTGCGACGGGCTCGCTGAAGCTGCCGGGGGCCGAAGGACTCTACGTTATGTCCTCCGTGCCTTATACTCTGGAGCCTATGATATGCTGGGCAAACGAGAAAAACACGGTTATGTCGGAGATATACCTAAGGCTTACCTGCGCCGCCGTTTACCATAACTGCGGCAATGACACCGAGGCTGTAAGGCATATTGACAGGGCTCTCGAGCTTGCGCTTCCCGACAGGCTCTACGGCGTGCTTGCGGAGTATTGCCGCGCCTTGGACAGCCTTATGGAAAAGCGGCTGTCGCTTATTGACAGCGGCGTATGGCTTGAGGTAAAGAAGCTCTACAAGGTATATAACGAGGGCTGGTCAAGGCTGTCGGGCGCTGTGCGCGGTAAGACTATACTGACTACCCTCTCCGAAAAGGAGCGGGAGGTTGCGAAGCTTGCCGCCTTCGGTATGAGCAACAAGGAAATTGCCGAGAGCCTTAAGCTCTCCTTACCCATAGTGAAGCAGGCTATCCGTATAGTCAGCGAAAAATCGGGACTTCCCCGTTCGAGCTTCGCCGCTATTCTGTAGCCTTATATATCCTTACCACCCCGAAAAAGATATATTGCGATATCAAAAAACGTATCAAAAAAATCTGTTTTTGGTAGTACCGAACACTAAGAAAATCTGCTAAACTGTTATCAACGACAGCGAGGCAGATTTTTTTATTCCCGTAAAACGCGAAGGGAGGTAATGATGTATAAGTCAAATTCAGATAAGGACGGGGTAACCCTCGGGACGATGCATCGCGAGGGAGAGCTTTATAAGGAAATTTCGGCTCACGGAAGAGTCTTTCGGCTGTACTACGGCTACTACGAGGAAAACGACAGATATTCGAAATTTAACGAGCCCGTAGAGCTTTATCCCGACTTTATAAAAAATCCCGTCTATACCGACGAGGGTGTTCCCTTCGCCACGGCAATGCAGGACCCGTGTCAATTTTTCAAGGGAAAACGGGACGAGGACAGCACCTGCTATCATTGCTCCTATTATAATAAATGTGAGGAGCTTTTGGGAATATGCACCTGCACCGGCAACAGAAAAGCCCACTGACGCCGTATACTTTAGAAAGACGGCACGGGTAGAAATTCAGATAACTATTAAAGGAGATAAATTAATGAAAAAAATACTGACGATTTGCATTTTACTTTTCGTATTTTCAATTGCATTGACCGCCTGCGGAAAGTGCGAGCATAGCTACTCGAACGGCTGCGATGCAAGCTGCAACGAGTGCGGAGAGGAAAGAGCGATAACCCATAGCTTTAAGGCTGCTAACTGTACTGAGGCTAAGACCTGCTCCGTTTGCGGC
>JAFUPM010000013.1 GCA_017481225.1 Clostridia bacterium
CGTAATTTGTGACACGTCCCCCCAGGTAATGATACGTCCTACCTCGATTTTTGACTATCTTCAGCAAACCGACGACTACTATTTTCCACCCCTTACGGGAACCTATCTTAGAGCCGTAAGGGAGGTTATTCTTCTCCTCTCCGTCATTATCACACCCCTCTGGTATCTCGCCATAGAATACGAGAGCATACTGCCGGACGCCCTGCGCTTCATTATCCCAGACAATCCGGGCGCGCTCCCTATAATACTCCAGCTGCTACTTGTGGAGGTAGCCATAGACGGATTGAAAATCGCCTCAATGAACACACCCGACATACTCTCAAACTCCCTTTCCGTTGTCGGCGCTTTAATCCTCGGTGATTTCGCGGTTGACGTGGGCTGGCTATCGGGTGACGTAATACTTTATATGGCGTTCGTTGCCATAGCAAACTTTGCACAGCAAAACCACGAGCTAGGCTACGCCTTCAAGTTTATGAGAGTTCTTATCCTGGTTTTGGTGGCAATATTCAAAATATGGGGCTTCTTACTCGGTCTTATTATCTTCTGCCTTGCCGTATCCCGAAACACAACGCTCTCGGGCAAGCACAAATACCTCTACCCCCTCATACCCTTTAACGCCCGAGACCTTGGTAGATTAATAATAAGACAGCGAAAGCAGGATTTCGACGAGGGAGAGCATAGCGAAGATGAGGAAAAATAGGGAATAATTCAAAGAGTTGTTTACATTTTCCCCTAAATAATCTGTTTTTTGAGAGCATTAGTTAAAAAAGGAGTTTTTAAGAAAATACAAAAACTACACAAAAAATCCTTTGTTCCCACCCAAACAAATCAAATATAAAAAGGCTTTACAAAAGCATTTATCACAAACAAAAAGGACTGCAAAACCAAGCTCGGTCAGCAGTCCTTAAGCTATTTATTTGTCACCTGTTCCAAACAAAAGACGTAGCTTCAAAAGCTATCTTAAATTAAGAAAATAGGAAAGAAGCTCGGGTGTCATTGCCTCCTTGATAGCCGCAACGTTATCCTCGCAATATTCAATTTCCTCGGAATACTGCACCGCAAGGCGAAGCAGCCCGTTATAATCCAGCCTCTCGGCAGAGGTAATCAAGGACAGAAGGTAGGTTGATACGCAGGCAAACCATATAGCGCAAAGCCCGTCTCCGTCGCACACAGCACCTAAAAGGTATCTGTCAATAAAGTATAAGAATAGATTTTTCAAGGGTCGATACAGCTCGCCACCGGAGCCTAAAGAGCCCTCAGTACTTGTCAGCAAAAGCCCGTTATTTAGGGAAGCATTCGAGATGCTTTCAGACTTTTTGTCAGAGGCTGAATTTTCCTTTGCATAACTTAGAGTTGACTGTATTATTTCGGGCAAAGTATCCTTCATATATTCAAGGCTCGAGAAAATTCGGGCGATTTCCGATAAAAAATCAGCGTTTTTCGGACACGTGAAGGCATTTAAATCTGTTTTCACCCCGTCTATCTCACCCTGCAGCCTAAGCGCAACTCTTACAGCTCTTGAAAGAAGGTCATAAAGAGACTCCGCCGTCTCCACGCGCTCCAAGAGCTTGTCTTTATAGGAGAGAACTATCTTTAGAAGCTCTCCGTCACACTCCTCGGGCTCAAAGCCCTCTGCCCTATATTCGGCGTACCCGTGTTGCGTTTTTTCACTAAGGATAAGCTCTGCCGCCGCCTCGCAGGAAAGCCCTACTCCGCCAAAAACCGTGTCCCCGAGAGTGATATAATATCTCGGATGCTCGCGGCAAATATCCGAAAGGTACTCCTCCCCAAGCTCGAGTATTATATTACAAAGGTTATCCGAGTTCAAATGGGGGCATTTCTCGTTATGAAGAAGGCAAAAGTGGGACACGTCCCCCGACTTAACTATACTTTTTGAGATTTTCTCTCCGATTTCACCGCGGAGTGTGCCGTACCTTTCGAGAGTCCTTTTGTCTATATCAATCTCCCAGCCTATACAGCAGTTGTTTTTACATTCCTTACCCTTACAGCGAAACCTTTCATAATAACTCGGAGCTACAAGCTTCATTTCCCCGCTCTCCGTCCTTCAAGGTATATGAGCAGAACGCTGATATCCGCAGGATTTACTCCGCTTATGCCCGATGCCTGACCGATGTTGGCAGGACGGATTTTTTCTAATTTCTCCGCCGCCTCAAGCCTCAGCCCCTTTATAGCCGTATAATCAATATCGGGGGGCAAAAGCTTCTCTTCAAGTTTTCTGTGACGCTCGACCTCCGAAAGCTCGCGTTTTATATACCCTGCGTACTTAACCTGTATTTCGGCAGTTTGCTTTACCCTCTCGGGCAGGGTGGGTCTGTCGGGGTCAGCCGCCGACAGAATTTCATAGGTAAGCTCGGGTCTGCGCAGAAGCTCCGCAAGTCTTGCGCCCGTGGTGATAGGCGTTGAGCCCGACTCCGAAAGAAGTCTGTTAAGGCTCTCTGTGGGAGCTACAACCGTTCCCTCAAGCCTTGCGATTTCCGACTTAACCTGAGCCTGCCTTTCAAGGAAGGCTTTATATCTTTCCTCGGTAACGAGCCCAACTTTGTAACCTATCTCGGTAAGCCTCTCCTCCGCGTTATCCTGGCGCAAAAGAAGTCTGTATTCGCTGCGGGAGGTCATCATTCTGTATGGCTCCTTCGCGCCCTTGGTAACAAGGTCGTCAATAAGCGTGCCTATATACGACGAGGAGCGCGAGAGTATCATCGGCTCACGCCCAAGCTGGCAGAGCGCCGCGTTGATGCCTGCCACAAGTCCCTGCGCCGCCGCCTCCTCGTAGCCCGAGGTCCCGTTGAACTGCCCTGCTCCGTAAAGTCCCGATACGCGCTTCATCTCAAGTGTCGGATACATTTCCGTGGGGTCTATGCAGTCGTACTCTATGGCGTAGGCGTAGCGCATAATCTCCGCCTTCTCAAAGCCCTTGAGGGAGCGAAGCATAGCGTACTGCACGTCGGTCGGCATAGAGGTAGAGAAGCCCTGAATATACATCTCGTCGGTGTCGAGTCCGCAGGGCTCTACGAACAGCTGATGCCGTTCCTTGTCAGCAAACCTCACAAGCTTCGTCTCGATAGACGGGCAATACCTGGGCCCCTCGCCCTGAATGTTGCCCGAGTACATTGCCGAACGGCTCAGATTTTCGTTTATAATTCTGTGGGTTTCGCTGTTGGTGTAAACCACGTGACAGCTAACCTTGTTGACACTCTCGCCGTAGCGCCCGTCGGTGTCAGCCGAGTAGGGCATCGGAGACTCCTCGCCCCTCTGCTCCTCAAGCACCGAGAGGTCAATGGACCTTCTGTGGACTCGCGCAGGAGTTCCCGTTTTGAACCTTTGAAGCCTTAGCCCCAGCCGCCGAAGGGCGTCGGAAAGTCCACGTGCAGGCATCATTCCGTCGGGTCCTGCGGAATACACCTTATCTCCGACGAAAATCTTACTTTCAAGGAAGGTTCCGCTGGCGATAATCGCCCTCGTACATTCCCAAACCTCCCCAAGGTGAGTCTTGACGCCGCAAACGCGTACCCCGTCCTCCGTATCCTCAGTCAGAATATCAACGATTTCCGCCTGCACAAGGCGAAGATTTTTCTCCCCTTCGAGGGTTTGCTTCATTATTCTTTTATATTCGGCTCTGTCGGCTTGCACCCTTTTCGAGTGAACCGCAGCACCCTTTCCAAGGTTAAGGGTTCTGGACTGTATGGTGGCTCTGTCCGCCGCCCTTCCCATCTCGCCGCCGAGGGCGTCTATCTCGTAGACCAGGTGACCCTTCGCAGTTCCTCCTATGGAAGGATTGCAGGGCATATTACCCACAGCATCAAGGTTTATGGTGAAAAGCACGGTGTCAAGTCCCATACGCGCAGAGGCAAGCGCCGCCTCAATTCCCGCGTGTCCCGCACCTATTACAACAATTTGTGTTCTGTGATTCATACATACTCCATATTGAGTCTTATATTGTCTAAACAGCCGCGTTTTATAAAGTTTAGTTTTCAATTACCTATATTTTAGTGCCATATAAACCAAGACTTTAAAAAACGCAAATCAAAAAATTATCGAATTTTTACAGGTCGAATTCCGACGACTCTGCCGCACCTTTCGTCAAGGTCGAAAAGCACTCCGTCCGCTACACATTCGCCCGAGGCGACAATAAATGGGTGAGGGAGATGGGAGCGCATACGAAGCACCACGCGCTGCGCGTCCATACCGAGAATGCCGCCACTCTCGCCGCACATTCCAACGTCGCTTATATATCCCGTTCCCTCTGGCAGCACCTGCCCGTCGGCTGTCTGCACGTGGGTATGAGTGCCAAAAATAACGTTAATTTTGCCGTCGAAGGCATAGCCCAGGGCAAGCTTTTCGCCCGTTGCCTCCGCGTGTATATCGAGAATGGAGAAGTCGTACTTTCCCTCCGCCTCCTTCAAGACGCGCTCAACGGCATCAAAGGGCGAGTCCAGCACCGGCTCCATATTCACGTTACCCATAGCGTTTATAACCAGCATACGGTAGCCGCGGCAGTCAAGTATTGCATAGCCACGCCCCGGCGCGCCGTCGCCGAAGTTCACGGGGCGAAGAATTTCCCCCGTCTCGTCAAGGTAGGTGTAAGCCTTTCTGTTGCGCAGAGTATGGTTACCGCCGGTAATACAGTCGGCTCCCCCTCTCAAAAGCTGCTCCGCAAGCTCCGCCGATATTCCCGTTACGAAGGATGCATTTTCCCCGTTCACCACGCAGAAATCCACCCCTTCCGCTTCGCGGAATTTCCACAGCTTCTTCGAAAGAAGCTCCACCCCCGCAGGGCTTGTCACGTCTCCAATTGCCAAAATTCTCAAAATTAAATCTCTTTTCTATCCGCTACCGCGGTAAATTTGTCTTTTTTTCTTTTGTTTTTCTGTTTTATTATTTTGTATTTTGCGTTTCGTGTTTTATATTTTCACGTTTTATAGCTTCACGTTTTATAGTTTTTATTTTTTCTTTTGCTTTCGTTAAACAGTCAAAATAATTAAGGCTGCCTATGAAGTACTCAAGGCAGCCTCGCTTTGCGCCCGATACCGAGCTGAATTCTTTTTTTAGTTTTTTCTCCGCGCCAAATCCAAGCTCAAAGCAGCTCCGCAAACCCTTGCCTTTTTGCTTTCGCTTAAAGTCAAAGATGCGGTACCGCAAGTCGAAATACTCTGCCGCAATTTGCAAAAAATCATTTTTTGCTTCAGTGCAAAGTTTGGGCGGTGCCTTAAGCTACACACGTTTTCCGCCGTTGCTCCAAACCAAAGTTCACTTTCAGCCGTAGTAAACATTAGAACTGCGTTTCCGTTTGAAATCACAAACTATCCTCTGTCCACTGATTTTTTGATGAAGCGCGAAGTTATTCATACGCCAGCCTGTATAAAAGCAGTTCTACGAACTGCGCATATTTGTCTTTTCGCTTTCGCTTCAAGCCAAAGTATGCAGTACGTCAAGTGTGAATAACTGAAGTGATTCGCAAAAAATCATTTTTTGTTTCAGTGCAAAGTTTGGGCGGTGCCAGCCGTATTTCATACGGCAAATCGACCAAACTGCCGCAATGGACAAAAAATCACTTTGCGTAGTCGATGTGGCGGGATTCGCGGATTACACTCACCTTTATCTGACCGGGATAATCAAGCTCGTTTTCAATCTTCTTGGCAATATCCCTTGCAAGCAGCTTCATCTTATCGTCGCTTACAACCTCGGGCTTAACCATAATTCTGACCTCACGGCCCGCCTGGATTGCGAAGGTCTTTTCGATACCCTCGAAGCTTCCTGCGACCTCCTCAAGCTTCTGCAAGCGCTTGATGTAATTTTCTACGTCCTCGCGTCTTGCGCCGGGTCTTGCCGCGCTGATAGCGTCAGCAGCCTGAACTATGAAGTCAAGAGCCGTAGTGGGGTCAATATCATTGTGGTGAGACTCGATAGCGTGAATGATTTCCTTATTCTCGCGGTACTTGTTAGCGATATCCACACCCAGCTGAACGTGGGAGCCGTCAACCTCAGCGGTAACAGCCTTACCGATATCGTGAAGAAGTCCTGCTCTGCGAGCCATAGTCACGTCAACGCCCATCTCCTCGGCGATAACGCCGGAAAGCATAGAAACCTCGACGGAATGGCGAAGCGCGTTCTGACCGTAGGAGGTACGGTACTTAAGTCTGCCGAGGAGCTTAATAAGCTCGGGGTGCAGACCGTGAACGCCCGTCTCAAATACCGCCTTCTCGCCCGCCTGCTTAATAGCGGAGTCCACCTCGCGGCGAGCCTTCTCAACCATCTCCTCAATTCTTGCAGGGTGAATTCTTCCGTCACCCACCAGCTTTTCAAGCGCAATCCTTGCAACCTCGCGGCGCACAGGGTCAAAGCCCGAAACGGTGATAACGTCGGGAGTATCGTCAATAATAAGCTCAACACCCGTGAGATTTTCGATAGTACGAATGTTTCTGCCCTCGCGTCCGATAATTCTTCCCTTCATTTCGTCGTTGGGAATTTGCACAACAGAGATAGCAACCTCACTGACATGGTCAGCGGCGCATCTCTGAATAGCGAGAGAGAGTATGTCCTTTGCGCGCGCGTCGGCTTCGTCCTTGAACTTCTCCTCGTACTCGGAGATTTTCAGGGCTGTCTCGTGCTGCATCTCGCTGTCAAGTCTGGCAACAAGCTCTGCCTTCGCGTCCTCGCGGGTAAGTCCCGCAATCTTCTCCAGCATAGCGAGCTGTCCCTCAAGAGTCTTTCTTATTTCCTCCTTGGTTCTCTCTGCCTCTGCCGTTTTCTCCTGAAGCTTAGCCTCCTTCTTTTCAAGGCCATCAAGCTTCGCGTCGAGAGTCTCCTCCTTCTGGGTGACTCTTCTTTCCAGCCTGGAAACCTCCTTGCGGCGTTCCTTGATGTCGTTGTCGGCATCCTTTTTCAGCTGGAAGATTTCCTCTTTTGCTGCTATGATAGATTCCTTTTTGGCGCTTTCAGCATTCTTAATAGCGTCCTCAAGAATTTTTCTAGCCTGTTCTGTAGCAGACCCAAGCTTACGCTCGGACGTAATCTTACGAACAATAAATCCTATAGCCAAGCCCAAAGCGAGAGCCGCTGCTATAAGAATTATAGCAATCCATAATTCCAATTTCATTTTACACCTCCTCTGTGTTTTTTGATTACCTTAGCTGTAATCTATGTGAAAGTAATTAGTTAATGTCAGCAACCCGTGCCACTCAAACAGCAAGCGGCAGTTGCATACATAAATATTATATAATATTTTAAATGTAAAGTCAAGGCATTTTTATAATTTGAAATTTTGAACTTTTTTAATTTACACCCCCTACTGCAAAAAAAGCCGAAGCAAAATCGTTTTAAACCGAATCTGACAGTCGCGCAAATCGGGTAAAATTCGGATAAACAGCAGAAGTTAAACCGTCAGATTTTTTGAGTAAAACGCAGAATAAGTAAACTTTAGTTTTCATTTTCCGAGGTTTTTTCTAATTTTTTCGGTTTTAACTTATTCTGTGAGCAAAGGTTTTTGATTAGATTATATCGGAGTATTAATGATTTGTTTCTCCTAAACCTCCTTATCTCGCTTTCATATTTTACACAGAACCCCTATCGCGTATAGCGCGCACCGCGTGCGTTAATATATAAATAGGAAGAAATTGCAAAAGCAAAAAGCGCCGAGAAAAGGCGAGTTCTATAAAACTCTGTCAAAAATTAGCACTCTCCCACTTTAATGGCTAAATGTTAACAAAAAGTTCATAAAATTTGTTGCGAAAACACTTGACATTCTCTGGTTTTTAGGATATATTATATATGCAAATGTTAGCACTCTATCACTTCAAGTGCTAACAGAGTGCTAAAAATACGAAATGAGGCGACTTAAGTGAACGATTCCAGACTTACTCCGCGTAAGATGCAAATTCTTCGCGCAATCGTCGACGCTCACATCAGCCACGGCGAGCCCGTCGGCTCGAAGTACCTCTCCCAAGAGTCTCGCATCTCGGCGTCCCCCGCTACCATAAGGAACGAGATGGCGGAGCTTGAGGAGATGGGCTATCTTGTACAGCCCCACACCTCCGCAGGCAGAGTTCCCTCCGAGCTTGGCTACAAATATTACGTCAACTCCCTTGTTGAGCAGTACAGCACCACCAAGGCGGAAATAGACGAAATCAATCAGCTTCTCAGCTACAAGCTCTCGGCGATGGACGAGATTTTGGCAGAGGTTTCAAGGCTTGCAGCCTCCTCCACCGACTATACCGGCATCGCATTCAAGTCGGGCTTTGGTCAGGCGAGGATAAAGCAGTTTAAGAGCGTTCTTCTCTCGGGCAGAGACTTCCTCTTGGTTATGACCTTTGAGGGTGATATAGTAAAAACAAAGACGGTAAGGCTTCCCTTTACTCTTACCGAGGACGCCCTTCGCAGGTTCACCGAGGCTGCTAATATGTACCTTGTCAATCTGACAAGCGAGGCAATCACTATGCCGATAATTATGAAGCTTGAGGCTCTTATGGGCTCGTCGGGCGGAATGGTTCACCCGGCTGTGAAGGCTATATACGAGACTATGAGCGAGCTTGACTCGGCAGACGTTAAGCTTGACGGTATAACGAAGCTTCTCGACTACCCCGAGTATTCCGACGTTTCTGACTTCAGAGAGCTGCTCGGAGTGCTTGAGGAGAAGGATAAGCTTATGGACGTTATTTCATCTCAGGACGACGGTGAGGGTGACATTCACGTTTACATCGGCACCGACGGGGAAAACCGCGGTATGAAGAACACGTCAATGATATTCAAGACCATAAACATCGGAGGCAGACAGCTTGCAGTCGGCGTTATAGGTCCCAAGCGAATGAACTACCAGAAGGTTATAGAGATGCTCAACGGACTTGCAAGCGGTATTGACAGACTGTTCTGCGACGGCGCGTTGCTCACCGACGGTAGGCACGACGATTAAAGTGTGAAAGGATAGACCAATGGAAGAAAAGGAAACGGTTGAAACCGAGCTTAAAGAGGAACAAAAGCCCCAAAAGGACAAAAAGAAGTCCGATAAAAAGGAGCTTGAAAAAGAAATAGAGGCTCTCAAAGAGGAGCTTGCGGAGCAAAACGACAAATACCTAAGAATGGCAGCGGAGTACGATAACTTCAGACGCCGTTCAAGAGAGGAGCGGGATTCGGTTTACGAGAACGCCCTTTGCGACACTGTCAGTGAGTTGCTTCCTATAATAGACAATCTCGAGCGCGCGGCAATGTACGACGACGGCGAGAAGGTCAAGGAGGGACTCCTTATGACGGCTAAGACCACCATCTCCGTGTTCGAGAAGATGGGAGTCGAGGAGTTCGGTAAGGTGGGAGACACCTTCGACCCGAACCTTCATAACGCAGTTCTCCACGTGGAGGACGAGAGCCTTGGCGACAGCGAAATCGTTGAAGTTTTCCAAAAGGGATACAAAAAAGGAAAGCACATAATTCGCTTTGCAATGGTTAAAGTTGCTAACTAAAGTTTACAAAATAAGTAAAAATAAATAAAATCCATATATACGGAGGAAAAATTATTATGGGAAAAATTATTGGAATTGATTTAGGTACTACCAACTCTTGCGTAGCAGTATTTGAGGGCGGCGAAGCCACAGTTATCACCAACCCCGAGGGAGCGAGAACCACGCCTTCCGTCGTAGCCTTCACTAAGACCGGTGAAAGACTTGTAGGTCAGGTTGCAAAGCGCCAGGCTGTTACCAACCCCGACAAAACAGTTATCTCCATTAAGAGAGATATGGGTAGCGACGTTAAGGTTAATATTGACGGCAAGCAGTACACACCTCAGGAAATCTCCGCTATGATTCTTCAGAAGCTTAAGGCTGATGCGGAG
>JAFUPM010000014.1 GCA_017481225.1 Clostridia bacterium
CCCACAGCCGAGTCCGTACTTGCGGCAGCGCAGGCAGCGCTTGAGAACAGCTCTTACAAGACGAGCGTATCTCTTGGCTTAGAGAGCAACAACGCTGAAATGAATGAACAATTCCAGGAGCTTACCGCTGCGGATATCACCCTTACTGTTAAGGGCGATGACTTCTCTATGGAAACCAAAATGGAGAGTGAAGGCATTTCTTTGTCCCAGAGCGTATCTATCATAAATAAAACCGTATACGTGGTTCAGTCTTACGGCGACCAGGTCAGTGGCAGAAAGTGCGTTCTTAACGATGCTCAGTTAGTAGCTGCGAGCGACAAGCTGAAGAAGGACTTCGCCGGTGACTTTGCCCTTGCTGATTTTAACTCAGTCGTACTTAGCGACGTTGACGGCAAGCAGGTAATTACCTGCACCGGTATAAAGGACGAGGCGCTCGATAAGATAAACGAGCTTATAAAAGATATCCTTAACGGTGCTCCCGTTGGCGCTTCCTACAACGACATATCCATCATTTACACCGTTGCAAACGGCAAGTTTGAAAAGGTTGACGTAAGCTTCGGCTTCACCTTCGAGGTTGAAGGCGAGTCTATCGACGTTGATATGTCAGTAGATTCTGCATACGACTATTCCGCAACTGAGCTTAATGCTCCTGCAAATGCCGACACCTTCGTGGATATTGACTACGAGGATGTAGTAGGTCGCACCTCTTACAACGAGTACGCCGAGGCTCCCGACGGTACCTACGTAGCTGTAGAGACCTTCGTACAGGGCAAGCAGTCCTGGTGGGAGAAGGATGGCGTTGGTAAGGGTACAATCTACACCCAGTACCATGACGGCGGCTACTTCCTCTACGAGGTTTCCCTCACTAAGGCAGAGTACGATGCTCTTAAGGTAGGTACTCACATTATGGTATACGGCTTCAAGTCTACCTGGGACGGCGAGGTTGAGATTATCGACGCTGAGATCAAAATTCTTGATAACTATACTTGGGTAGCAAATCCCAAGGACGCAACCGAACTTCTCGGCACCGCAGAGATTGAGGATTTGCGCGACAGCAAGGTTTCCTTCAGCAATATGACCGTTGTTGCATCTAACGATGCAGGCGACGCGTTCCTTTACAAGTGGAACGGTGCGGGCTCCGTTGGCGATGACATCTACTTCAACGCATCTGTAGATGGCAAGACCTACACCTTCGTTATCGAGTCCTATCTTACACCCGACGGTTCTGCAGCATACGAGGCAGCACAGGCACTCAAGGTTGGCGACGTTATCAATATGGAAGCATTCCTCTATTGGTACGGCACCTCCGCACAGCCCCACGTTTACTCCATAACCGTAGTTGAATAATTGACTTAATAATATCCCGAAAAAGAGCCTTCATTCGTGAAGGCTCTTTTTTCTGCATTTTATGAGTGACAACACCCCCTATAATATGGTAAAATAAGAATAGCCATATATACCGTGGCTGCCGTATGCTTTATAAACTACGGAAGAAAGGAGAAATCTTATGAAAAAAGCACTAAAGGTACTGTTGCTGCTTTGCGCGCTTCTTTGTCTTATGATCTTTGCCACAGGTTGTCTCAGCGCGATCAGCGGTATTAGCGATATTGAAAAAGAAAATAAAGCTCCGACTCTCGAGGAAGCCTTCAAGATCGCAGACGAGTCTTTGGATAGCCCCACCTACAGAGTGGATATGGCTCTGGACTTTACCACCGACGACTTCTGGCTGGGCAACTCTTGCGAGATGTGGTCCGATATGGAGTTTTACGAAATTAGGGATGGTGAGAATTTCCATACATACATGAGCGTGGACTCCAGATGGCTTACTAGCACTATGGCGATCACCGTTTTGGACAATACCTATTACACGTACACCTCCAACCATCAAGGCAATGGCACTGTCAGAGAAATGTGCAAGATCACCGACGAGCAGCTTGCTGCTCTTGAGAAAAAGAACGCGAAAGAAGCTATCGAACAGAGCAGCCTCTATTTATCTATTGAGCTTAAGGATTTCGAAAACGCCCATATCACCGAGGAGAACGGAAAGTATATCGTAACCTTGAACAGTGCAAAGGAAGAAACTCTTGATTCGATAAACGATCTTGTAAATGCGTTCATAAGCACCGACGAGATGGATTACGACGACTTCGGCTGTGTCTTTACCATTTCCGACGATAAGCTTGAATCCTTGATTATTACCGCTGACTACTCTGTAGAAAGAACAAGATACAAGGAAACAGAGGTTAACGATTTCCTTGCGAAGATAAGCTACACCTTCGACCATACGATAGAAGGGGTAACCCCTCCCAAGGATCTCAGGTTCTACAACGAGGTATACTTTGAATATCTTTACGGCGAGACCACCGCTGACGAATACGAGGATAGCGAGGACGGTGACTACGTTGTGATCAACACCTACATTCAAGGCAAAGAAGCCTGGAGAGAGGTGGATGGAGTCGGTGTAGCATCCTTCTACACGCAGTATGACTATGGCTGTTTCCTTCACAATGTAGAGATGACTAAGGAGGAGTATGACAAGCTCAAGGTTGGCGACAACGTTATGGTCTACGGTCACAAGGTAACCGTTGACGGTCAGCCCACTGTAGCAGATGCAAAAATTAGACTTGTTTCCAGAGCATACAGAACCTACGAGCCTATTGACGTATCGGATCTCGTTGGCTCCGAGCAAATAGTGAAGCGCCGTGATATCAAAGTTTGCTTCGATGATGTGATAATTGTAGCAGCTAACGATGAGGGCGCAGCATTTCTTTACGGACCCGACGGCACAGGTAAGCACGGTGACGACATATATTTCAAGGCAGCAGTTAATATAGGAAAAAAGAGTATCGTCTACACCTTTGTCATAAATGCCGAGCTCGTTGGCTCGGAAAGCGATGAATATCAGCTGGCAGAGCAATTAGAGGTTGGTACAGTTCTTGATCTCGAGGGCTTCCTTAACTGGTCAGGTGACGAACCTCTTCCTCATATTTATAAGTTCCGTTGAGCGATTAATAACTTATAAGTTTGTTAAAGCAGGGCTGTCCTTTCGAGGGCAGCCCTATTTTTTAAAATGCTATAAATTCAAAGAATTTATTTGTACATTCGATTGACAAGCCGTAAAGTTTATGATAGAATTGACTTGATTAAGTATGACGGAGATTGAAATGACAGCTGAAAATTCTAATCTCCCCTTCGTCTGCCCAAAGTGCAGGGGAGAGCTTATAACCGACGGCAGGGCGGCAGTATGCCCGAGCCGTCATACCTATGATAAGAGCCGATACGGCTACTATAATCTTCTTTTGACAAACGTTGGAGGCACCCACGGAGATAACAGGGAAATGGTTCTCGCAAGGCGCGCCTTTCTGGCTGAGGGCAACTATCAGCCCCTTGCCTCCCGTATATGCGAGCTGACCTTGGAATATACTCCCGAGTGCGGCAAGCTTCTTGACGCAGGCTGCGGCGAGGGCTACTATACCGACTTTATCGAGGGCGCGCTATTTGACCGCGACGGCGCGACACGGGTGCTGGCTTTCGATATTTCAAAGGATGCCGTCCGCGAGGTCGCGCGTAAAAATCCGCGGATTTTCACCTCCGTCGCAGGCTGCTACGATATGCCCGTGGGAGACGGAACGGTTAACACGGTAGTAAACACCTTCTCACCCTTTGCAAGAGAGGAAATACTCCGCGCCTTAAAGGACGGGGGAATACTTATTATGGCTATCCCCGAGCGCGACCACCTCTACGAATTGAAGGAGCTGTTATATAAAACTCCCTACAAAAACGAGGTGAAGGACAGCGCCCTTGAGGGGTTCTCCCTGATTTACGACGAGAGGGTCACGTTTAAAATGGAGCTTCGCTCCCCCGAGAGTATTCTCTCACTTTTCAAGATGACACCCTATGCCTATCGCACACCAAGAGAGGCGCAACAGAGGCTTACCTCCCTTCGCACCCTTGATTGCACGGCAGATTTTCATATATTCGTATATAGAAAGGATTAGCTAATGGATTTCTCACACGGCAAATATCTTGGCGTAGACTACGGCGACAAGCGCACAGGACTTGCGGAATGTGACCCAACGGGTATGATAGCGGGCGGAATTGGCACAATATCCGAGGGCGGAATGAACAAAACCGCCATAAGAGTTGCGAAGGAAGCCGAGGCTCGCTCCTGCAAAAAAATCGTTATAGGACTTCCGAAGAATATGGACGGCTCCGAGGGACCTCGCGCCGACGTTGTGAAGGCGTTTGCACAGCTTCTTTCTACCCACACGGATATTCCCATCGACTTCTACGACGAGCGAATGACCACTATGGTGGCTTACCGCTTCCTCGGCGAAACGGGCACCTACGGTAAAAAACGGCGCGATGCCGTTGACACCCTTTCCGCCGAGATAATTTTACAGAACTATATCGACAAAGAGAGGGCGGAGAAGTCCCGCGCCTGACCGTAAAGCGAGAGCTACACCTGTGAAAAACTCGACACGGGTGCGCCGAAAGCGTTTTTTTGACCGTCAAAGGCTCTGAAAATCGCGCCTCCATCTCGCAGTCTGACAAATACAATATTTTGCACACCCTCCGAGAAGAACGAATGCATCGAAGATGCAATGCACCCGAGTGTAAGTGAGGGCGCACCAACCGAAAAACTCTATCCCCAAAAATATATCCCAAGGCTAAAGCCTGCATGGGTGCTTTTCAGAGCAGGGAAGCCTTAACGGAAAAAGGAAAGCTATGGCAAAGAAAAAGATACTGATAATATACACGGGCGGCACCATAGGAATGTGCCGTACCGACTCGGGCTACGCGCCAATATCGGGCTTCCTCTCCGAGGCAATTTCCCGTATCGACGATATGAAAAGCCCCGACGCCCCCGATTGGGAGCTTTACGAGATGTCCCCTCTGCTTGACTCCTCGGATATGACGGTTGACGAGTGGAACGGCATCGCGTCAATAATTTACGAGAATTACTGCGAGTTCGACGGATTTGTGGTTCTTCACGGAACCGACACCATGGCATATACCGCCTCCGCGCTCTCCTTTATTCTCGAAGGTCTTGATAAGCCCGTAGTTCTCACAGGCTCTCAGATACCCCTCTCAGAGCTTCGCAGCGACGGCAGAGACAATCTCGTGACCTCCCTTCTTATTGCGGCAGAGGGTGTGGCAAGAGAGGTTACTCTCTATTTCAGCGGTAAGCTCCTTCGCGGCAACAGAGCAGTTAAAATGAGCGCGGATAAGCTCGTCGCCTTCGACAGCCCCAACTATCCCCACCTTGCCGACGTCGGCATCACCGTCCGATATAATTACTCCGCTATATGCAATTATGAGAGGGGCGTGTTGCGTTTTCAGCCCCTTTCCAAGGTTCCCATAGGCGTTCTCAAGATATTCCCGGGCATACAGTTCGGGCTCTTTGAGACCATAATGACCGAGAAGCTCTCGGGCGTTGTCCTCGAGACCTTCGGCGCAGGCAATATCCCCTCCTACGGCGGCGAGCTGATACCCATTATCAGCCGCGCCTTCGAGTCGGGCTCCGTTGTTGCCGTATGCTCACAGTGCCCCTCGGGAACGGTAACCCTCGGAGCTTACGAAACAAGCTCTGCCCTCAAGCGCGCAGGAGCTGTCAGTGCCTACGATATGACCACCGAGGCGGCTGTCGCAAAGCTCTATTACCTTCTCAGTCTCGGTATTCCTACCGAAAAGGTGAAGGAGAAAATGGAGGAGAACCTCCGCGGTGAGATGACGGTTTAGTCTCTCGGAGCCTTAAGCGGCATACGCTTGTGGCAAAGCATTCTGAATTTGAGTAAATCTAAAAAATAAAAACTAGAACCTAAACAGGAGAAGAAAAATGAAAAAATTCAAGTTCGAATCTATGGGCGTTATGGTTGACGTATCCCGTAACAACGTAATGAGCCTTGAGGGCTGGAGACGCTATATGCCAATCCTTGCGAAGATGGGCTACAACACCGTGTTCCTCTATGCCGAGGACACCTATACCGTTGAGGGCGAGCCTTACTTCGGCTATATGCGCGGCAGATACACCACCGAGGAAATGAAGGCTCTCGACGAGCTTGCCGCAAGCTACGGTATTGAAATGATACCCTGTATCCAGACTCTCGGTCACCTTGCTATGGTAAGCAAGTGGGGAGTATATCCCACCGACAACCCCGATATTCTCCTTGTGGGTGACGAGCGCACCTATGAGCTTATTGACAATATGTTTAAATCCCTTCGCGCCTGCTTCAAAACAAACAGACTCCACGTGGGTATGGACGAAGCCTGGTCTCTCGGACGCGGTAAGTATCTCGACAAGAACGGCTACGACACCCAGGGCAATATTATGAAAAAACACCTTGCCCGTGTTACGGAAATAGCCGCAAAATACGGCTACGAGCTTATGATATGGTCGGATATGTTCTTCCGCGGTTGGAACGGCGGCAAATACTATGCACCCAAAACCGAGATACCGAAGGAATACAGAGACGCAGTTCCCGAGTCGGTAATTCCCGTATATTGGGACTATTATACAAGAGACGAGCAGAGATTTTCCGATATGCTCGATAACCATAAGCAGCTCTCGAAGAACGTCTGGTTTGCAGGCGGCGCCTGGACCTGGGCAGGCTTTATTCCTTCTAACAAATTCTCCCTTGAAACTATGCTCCCCGCTATTGAAGCCTGCAAAAAGCAGGGGGTTAAGAACTTCTTCGTCACAATGTGGGGTGACAACGGCGGCGAATGCTCCAAGCTTGCAGTCCTTCCCACCCTCTTCTACCTTGCCGAGGCTATGCGCGGTAACACCGACGAGGAGAAAATCAAGGCTAAATTCCAGCGCACCTTCGGCATATCCTTCGATGACTTTATGCTCATCGACGAGCCTAACCTTATTTTCCCCGATGCAGACCCCGTTATCCACCCCCGCAACCCCTCTAAATATATGCTCTATTCCGACTACCTGTGTGGCTTCCTTGACTTCTCCGTAGGTGAGGGCGGTAACGCGCTTTATGCCGATATGGCAGAGAAGCTCTCCGCCGTTGCGAAGAAAACCCGTAGGTTCGGCTACATATTCGACACCGCAGCGAAGCTTTGCGACGTGCTTAAATACAAATACGAGCTTGGAGTAAAGACCCGTGCCGCGTATAAGGCAGGGGATAAGGAGGAGCTTCGCCGCCTTGCAAACGAGGATTACACCGAGGTCGCAAAGGCTCTCCCGAAGCTTCTCTCTGCTTTCGAGAAGCAGTGGTGCCTTGAGAATAAATACGTAGGCTTCGAGGTTCAGCAGTGCCGTCTTGGCACTATGATAACCCGTACCGCCGCTGTAAAAAAGAGAATTCTCGACTACGTAAACGGTAAGCTCCCCGAGCTACCCGAGCTCGACGTAGAAATTCTCCCCTTCGAGGGCAGAGAGTTTGGCAAGAGTATGTACTATAATAACTTCTCTCGCACCTTCACCTCTAACACAATGTAATTTTGTATACGACTACTTTGTCTCAGCGACTCGCCAAAGCGCAAAACAATATCTCAATTTTACGAAAGCGAAAGGAAAAAACTATGTCAGACTTCAGAACAGTAGGTCTTATGATAGACCTCTCGAGAAACGCGGTAATGAGCCTTGACGGTTGGAGAAGATTTCTCCCCATAGTCTCTAAAATGGGCTACAACGCAATGTTCCTCTATATGGAGGACACCTACGAGGTAGAGGGCGAGCCCTACTTCGGCTATATGCGCGGCAGATACTCTATCGATGAGATGAAGGCTCTCGACGCCCTGGGCGCGGAGTACGGAATTGAGATGATACCCTGTATCCAGACTCTAGGTCACCTTTCCACTCTTAGCAAGTGGGCGGCGTATCCAAATGACACGGAGGACATTCTTCTCGTTGGCGACGAGCGTATCTACACCCTTATAGACAATATGTTCAGAACTCTCTCTGGGTGCTTCAAAACCCGAAGAATACATATCGGTATGGACGAGGCTGACAGACTCGGCAAGGGAAAATATCTTGCCCTTCACGGCTACGAGAACCAAGGCGACATAATGCGCAAACACCTGACCCGTGTCGCGGAAATTGCAGAAAAGTACGGCTATGAGCCTATGATGTGGTCGGATATGTTCTTCCGCGGATGGAATAATTCCTCCTACTACGCCGAGGCTGGCTCCATCATTCCTGATGAGTATAGAAACGCCCTTCCTGCGACAGTTACGCCAGTATATTGGGACTACTATATGAATACCGAGAAGCGCTACGACGATATGCTCGATATACACCGTCAGCTTTCCGATAAGACAGCTTTTGCCGGCGGTGTATGGACCTGGCTTGGCTTTACACCCGACAACCTTCATTCTATTCAGACAATGCTCCCCGCTATCAGAATGTGCAGAAAGCACGGTACTAAGGACGTATTCTTCACCCTCTGGGGCGATGACGGCGCTGAATGCTCGCGTTTTGCCGTTCTCGCTGCGCTTTATCACATTGCCGAATATATCAAGGGCAACGAGGACGAGGATAAGATCAAGGCGGGATTTGAGGCGGAATTCGGCGTTTCTTACGATGATTTTCTTCTTCTTGATAAACCTAACTACGTGGGCAGATTTGATTCTCCTTGGGCAACGAACCCCTCGAAGTACGCCATTTTCTCCGATTGCTTCCAGGGCTTCCTCGACTACGTTATAGCCGAGGGCGGCAACGGCGAGTACGCAGATTGTGCCCAAAGACTCTACACAGCGGAGCAGAAGGCAGGCGATTATTCCTACCTTTTCAAAACACAGCGCCTCCTCTGTGAAATTCTCTCCCACAAGTACGAGCTTGGAGTTAAGACTCGCGCCGCTTATAAGGCAGGGGATAAGGAAGAGCTGCGACACCTTGTAGACGAGGATTACACCGCCGTTATAAATCTCCTTCCCGACTTCTACGATGCTTTCCGCACCCAGTGGGAGCTTGAGAACAAGACCTGTGGCTTTGAGGTCCAGGACCTTCGCCTTGGCGGACTTCTTATGAGAATGAAAAATCAGAAGCGAATGCTTGAAGAGTACCTCGACGGCAAGCGCACCTCTATCCCCGAGCTTGAATGTGAAATACTTCAGTATCGCACAAGAGAAGCAGGCAGAAGTATGTACTACAATATGCATTACAGAGCCATCTCCTCAAACGTTGTAAGAAGCAACTAAGCTGCGTGTTGACCCTTTCGCCTTATACTTCGGAGCGCGGCAACCATCGAAATAGATATCCCGAGCCTTTAGGGAACGCGCTATAACCGTAGCTCGGGTAATAATTCCGCAAATGCGGTAGTAATCTGATTATGAAGAGAGCCTGTCTCGGGCTCTCTTTTTTGTAATAACTCAACACGCCCCCGCATATAAATGCTAAAAAGCCAAGGTTTAAGCTGTATAACTTAACCGCCGTATCAAAGGGGAGCTCAAAATGAAAAAACTTATTTCTCTGGTAATACTTTTCTCGGTAATCCTCGCTCTCGTCTCCTGTGAGCGCACGCAGAGTGCATACTCTATGCTCTCGGAGTTTATAGCGCTCTACGGCGCAGAGGGAATAATTTACTCTCCCGAGTGTCCCGAGGGGAGCGAAGGATATATTGACTCTGCAACGGCACAGCGCATTTTTATCTTCCACGGCGATATGCCGAAAAGCTACGCCGTCTTTCTTAATTCCCACGTAGACGGAGGAGCTGAATGCGGAGTGTTCGTCTGCCGCGACGGAGCAGAGCTTTCGGAGGTCACCGAAATGTGCGAGGAGAGAATGAGACTGCTTTCGTCGGATAACCCCGTGCTTATACGCTCGGGACGGATAATCTTTTATTCCACCCTCCGCGACAGCGACAGAGCACGCAGCCTTTGGACCAAAATTCTGAAGTCCTACACTTGACTTTATCCACGGGATATAGTAAAATATAAAGGACAGAAAATAAAAGGAAGTAAAAATATGAATTTCCCCGAGGTAATACTTTGTAAATACGGCGAGGTCGTCCTTAAGGGCGCCAACCGCCAAAGCTTCGAAACAAGTCTTATTAAGGAGCTGCGCCGCCGCGCCAGCCCCTACGGAATTTTTAAGATATACTGCAAGCAGAGCATCGTCTACGTTGAACCGCAGGACGAGCTTTGCGATATGGAGGGTATGTACGATGCGGCGAAGAAGGTTTTCGGCTTCGTTGGCGTCACCCGTGCGGCTGTTTGTGAGAAAACTATGGAGAGTATTCTCGACACGGCTCGCCGCTATCTTCCCGATAAGCTCTACGGTGTCCGTACCTTCAAGGTAGACGCGAAGCGCTCCGACAAGCGCTTTCCGCTGACCTCACCTCAGATTTCCGCCGAGGTTGGCGGCGTTATCCTCTCCACCGTGCGCGGCATCAAGGTTGACGTGAAAAATCCCGAGGTCACCGTTACCGTTGAGGTAAGGGACGAGCACGCCTACGTCAGAGCAGGGCAGGAGCCGGGTGCAGGAGGACTTCCTCTTCGATCTGCAGGCAGGGGACTTCTTCTGCTTTCGGGCGGTATTGACTCTCCCGTCGCAGGCTGTATGATGGCGAAGCGCGGTATGGAGATTGAGGCGCTCCACTTCGAGTCCTTCCCCTATACCTCCGAGCGCGCAAGAGAGAAGGTTATGACCCTGGCGCAGGAAATGTGCGAGTTCTGCTCCCGTATCCACGTTCACGTAATCTCCCTCACTCATATACAGGAGGTTCTTCGGGACAATTGCGAGGAGGACTACTTTACCATACTTCTCCGTATGTTTATGATGCGCCTTGCTGAGCGTTGCGCGAGAGAATATAAGTGCCACGCCCTCATTACGGGCGAGAGCCTCGGTCAGGTCGCCTCCCAAACCCTTGCGGCAATAGAGGTCACCGACTCTGCCGTCAATATGCCCGTATTCCGACCCTGCATAGGACTTGACAAAAACGAAATCGTTATTGCGGCTCGCAAGTATGGCACCTTCGACACATCAATTTTACCCTTCGAGGACTGCTGCACCGTATTCACCCCCCGTCACCCCAAAACTCAGCCTAGGCTCGAGGATGTTATGGCGGAGCTTTCCAAGGTGGATATGGAGGCGCTCATCGACGAAGCATACGCGACTATGACCACCGAAACGAAACTGGTTTATCCCGAATACAGATAACCCAAAAGTGCTGCCCTATCACCTAGGGCAGCACTTTATTAATTAAAAATCACCCCTAAAATAATAAAAAACCGCCCTTGTTCTTTGTGCGTTAAAATTGTACAATTAATCTGTAGTGTAAGCTGCACAATTTGAAAACGAATGTATTAAGCTTACACTGAAATAAATTGTAGGTAAAGGATAATATCCAATGGAAAATTACGTTAAGCTTGACGTTATAAAGCGCGCGGAGCTTAGAGCTGCTCGCCGCCGTGCGCGTGAGAAATATTGCGACGACTTAAAGCCACAGATAGGCAATGATGCAGGGGAAGAGATGAAGCTTCTGCTCCGACTCTACGACGAGCGAATTCTGGAGTGGTATGCTAATCTCTTTGACCCCGAGATAGGCGGATTCTATTACTCCAACAGCGGCAGGGATACCGAGGGCTACCTTCCCGACATCGAGTCCACAGTCCAAGCGCTGAACTCCCTTGAAACAGCAGGAATACTTAAGGGGGGTGCGAGGACCCTGCCGGAATGGGTACAGAAGAAGGTTCTTGCCTTTGCGCAAAGCCTCCAGGACCCGGAGGACGGATATTTTTACCATCCCCAGTGGGGCAAGAAGGTTGCCGTATCCCGTCGCGGAAGGGACCTAAGCTGGGCTACCCAGATAATCAGAAGCCTCGGGGGCACACCCAAATATCCTACACCCGTAGACCGCGCGGTAAAAAAGGAGGAGTCAACCCTACCGGACTACCTTAAGTCCACAGAAGCCTTCAAAGAATACTTAGGCGGTATGGACCTTGCCACCAACTCATACTTTATCGGTAACCTTCTGAACTCTCAGCAAATGCAGATAAAGGCTGCAGGAGAGGAATTCGTCGAAATGCTTTTCACTTGGCTTGAGGAGCATCAGCGACCCGATAACGGAGCCTGGCAGGAGGCTGTCAACTACCACGGTGCAAACGGACTTATGAAAATCTCTCTCATATATTCCTATTTTGCAAGGCCTATGAAATACGCCACCGAGGCTATGGAATATGCAGTGAACGTCGCAATGTGCGACAGATACATTCACTTCTGCTGTCAGTTCTACAATCCTCTCGTTACCGTAAGCAATCTGCTCCACAGCCTTGAGGTTGCAGGCGCAAAGGAGGAAAGGGAGAAGGCTTACGCAAAGCTTCTGGAGCTCGCTCCCGGACTTATCCGCCGCACCAAGGAGAAGATTATGACCTGCAGAAGAGAGGACGGAACCTTCTCCTATACACCCCACGGCACCTCATACACCTCCCAGGGCGCACCCGTAGCACTTTACGAGGAGCTTGAGGGTGACGTAAACGCCACGGCTATGAGCTCAACGGGTACCGTAAGGGCACTCTGCCGCGCTCTCTGCATACCGATGCCGCCCTTCTTTACAGAGGAGGACAGGGAAGCCTTCCTTGAGCTTCTTTGCCGCGTGGAGCAAAAGCCGAAGATTAACCCGAAGCCCAAAGATATGTTTTTCGGCAACCGCTGAACTCTCAAAAAAGCTTCAAAGTTTTTTTAGCAAAAGGCTAATGTTAACAAATAGGAATACAGCCTTAAAGTACCGCAAAACCCCTCGGAAATCTAAATCCAAGATACAAATAAAATCTATAACAAAACCCCACCGAAAAGTCCACTCCTCGGACGCTTCGGTGGGAGTTTTTTAATATGTCAAATCTTGCTTTGCTGCCTCTTTATAATAAATGCCCTGATAAAGTCCACCGTCAGCAAGACACTTATTTATCTTTTCTATAAGTGCGTGCTTGTCGCTGTTCCACAGAGGAGCTACCAGCATATCGGCAGGGCAATCGCCCGTCAATCGGTGAATAATTACCTCGGGCGACAAATGCGTTATAATATAGACCGCGCGGCGCAAAAATTCCTCTTCGGTGGGGGGCGTGTAGAGTTTTTCGCGGTACATCGCCTCAAGAGCCGTACCCTTCGCAACGTAAATTGAGTGTATTTTAACACCCTGGATTTTGAAGCGCGAGAGATATTCCACAGTATCCTTAATATGTGAGTCACCCTCACCTGGCAGACCGATTATAAGGTGTACGCATACAGGTATAGAGTAGCTTTCAAGTATCCTTACGGCACGCTCGAAGGTGTCCTTTGTATATCCTCGGTTTATTACCTTTCCCGTTTCGTCACTTGCGGTTTGCAGTCCAAGCTCAACCCACACGTCCACTCGTTCACGGTAGCTTGCAATAAGCTCCGCTATCTCCCCGTCAATACAGTCGGGGCGCGTTCCTATGGCTAGCACGCGAATTCTCTCGTCCAAGAGCGCCGCATCGTATCTTTCCCGAAGGACATCCAAAGGTGCATAGGTGTTAGTGAAGTTCTGAAAATACGCGACGAAAAGCTCCCCCTCTTTCGCACGTGAAAGCGCTCCCTCTACCTGCTCCCGTATGCTGAGTGTCGGGTCGATATGCTCCCCCGCGACTCACTCACCGCAGAATATGCACACACCCGAGCCGCATTTTCCGTCACGGTTCGGGCAGCTAAAGCCCCCGTCAATGCAGATTTTAGACAGACGCCTGCCGTACTTATCTCTGAAATAGCTGCTCAAATTGTTGTATCTCATAGGCTCTCCTACAAAATTTTCTATATTAATTCTACCACAAATTTTTCCTTCTTTCAAGTGGGGATGCACATTTCGGTTAACTGTTTCTTTCTTGTTTAGTTTTTGTCAATGAAAAATAAGTTATAGCTTTTAAAATTCTCTTCCTTCAAAAATCTCACGGTCTTAGAAAAAATATAATAATTCTGCTCACCGAGGGAATAATAACAGTGCAGGCTTGCCTGAAAAGAAAGGAAAAAACTATGAAAGACAAAAAACCTACACCCGAAAACAATATAAAGGACCCCGTGTCAAAAATTAACAGCTTTAACATTCCCGACGCGCCCACCTTCCCGGGCGAAAATAACACGGGCATCAACAACCCTAATATAGAGCTGCCCGCCTTTAATCCTCCCGTCCCGAACAGAGCCTGGACCGCTATGAGAGCAGGAATGGACATCGAGGAGCTTTCGGAGGAAGAGAAGCGCGAGCTTTACATCGGGCGCGACAATCTGATGTAAGTAAGCAAAAGCTGCAGAGGCTCTCGCTTTGAAAAGCTCAAATTGCGACTAAATTTTCTTTAATCAACTTCCACAGAAGCTCTCGTTTTGAAAAGCTGAAATTTTTGATAATTCTTCTTTAATCAATCCGAATAAAAGCTATCGCCTTGACAATCAAAGCACAGCCTCCCTCTTGAAGCTTAAGCTCCGACAGAGCAAAATAAATATAAACCCTGTAAACTTATTTTTAAAATTTAGTAACGGCTGTTGACTTTTGCGGGTCCATACTATATAATGGAAGCGTAATTTCTGACCCGCGAAAGGAAACAGCTATGGACGATTTAGAACGCTACGGCGACTATAACGAGGTAGACGAGGCACCCACAAGCTCTCCCGTCCTTCGCATAATCAAGGCGACAGCTTTGGTAATATGCTTTGCAATAATCGGGCTTATCGGCTTCAGAGTATTCACCTTCAACTACTATCCCGCATCTGTAAAGACCTTGACCTTTACCGAGGGACTGACCGAATACTACAACGCAAGCTCCGGAGACATCACCGTATATACCCAGGACCTCCAAAGCCCATACGATGACCCGAGCGAAGGAAACATCTTCTGCGACCACCTTCGCGTGGTTCGTGAGGCAGGGTACTTGCAGGTAACCCTTCGCTTCAATACCTCCTTTGAGAAAACCTTAGCTGAAACCTACTCCGCCCAAATTGACCTTGACGACAGCGCAGTATTTGACTTCCGTCTTGCTCGAAGCGGCGACTCCAACGGCACCCCTACGGGAAGGCTTGTCAGCATCGCTTGGGAGAAGTTCCTTATGTACAGATACGCCACCCTGGTTTTCGAGGACGTCGACTTCGGTGAGGGCGACACCGCGGCAAATTGGCTTCGACTTGAAACCCGTATAAAGGGCGCAACCTATCTTGATAAAGCCGACAAGACAAGGAAAGAAAAGGTGTTCTTAAACCTCATATACGAGGACCACGATACCTACTCCAAATTCACCGAATATAAGCTCTCAGATGGGGAGGCACCGCAGTGATAAGAGAATTCTCCGCCAAGGCAAAATCCTCCAATAACAACGCACGGGTAGCCTTTATTACCCTTTTATCCCTTGCGGCGCTGAGCGTTATCGCCTATATGCTGATGGATAAATACAAGGGCATTGTCGGTGTCGTGACCGTCGCGCTTATAACGGCTGCCGTGCTGATTTATACGAAATACTTAGCCTGCGAATACTACTATGACGTGACCTTTGACTATGAGGGAACACCCCTGCTTGTGGTTCGCCAGGTTACGGGAACGAGGCAGACCACCCTTGCCCGAATAGGCATCGCGGAAATCCAATCCGTAACCGAGGAAACAAGGGAGCAGAGCCGCGCCCACAAAACCCCCTACGGCACGAGGAAATACGTCTATCTACCCACACTCTCACCCGAGAGAACGCTTCGCATAACCTCCGAGAGCCCCTACGAGAAGGCGGAAATTGTTATCGAGGCAACCCACGAGTTCTGCGAGCTTCTTATAGCCTACTCAAACGAAGCGAAAAGCGGCATCTACCCAGGCGAGGACGACTAACTCCACATCTGACGCCTCGCTTATCCAAATATAAGCGACATTTATTTGGGCAAATCTTATTGTATTCCGCAGCAAATTGAAGCCAAAAGCAAGATCTGTTTTTGCGAAACTCACGTACTCGCATTGAACAAAGAAACAAAATTTTAACTATTGTAACTTGAGATATGGCAAAGAGCCGATGCAACCGCATCGGCTCTCAATTTTAATTTTTAGCAGAAGGTAAAATTTAAGGCTACTAAGCCTCGCCGTCCTTTGAATATTCTATGATATCCGAAAGGGTACAATCAAGGGCGGCACATATACGGTCTAAGATATAGCTGTCGTAACGGACAACTCGATTTTTGTAATAACGGTCAATCGTTTGAAATTCGACCTTGGTCAGCTTAGATAACTCATACCGAGTAATACCGCGCTTATCCAAATATCTGTCTAAAGTAAGTCTTACCATTAGTAGCCCCTCCTTTGATATATATTTTAACGAATATATACACACTTGACAATTCATTTGATTAGGTATATACTTATATAGGTATATATTATTTAGGAGGTATTTATTCATTGAAAATACTGATTGTTGGCTCACGGAGCATTAATGACTTTGACCTTTCACCCTATATTCCGGCTGAGGTCGATACCGTAATCAGCGGAGGAGCGAATGGAATCGACACCGTCGCAGAGCGTTATGCCGATACACACCGCTTATCAAAGTACATAATACGTCCGCGCTATGACTTGTACGGAAGGGCAGCTCCGCTTATTCGGAATGAGGGAATGGTTGATATGGCAGACACAGTCTTAATAGTGTGGGACGGACGTTCGAGGGGGACTGAGTATACTTTAAACTACGCAAAGAAGGTAAATAAACCTACAATATTGGTTCAGGTCCGCTTGTGAACTATGAGACGGTGTTGCGAAAGCGCAGGTAAACATAATTTACAAAACAAAAAGCCTCCCTTGGCAGCGAAAACTACCCGGGGAGACTTTTTATATTCATCTCAATACAGCTTTATTATCTGTTTTTCTTTTCCATGAAGTCCTGAATGGAAATCATACCCTTAGCAATGCCGAAGAAACGGTCATTGTAGTCGTCAACGGTATTAACGACAATAGAAACCATATAGTGCGCGATGTCCTCGTTGAAGCCACCGTTCCTGTAGGAGTTAACGCACCTGAAGAGCATCTCGCCGTCGGACATATCGAAGTCGAAGGAGCCGTTAACTGTACTGTAGTTAGCAACGGTAGCGGCAATTGCGCCCTCAACGCGCTTATCCTCGGGGAACTTGAAGGGAAGGAAAGAAAAGATGCGAACAAGCTCGCGCTCCTCGTCTATGATGCAGATAAGTTTAACGTCTAAGTCGTCGGTGTTGAAGCCAAGCTCAACGCGGAGCTTATCGTCGAAGCTTGTGTACCTAAGTCCCTTGTTGTTCATCATAGAAATAAGAGTGCGATATGCATTAAGACCTGCCTGTGTTTTTGCCATAAAAGTATCCTCCAATAATTATTAGGTTTAGATAATCTGTCCCGTTGGACACACCACCTAAATCAATTATAACATACAAATAGATAATTGTAAATAGCTATTTTAAAAAACAGTATTTGAGGCATTACGAATAAAAACCCGACCCTTATTTACTCCCACGGGGAATATCAAAGCATTACCCACCCTTAACCTCGTTTTTTCGCTCGCTTTACCCAACAAGTCAAAAAAACGAAGAAAAGAAAACTATTTTGTCAACGTAATTAAGGAAATACGAAAAAAGTAATGTAAAATAGAAGTGTAAACTAAATATTATCCGAAAAGGAGTTTTAAAAATGGCAAAGAAAAGATACGCGCAGGTAGGTCTTGGTGGCAGAGCGAGAATGTACTACAAGGCAATAGCCAAGGAGTTCAGTGAAACCTCCGAGCTTGTTGCTCTCTGTGACATTAACCGCACCCGTCTTGAGTATGCAAACGAGGTGCTTGAAAACGAGTTCGGCTACAACAGACTCCCGATGTACGGAGCAGATGAATTAGAGAAGATGATTGAGGAGACGAAGCCCGACGTAGTTATCGTTACCTCCATTGACCGTACCCACCACAGATACATAATCAAGGCTATGGAAATGGGCTGTGACGTAATCTCCGAAAAGCCTATGACCGTTGATGCCGTAAAGTGCCAGGAGATAGTTGACTGCATTCAGCGCACAGGCAAAAATCTCCGCGTTACCTTCAACTACCGCTACGCGCCCCACAACACCAAGGTACGCGAGCTTATAATGAACGACACAATCGGCAAGATTACCCAGGTGCACTTTGAGTGGATACTCAACACCTCTCACGGCGCGGACTACTTCCGCCGCTGGCACAGAGATAAGAGAAATTCGGGCGGTATGCTTGTCCACAAGTCCACTCACCACTTCGACCTTGTAAACTTCTGGCTCGGCACCTATCCAAAGCAAGTATTCGCCTACGGCGACCTTAAGTTCTACGGCAGAGAGAACGCAGAGGAGAGAGGTGTCACCAAGTTCTACTCCAGAGTCCACGGACAGAAAAATGCCGAGGGCGACCCCTTCGCGCTCCGTATGGAGGATAACGAGAACCTGAAAAGGCTCTATCTTGACGCGGAGCACGAGGACGGCTATATCCGCGACCAGAGCGTTTTCGGTGACAATATCAGCATCGAGGACACAATGAACGTTCTCGTCCGTTACGCCAGCGGCGCACAGCTTTCCTACTCCCTCAACACCTACTCCCCCTGGGAGGGCTTCCGCGTATGCTTCACGGGTACGAAGGGCAGAATGGAGCTTGACGTCAAGGAGGCAGTATATGTCAACGCAGGCGGCGACTCCAAAAACGAGGGTGTCGTAAACAGCAAGACTATTACCGTTTATCCCCTCTTCGGCGCACCCTACAACGTAGAAATTCCCGCGGGCACAGGTGCCCACGGCGGCGGCGACGCAGTTCTCCTCAACGACCTGTTCGGCACCCCCGTAGAGGACCCCTACAAGAGAGCTGCAGGCTACCTCGACGGCGCCCTCTCTATCCTCACGGGCATCTCAGCAAACAAGTCTATCTCCACAGGTATGCCCGTGGACGTAATGTCCCTCGTTGACCTCCCCGGCTACCGTAAGATTTGATAGCCAATCTAACCCAAAATTCCCAAAGTAAGCCTTAATGGCTGACAGTATCTATCAATACAAAAAGGGCAGAGTGTGCTTCTGATACATCCGAAGGTCGTTACCCTCGGAGCTGTATCGCGGCACATTCTGCCTTTTGTAATTTAATTTTTAAGCCTTAAGCAGGAACTTGTTAAAGCTCTTTTTACCGCGCTTTATAAGCACGCCCTCGGTGAGCTGCTCCTGGCTTACGCAAGCCTTGACGTCGGTCACCTTCTCGCCGTCAATAGAAACGCCACCCTGCTCGATAGCGCGTCTGCCCTCGGACTTCGAGGGAACCATCTTACCAAGGACAAGAAGGCTGTTTACGTCTATCTTGCCGTCGACGAGCATATCCGCGGGAACGTCAACCGTAGGAGTAAGGGAAGAGTCACCCGCACCGTAAAGAGCCTTGGAAGCATCGCGAGCCTTGCCTGCCTCCTCCTCGCCGTGAACCAGCTTCGTCAGCTCGTATGCGAGTATCTCCTTTGCGGTATTGAGCTGTGCGCCCTCCCAGGTGTCCATCTTGTCAATCTCCTCGAGAGGGAGGAAGGTGAGCATTCTTATGCACTTAAGAACGTCCTTGTCGTCAACGTTTCTCCAGTACTGGTAGAAATCGTAGGGAGAGGTTTTCTTCGGGTCGAGCCATACCGCACCGCTTGCGGTCTTACCCATCTTCTTGCCCTCGGAGTTGAGAAGCAGGGTAATAGTCATAGCGTAGGCGTCCTTGCCTAGCTTACGTCTGATAAGCTCGGTGCCGCCAAGCATATTGGACCACTGGTCGTCACCGCCGAACTGCATATTACAGCCGAACTCCTTGTAGAGGTGGTAGAAGTCGTAGGACTGCATAATCATA
>JAFUPM010000015.1 GCA_017481225.1 Clostridia bacterium
CTCAGCGTTAGTTAATATGCGCTCGGGAAAGCGGAGGCTGCGCGGCTCCTTCAGCTTCTCTATATCAACGCCTACTCTGCTTGTGGATATTGCCACGGCTACGGCGTCCTTGCTGTGGGAGAGAGAAAAGTCGCATATTGGGGAATACCACCTGCCACATTCTCCCTTCGTCGGCGCGAGCTGCTCTAAGGTCACACCAAGGCTTGCCCTTGCGGCGTATTCAAGCAGGCGGAATACGTAATATTTCTCAAGCCTCACCTTGGGGCTCCTAACCGCTGAAAGCTCCTCGTCCCTGGGTGAGTAGCCGAGAGCTGAAAAATCAAGGGTCTCGGGAAGCGGCACAAGGTAGACGTGAGTGAAGCTCTCGCCTTTGCTAGGCGGTGTGTCCGAAAGACGTTCAGATGTTCGTTTAGTCATAGAATTAAAATATATTTTTCGTTATTTCCCGACTTTATTTTCGGGCAGTTTGTCATTTGGCTATTATCTTGTGGGCTACAATCTGGGGCGGATAGCTCAGCATTACCTGACCCGAATACCATATTTCCACGGTGTCTCCTACCTTAATATCGCTACGGCTTATAGGCTCACCGCTTGCATCAAGATAGACGGTGCTGTCGGGTGTTATTACCCAATGTATACCGAAGGTGTACTCGCTGTCGGTAACGGTTACCTCAAGCTTTTGTCCAACTCCTTCCACCACAGCCGTCATTTTAACCCGGCTGTTTTCATCTTCACACCATTCGCCTGCACCTGCGCCGCCGTGGTTATCGTCTGTGCCTGCGCCGCCGTGGTTATCGCCTGTGCCTTCGATTGTGCCGCCCTCCTCGGGCGCACCTCCTATAACGGAGCCTCCGTCACCTCTGGCTTGCTGATTTTCGCCGTCATCGGGCGCAGCGGCACCGCCTATATTGCAGGACGCGAGGGTCAATGCTGTCAAAATCAATAACATTTTATACATAAACTTTCTCATACCTTCTCCTCGGTAAGACAGAGTCCAACCGAAAACTCGACGGGAGTGTGTGCCGTCTGAGTATATTCTTTTCCGTTAGAGATATCTTACAACAAGGATATTTTAGCACATTATCCTCCTTTTGTCAATATTTCTTTACGGAGGACGGGTGACGGAATGATTATTTTATATAACTATTGAATTTGCGCCACAGCTTTGATATAATTAATGTGAACTAGTATATGGACGGTGAAGCCAATGAAAAACAGAATTATTTCTTTATTCACCCTTGCCACAATGCTGATTTCCCTCTCCTCCTGCACGCTTAATGTCAACGGCTGCAGCGGCGGACACAAGGACCGCGGAAACGACGGGTTATGCGACAGGTGCAATAAATCGGTTGTGGAGACCGTAGACTTCTACGTAATAAACGACCTGCACGGCAAAATCTTAGATACGGCAAATCAGCCGGGACTTGACGAGCTGACGACTTATCTGAAGATGAACGGACTTTCTGACGAGAATGCAATTTTCCTTTCAGCAGGAGATATGTGGCAGGGCAGCTCGGAGTCAAACCTTACCTACGGTATGATGATGACGGACTGGATGAACGAGCTTGGGTTTGCCGCTATGACCCTCGGAAACCACGAATTCGACTGGGGCGAGGAGTATATTGAGGCGTGCGACGGCGCGGCAGAGTTCCCCTTCCTTGCAATCAACGTGTACGATAAGGACACAAACGAGCGCGTCGACTACTGTCAGCCCTCCACGGTTGTGGACCTCGGCAATATTCAGATAGGAATAATAGGCGCTGTGGGCGATTGCTACTCCTCTATATCGGCGGATAAGGTTGAAAAGGTCTACTTCAAGGTGGGCGGTGAGCTTACGGAGCTTGTTATGGAGGAGTCGGAGAGGCTTCGTCGCGAGGGCGCTGACTTTATCGCCTACGTTCTCCACGACGGATACGGACGTTCCTCGTCAAGTCAGGACTACGTGTCACCTGGAAAGCTTTCCTCTTATTACGATGATGAGTTGTCCTCAGGCTACGTTGACGTGGTATTTGAGGGGCATACGCACCAAAGCTACGTTATGTACGATAACTACGAGGTGTACCACCTGCAGGCAGGAAGCGAAAACAGAGCTATCTCCCACGTTGAGTTCAAGGTCAATTACGCCAACGGAAAAAGCGAGCTTACCCTAGCCGAGACAGTCTCAAATGATATCTATTCAAGATATGCCGACGACAGCATTATAGACGAGCTGTCGGATAAATACGCAGACGCTATAGCCGAGGCTACGAGGGTTCTCGGACAAAACCGCGACTTTCTTTCGGGCTATGAGGTATGCGATATAGTGGCAAGGCTTTATCTTGATGCGGGGCTTGAGGAGTGGGGCGATGCTTACGACATCGTGCTTGGCGGCGGATATCTTTCCGCAAGAAGCCCGTATAATCTCTACGCAGGCGAGGTCGTATACGGGGACCTTCATTCCATACTTCCCTTCGATAACGAGATAGTCCTCTGCTCCGTCAGCGGCTATAATCTTAACCGCAGATTTCTGAATACAGACAACGGGGATTATCACGTGAGCCTCTCCGAGTACGGCGAGGGCCTTGGATACGTTGACTACTCATCCACCTATTACGTGGTGGTAGACTCCTACACGGCGCAATACGCACCTAACGGGCTTACTGTAATTGCAGGTCTCGGTCCGAATATTTACGCAAGAGATTTGTTAGCTGAATACATAGAAAACGGAGGACTCGAATAATGGAGGAAAAGCTTGTACTCTTCGAAATCAGGCAGACACCGAAGGCGGAGAACTTAAAGGAGATGTATTTTCACTACTTCTTCAAGCGCACCTCGTCAATAATATTGATTTGCTTCTTTTCATTCTACGGGCTTGTGGGGCTTGGACTTCTCGGTTACAGCTTTTCCGTCGGCAGGTTCGATTTTTATGCGCTTCTTCTCACCCTGCTTGCCCTGGGTGCGCTGGCGTACAGATTTATTTCCTACCGCAGCTTCTCAAGGCTTGCCTTCAAGAGGGGTGAGGAGCTTGGAGCTGTCCGCGAGGTTGTAATGCACGTGGGCAGAGAGTCTATGTACCCCGAGGTGCAGCCCGAGTCTGCTCTGCGCCTTTCGGACGTCAAGCAAGCTTACACCACGGATAATCTCATTTATCTCGTTACACGGGCAAAGCAAATCGTTGTTTTCGAGAAGGAAAGCTTCACCGTAGGTGACGGGGTCGGCTTTTTGGCTCACCTATCGGAGCGCGGTGTTAAGGTGCCGAAAAAATATTGAGCTTAGGATAATTACCGAAGCTCCCTCACAAAAGTCAAATAAGGTTACTGCTCCGATAATCAAAAGCGGAGGTAAGACTGTCAACAAAGGCGAAAGAAAACAAAAAAATCCCCCGAGAGATGCACTTGGAAAAGCTTTCAAGGCTGCTTTCGGGGGATTGTTCTTTTGTTTTTTTGATTTTACCTTGCTTTATCGGCGGTATTTCGGGCTCGGCTTGAAAAGCAGAGCTGCTTAAGCAAGTTTTTTGGGCGTCAAGCTTTGCGCTTAGATTGGGCTTTAGACTTAGCCTGGGGGCGGCGTCAAGCTTTGCGCTTTGATTTGGGTTTAAGCTTTGCTTTGAGTTGGTATCCTAAGCCTTGCTGACGCTCTGCGAAAGGGCTGCGGCTACGGACTCGACTGCCTCGGAGTCCCTCTCGGCGCCGTCGCAGAAGCCTGCGAACACCTCACTAACGCACGCAACCGTGTCGGCAAGGGTTCCCTTGTTGGGGATAAAGGCGAAGAAGCGTTCCGTCTTCTCACAAATTACGGAGTAGTCGGTGATATTCTGCTTTATGCGGCTGTTATACTTGCGGAGGTCGTCGTCGGTGTGGCTTTCGTGAAGGAATCTTGCGCGAAGCCTTTCAGCCATAACCTCGAGGCTATCGTACACGTACACGCCGCAGGGGTTGAGACCCGATGCGTTTTTCACAAGAGAGCCGACACCGTTCATATCGAGAACCAAAAGCGGAATTTTTCCCTCGGAGAGAATTCTCTCCACCTCGGAGCGCGGAGTGCCGTAGAAGTTGCCTGCGTACTCGGTATGCTCGAGGACTCCGCCGTTATCGCGAAGGGTTATAAACTCGGGGATTGTCAAATAGATATACTCGTTGTCAAAGGAATCGCCGCGCTTCGGGCGAGTGGTTACGGAGCGCACGAACTCAAAGCGAGGGTCGCGCTCTATGAGGGAATATGCCACGGTAGTTTTACCGACGGCAGAGGGACCTGCGATAATAAGCAAACAGTTTTCTCTTTTCATCTCTTCCCTCTCCTTTGCCTTATGCCTTGGGGATAAGCTTCTCTTTGCCGCCCATATAGGGACGAAGGGCTACGGGGATATTAACCGAGCCGTCTGCGTTAAGGTTATTTTCAAGGAATGCGATAAGCATTCTGGGGGGAGCTACAACGGTGTTGTTGAGAGTGTGGGCAAGATAGGGCTTGCCGTCGGCACCCTTTACGCGGATTTTAAGTCTGCGAGCCTGGGCATCGCCGAGGTTGGAGCAGGAGCCTACCTCGAAGTACTTCTGCTGACGGGGAGACCAAGCCTCAACGTCGATAGACTTAACCTTAAGGTCGGCAAGGTCGCCCGAGCAGCACTCAAGGGTTCTTACGGGAATGTCAAGGGTGCGGAACAAATCTACGGTATTCTTCCAGAGCTTGTCGAACCAAACGGCAGAATCCTCGGGC
>JAFUPM010000016.1 GCA_017481225.1 Clostridia bacterium
CAAATTTATATCTTAATTTTGGAAATTCGACACTTTATTTTACTAAAAACTATTGCAATATCTATTTACCTGTGCTATGATCAACTTATTACAGTATTTTTATTTATAAGTTTATTTATAAATGTACGCGCAAATAAAATACTGTGCTGTCTTGTATATCTTTAAGCTTCGGCTTTTTTGATATAAATTTTCAAGGAAGGAGGATTTTTTTATGTTCAAAAGAAGATCAGTAATTGCAGCATTTCTTGTTGTTGCTCTCCTTGCAGTAGGTGTCGGCTTTGCAGCAGTTTCCGATACCCTTTCCGTAGGAGGTATGCTCCAGGCAACCAAGTCCGGCGCGGAGACTCAGTTCGACGTTGACGTTAACTTTGAGGATGCTATTGGCACTCTTCCCAACAACTGCACAGTAGTTTTGGGTGACAACGATGACCGTGCTACTATCACTATCAATAACAGTACGGACCTTGCTCACACAGGCGACGCCGTGTCCATTATTCTTCCTATTGTGAATAACAGCGTATATGACGCTACACTCACAGTTGGCACGAGCACCGGCGTAGGCGAAGGCTTCAGCGTAGAGTATACGCTCTATTCTGATGAGGCTTGCCAGACAGAGCTTAGCCCTTCTCAGGTATCTAAGAATGGCGGAATGGTATACCTTCTCGTTTCTATCGAGCTTACGGGTGACCCCACAGTTCTTGCTGATGGCGAGACTATCACTCATAACCTTGGCGTTATGATCACCGCTACGTCTATAGACGCTAACAACTAATCAAAAAACGAAATGACATAGAATTTTGGAAGGGAGGACTCGCAATGACGAGGGACAGAAAAGTATTATACATATCCGTCAGCTCGCTTTTTGCGGCCCTCCTTATTCCACTGTTCCTTACGGTGAGCAGCGGTAGAATTATTGCTGCAGCGCTACTTCTGCTCGCCCTTGTCATTTTACCCTTAATCAACAAAAAGAGGGCTATACCCTCAATTTACGGCAGGGACGTATTGCTTATCGTATCCGTGATAAGCGTCCTATATCTCGTGCTTATCTACGTTATAGGCGCATACCTCGGTTTTGTGAAGTCCCCCGTCGGCTTGAACCTTACCAATTTCTTCAGTTACCTTTTACCGATTACTCTGATTATAGTCTCCTCCGAGCTTATCAGAGCAGTAGTCCTCGCCTATGACAGCCTGTTTCCCTCTGCGCTGTGCTATCTTGCCCTTGTTCTCGGCGAGGTCTATATACACTCAACTCTTAAAGGTATCTACTCCTTTAACTCCTTTATGGACTTTGTGGGAATATATCTCTTTCCCGCAATTATCTCGGGCTTTACCTATCAGTATCTGTCTCGGCGTTACGGACCTATGCCCAATATCGTATATAGGCTCGTTACGACACTCTATTTCTATATTATCCCCTGGATACCTAATCTGCCCGATTCCATAAACGCTATTATCTCACTTCTCACACCTCTTTTCGCTTATGCATTCGTTGATATGCTCTTCGAGAGGAAGGTGCGCCGCGCTCTTAAGAAGAAAGGCCCCGTGGGCTATATTCTGACGGGTGGCGCGGTAGCTGTAATGGTTGCTTTTGTTATGCTTATATCCTGCCAGTTCCGCTTCGGTGCGTTGATTATAGCCACCGAGAGTATGACGGGTGAAATTAACAAGGGAGATGCCATAATTTATGACACGTCTGAGGACATAACGGTAACCGAGGGTCAGGTTATCGTGTTTAGTCAGAAGGGCAACAAGGTTGTCCACCGCGTTGACGGCATAGAGGTCATCAACAACGAGACCCGCTATTATACAAAGGGTGATGCAAACGAAGACCGCGACCCGGGCTATATAACCTCGGGTAGCATAGAGGGAGTAGTTAAGCTTAAGCTCCCCGGCGTCGGCTATCCCACCCTATGGCTCAGAGACCTTGTGAATAAGGCTCTCAAGTAAGCCTCCAAAATTGAAAGCTTCGATGCAAATGCATCTTAAATACACTTTTCACAGAGGGAAACCGACTGTGAAGAAAGAAGGTTAGTATGTCGGAAGCCGAAAGACGAAGGCGACTGAATTACAAAAAGAATAGAAAGAAATGGATGCTCGTGCAGGGCGTCTGTATGCTTATAGTTGCGGTTTTGATTGCTGCCTGTGCTTTTACGTACTATCAGCTTGACAAAACCTACTACATAGACTACACCGAGAAAAGCGACGTTGACTATAAGGTACAGCTCAGCCCCAACGAATTCTATGACGAGGAGTGGCTCCCCGAGGGTCAGGCATACGTTGCCTCCCTTATCAGCAACGTTCTCGCAGAGTTCAAGTACGAGCTTAATATGGACGCCTCCGACGTTGATTACCAGTACGTTTACAGCGTTGATGCTATCCTCGAGATAATTGATGACCGCACGGGTGTGGCTCTCTTTAATCCCGAGTATGAGCTTCGCCCGGAGAAGAAGCTGACTCAGAACAGTAACAATAAGCTCGTTATAGACGAAACCGTTACCGTTAACTACGTTCAGTACAACGAGCTTGCCACCAAGTTTATAAATACCTACGGACTTACCAACGTCACAAGCAACCTTTTAGTTAAAATGAACGTAGGCGTAACAGGCTCCTCGGACTCCTTTGAGAATGATTCCGAGAACAGCCACACCGTTGCCCTCCGTATGCCCCTGACGACTAAGACTATAGGCATCGAGATGACCTCCAGCGTTCCCGCGGGTGAGAGTAAGGTACTCGCCTGCAAGACGGCAGTAAACCGCGATATCTTCAAGGTAGCAGGTCTCTCCCTTGGCGGAGCGGAGCTTCTCCTTGCAATGCTCTTTGTTGCATTCGTTTACATAACCCGTAATCACGACGTTAACTATACTATAAAGGTAAACAAGCTCCTCTCGGGCTACCGTTCCTTTATCCAGGAGATTACAAACGGATTTGACACCAGAGGCTACCAGGTACTCACAGTCAAAACCTTCACCGAAATGCTCGGTATCAGAGACACAATTCAGTCACCCATACTGATGAGCGAGAATACCGACCAGACACGCACACAGTTCTTTATCCCCACAAATACGAAGATACTTTATTTATATGAAATAAAGGTAGAAAACTACGACGAGCTATACGGCGCAAACCCCGAGTGGGTAGACGATTCTGCTATCCGTATCCACGACGAGGTAATGACCGACGTGGCGCCCAAGGTTGTAGAGAAGGCGACTCCCGAGGTTGTGGAAACAGCATCGGCAAAGGTTGAAAAGCAGGCTACAGCCAAGGTTATTGAAATAGCTACCACCAAGGTAGCCGAGGAGGCAACCACGAGAATTGTGGAGACCGCCACCGCCAAGGTTGCCGCCGAGGCAGCGCCGAAGGTAATAGCTGAGGTTCTCCGCGAGACAGCGCCCCGCGCCCTTGAGGCTGTGGTTAAGGAGGCAACCGACAGAGTTGTCGAGTCCGCAGTAAGGGAAGCAACGGGCAAGGTTGTTGAGTCTGTAATCAAGGAAACCACCCCCCGTGTTGTAGAAAGTGCCGTTCGCGAGGCTACCTTCGCCGTGAAGGAGCAGCAGCCTACGGTTATTGAGCCCAGAATTAAGGTTGTGGAAACTCCCGTAACTATTGACCACGACAGAACCGCGGAGCTTGTAGTTACGAAGCTTATGGACCGCCTTGCGCGGGCAGGCGAGCAGACTGTCCCAGAGAGGGTAGCGCCTATCCTTGATACCGCGGCTGTAAAGGAAGAGCCCATAGCGGAACTTGAACCTTTAGAGAATGAGGCAGAGCCTCTTGAGTATCCCACAGAGCTTTCCGAGGTTGACGTTGACTACGAGAAGCGCGGCAAAGCACCGAAGCCCGTAGTTGAAGAAGCCCCCGTCGAGGAAGCCCCCGTCGAGGAAGCGCCCGCCGAGGAAGCCCCCGTCGAGGAA
>JAFUPM010000017.1 GCA_017481225.1 Clostridia bacterium
CTTCCAAGGGCGCCGAAGAAAGCACGTAAGCCCGTGAGCTTTAGAGCTTCCAAGGACGCTGAAGAAAGCGCGTAAGCCGTGAGCCGTGAGCTTCGTTAGATTTACAGAGCCTCACCGTGGGCATAATCACAGTATAATTATTTACGATATAACAAAAAACTAAAAAGGGAGTATTGCTATGTCAAATATTTGGCACGACATTTCACCGAAAAGAATTACCCCTGAGGATTTTATATGTGTCATTGAAATATCCAAGGGAAGCAAGAAAAAATACGAGCTTGACAAGGAGACGGGATATATAATCCTCGACAGGATACTGTATACCTCCACTCATTACCCTGCAAACTACGGCTTTATTCCCCGAACCTACGGCGACGACGGCGACCCTCTTGACGTTTTACTCCTCTGCGCTGAGCCCTTGGAGCCTATGTCCTTGGTACGCGCCTATCCTATCGGTGTCATAACGATGATAGACAACGGAAGAAACGACGAGAAGATTATCGCCATACCCTATAACGACCCGAACTATAATCAGTACGTGAGCATCGACCAGCTACCGAGCCACATCTTCGACGAGATGCGCCATTTCTTCTCGGTGTATAAAAACCTCGAGCATAAGGACACCGCAGTAAACGAGGTCAAGGGCAGAGAGGAAGCGACGAAGGTTATCTCCGCGGCTATCGACAGCTATATAGACACCTTCTGCAAGGGGCTTTAAATTTTCTCCGGTGTATTGCCTTACCTTTAAGCCTTTAACCAATGCTGCCTCTACAAGCCCGTCGGTTAATTCGCAAGCCCGTCGGTTAATCCGCAAGCCCGTCGGTTAATCCGCAAGCCCGTCGGTTAATTCGCAAGCCCGTCGGTCAATTCGCAAGCCTGTCGGTTAATTCTCAAGTTTTATATTTTCCTATCAGCTTCAACGACCAAATTTAAAAGACAAATCAACCAAAAATAGCCATAATGCAAAGTAAAGCTTGCATTATGGCTACTTTTTATACATTTTAAAGCAGTGCATCTTTCCTCGGCGTTGGTATTTCTCCGCGCACACACTCAGCAAGGATAGGTTCTACTTACCGCGAAGCTTTGCGAAAATGCCCGAGAAAATACCCTTTTTCGGCTCGGGCTGTAAGGGACTATCCGCCTCAGTCTCCTGCTTATCCGCTACGGGGTCGGGTATACCAACACTTTCCTTAAAGAAGCGTGTCACAAGGGAGCGAAGCACTCTGACGGTTCCCGACTCCTCAGCGCGCTCCGCCTCGAGCCTACGAAGAATTTCCTCGCAGTCGGGGTCATCAACAGAAACGCCCAGCAGCTTTGGTGAGAATATCTCCTCAACCTTCTTTTCAATAAAGTCCTCGCCAAATCTGCGCTCAAGAAGTGTTATGGCAAAGCCTGCTACGCTGCTGGTTTCGGGCACTCTGGCAAGGAGCATATCTACAATTCGGTTGTTGGGGACTTCGCTGAACTCAACCTGCAAGCCCTCGTCCGTAAAGTACATTCGTATCATTCTGGTGTTTGGCATCTCGGGGAAAAGGAATTCAAGTCTGTACTCCTCGTCACCAAATTTATTTATAAGCGCCTCCGCCATTACCGACACTATATACCTTTCGCCGCGGAAATCAAGGACGGTGGTTTTATATTCGTAAAGCCCTGCCTCCACAGCATAGCTTTCGCCGCCCTCGCGGAAGCTGAATATCAAGCTTTCGCCAACTCTCTCGAAGGTGAAGCTCTCAAGCCCTGCCTCCATATTATTCTGCATACCTGCGATAAACAGAGGGAGCATACTGACGTTATTTTTCGGGAAGGCGTAGGTTCCGAGAACCTCACCCCAGCGCTCGTCAAAGCCGCTGCGTGACCTTATGTGGAGAAAATACAAAAGACCTCTCTTTTTCTCCAAGGGCCGCACCCACCTACGGGAGTCGAAGAAGTGCGCCTCTCTTTCGTGAAGCACGCGGACGTCTCGCCGTGTGAGAGAGTCCTCTATATCACAGCCGAGATATTTTCTTATTATATCCATAGCGGGGCTCATCTGGAAAAGCTCGTTGTTTCCCGAATTTACCACTACCACGAGATTGTTCTTCGGACAAATCCACACGTTCTGCCCAAGCATTCCGTTGAAAAGTATCTCCTCGGTGCTTCTGCCCACCCAAATCTGATAGGCGTAGTTGAAGTCGCCGTCAATCATAGGCGCCTCGGCGTGGCAGGTGGTGGACTCCTCAATCCACTCCTCTGAGAGAATTCTTTTATCCTCAAAGACACCACCCGAAAGCACCATATATCCAATCTTCGCCCAGGACTCCGGGGAAAGAAACAGACCCCAGCCGCCCTTCTCAACTCCCTCGGGACCCATTTCCCAGAAGTAGTTGGTTATTCCAAGGGGAGAAAACAGTCGCTCCTCCAGAAAGTCGGTAAGGCTTCTGCCCGTAATCCTTGCCACAATCCTTGCAAGAACGTAGGAGTTCATACTGTTATAAGAGAAATTACTGCCGGGAGCAAACTTCAACGTCGAGCCAAAGAAGGTTTCAAGCCACTTAGTCTCGGTAACAGAGCCTGCCTCCGCGAAGGGAACGCCCGTCTGCATTGCCAGAAGGTGCTTTACTGTTATATCGGGAAAGCGTTTATCCTTATAGGGCACCTCTGGAAAAAGCTTCACAAGAGGAGTAGACACCGAAAGCAGCCCGTCGTCAACCAGCATACCCACAGCCATACCCGTCACGGTTTTGGACATAGAATGGGAAAGGTGCCAGACACCCGTTCCGTAGCCGTCCCGAGAGCATTCGGCAATAACCTCGCCGCCTGCTAAAATCAGGAGATTATGTATGTTTGCGCGACGCTCGCCCTCAAGCTCGCAGAGCATATTGTATATACGCGCGGAGGATATGCCGAACCTCTCGGGCATACTCCTCTGAAAATATCGCTTCTCTTCGCCCGATACCTCGAGCTTCTGGGGGTAAAAGGGCACAACGGACGGAGACGAGTCCGACGGGAAGGTCAGCGAGGTTATAAGAGTTGCCGCGCGCTTAAGCCAATTTTCCATACCTTCTCCTTTCTTTTTATATATTTTAACACAAATTTATGAATAAGTCAACACCGAGACAGAAAGCATTTTATGCCAAATTGCAACAAAAAACGGCGAGATACGTGCGCATAAAGGCTCGTACATCACCGTATTTTGTGTATATAATGACTATAATTATTTACGTTTTTCTGTTTTTTATTGCAAAATCCGAGAGGTCATCAAAAACCAAACCGCCCAAAAAACGCGAGCGTCTTTAGTAACAAAATTATGAAGTATTATTAAGTCAGAATATAAGCTCGCCAAGTAAGCCGAAGAGGGTTCCCGACACTACGAGCAGAATAATTATCATAAGATTTTCTATAGGACGCTTGTTGACTCGGCAAAGCACGAGCAGACCTACTCCCGCGCCCGAGAAAAGTCCCGAGAGCATCGTGCCGATGCTGATAATTCCGTCGGAGCAGAGGGTCGCAAGGAGAACCGAGGCTGCGCAGTTGGGGATAAGTCCTATAATACTTGAGAGTATATGTCCGAGAACGGGAACAGAGCTTACGGCAGCGCCGAGAGTCTCCTCTCCGATAAAGAACACAGCCGTGTTAATAAGCAGAGTAACGATAAAAACGAACAGAGATATAGTCAGAGTGTGATGCGCCGCCGAGTAGAATATTCCGCGCTCACAGTGGCACTCGTCCCTCGCGCATATCTCGTCAATATTGATTTCCTCCTTCTCCCTGTGCATAAGGCGCAGCGCAAGGTCGACTAACAGTCCAACGAATATGCCGCACGCCACCTTGTAGAGGAGAATAAGTACGATTTGCACGGGAGGGAAGCTTCCCGCGATGAGTATAGGAACCATCTCGTCGGAGGTGGAGAGGAAAACCGCAATAACCGTACCGAGGGTAATCACCCTTCCCGTATACAGATTTGCCGCCGCCGCAGAGAAGCCGCACTGAGGTACAGCGCCTAAGGCTCCGCCTATAACGGGTCCGAGCTTCCCCGCCCTCTGCATAAACCCGGACGCCTTGTCCGATGCCTTATGCTCTATGAACTCCATCAAAAGATAGGTCAAAAACAAAAACGGCACAAGCTTCAGCGTATCCGTCACTCCGTGAAGCACCACCTCGCGGAGAAAGCCAACGGCCCCCTCGCCGCCGTGTGTATGTAACAAAAACATCTTAACCATCCAAAAATCAATTTGCGCCCCTGCCGCAAGCCGCAGCCAAACGGCACACCACGGGCTATATTATAATACAACTTTTTTGGGGAAATGTCAAGTGTCTCGGTTTATTTTAACAATAGCAACCCGGGCTTTATCTCGGTTAACTATTGAATTAGCTTTCACTTTGTGGTAGAATACAGGTGAAAAAGAAAAGGAGAATTGCAAAATGGAAGCAAAATACTATACAGTCGCAAGGATAGAGGGCGAATACGCGTACCTCTCGAGGGAAGGTGAGTCGGAGGAGCTGTTTATTGCGCTTGCGCTTTTGCCCTTCGGCGTTGACGTCGGAGATAGGTTGGTTTACGAGGACTTCACCTTCTCGGTAATTTAATACATATTTCGAGTACTCACCGTGCAAGACGTTGACTTGGAAATGGGTTGACAAGCGCGGACATCACATTCTCGGTAATTTGATACATATTTCGAGTACTCACCATGCAAGACGTTGACTTGGAAATGGGTTGACAAGCGCGGACATTACATTCTCGGTAATTTGATACATATTTCGGGGCTCACCGCGCAAAATAAGACTGACGGGACTTAAGCAAAGTGTAAAACTGACCGTCAGATGAGGTGAGTCTTGTGAACAACGATACGATAAATTTACTAAAAGAATGTAACGCAGGTATAAAAATGGGAACCAATTCTATAAAAAAGGTTCTCCCAAAGGTGAAGTCCGAGGGGCTTCGGGAGGTGCTGAAGGAGTGCAACGGCACTCACGCCGACCTTGGCGACAGGACCCATTCTATGCTCCTTTCCGCAGGGGCGGACACTAAGCCTCCCCACGCGATTGCAGGTATTATGAGCGATATGAAAATCTCCGTAAAGCTTATGATGCGAGAGGACGACGCCACCGTCGCGGAGCTTATGACCGACGGGTGCAATATGGGCGTCAAGTCGCTCTCGAGGTACCTCAACCAATACGAAAAGGCAAGCGAGCGCTCAAAGGCTATTGCCAGAGAGCTTATAGACTCCGAGGACCACCTGGCAGAGGTGCTTCGCCCATATCTGTAATCTGCTTGAAGCTTCGTAAATATCCTTTTTACAAAACAGTTTGATTATTTCGACAGAATATGCTACAATAAAGAAAACGAAAATGCTTTGGAGGAGTGAGGAATGAAGGCTGGAAGTAGGAGAAGATGGCTTATAGACCTATTAATAACCGTTTCCTCCTTTGCCGCGTCTTTAGTATTAGGTATTATACTCGGCGAGGTGTTTGATATAAGGGAGCAGGTTACGGCGGTGTTTATCTTCTCCGTCTTTATAGTCTCTCTGCTTACCGACGGTTATCACTACGGTATTATCACCACCGTGGCAAGCGTAATATTTATTAACTACGCCTTTATTCCGCCCTTCTACGGCTTCGATTTCACCGTGACTGAGAACATTCTCTCCACGGTAATAATGCTGGTTATCTCCCTTGGTACAAGCACTCTCACCACCCAGCTTAAAAGAGGACGAATGTATAAGGCGCGTGGAGAGCAGGAAATGATGCGAGCTAACCTTCTGCGCGCCGTATCCCATGACCTGCGCACTCCGTTAACTACAATCTACGGCTCAAGCTCCGCCCTTTTAGACAGCTACGAGGTTCTGACCGACAAGCAGCGCGAGAATATGGTCAAGGGTATCCGAGAGGACTCCGAGTGGCTTATAAGAATTGTGGAAAACCTGCTGTCCGTAACAAAGCTTGACGGAGGAAAGGCGAAGATAATCAAATCCCCAACGGTGCTTGACGAGCTTATTGATTCCGTAGCGGTAAAATTCAAAAATCGCTACCCCGACAGACACGTAGATATTTCCATTCCCGACAGCATCGCCGTAATCCCTATGGACCCTCTGCTTATAGAGCAGGTTCTCTTAAATATGCTGGAGAATGCAGTAAAGCACGCAAAGGGTATGACCGCGCTTTCTCTTACCGTTACAACCAACGAGAGCGAGGCAACCTTCACGGTTTCCGACAACGGCTGTGGGATTGATAAAAGCAAGCTGGACAGGCTCTTTGACGACCGCTACTCAACCTCCGAGCTATCCCCTGACTCCGACGGTAAAAACGCAGGAATAGGGCTGTCGGTATGCGCGACGATAATCAAGGTCCACGGCGGTACTATCCGCGCCGAGAACGGAAAGAGCGGCGGAGCCGTATTCAGCTTTACGCTTTCGCTTTAAACCGCTAAAAATGGCAAAACGCCCTACCCGTGTCGAGCTTTTCGAAATTTTAAAACAAAGCAAATAACAAAAACGGAGTACATAAATGGCACAGAATAAATACAAAATTCTCGTTGTTGAGGAGGAGAGAAATATACAGTCCCTCGTCTCTGCAATACTTGAGGGAGAGGGCTACACGGTCCTCACCGCATCAAGTGTGGAGGAGGGTCGGCTGATGTATCTTTCCCACCTTCCCGACCTTATAATTTTAGACCTCGGGCTTCCCGACGGCGACGGCACACAGCTCATATCCTACGTAAGAGAGAGCGACACAACTCCCATAATTATCCTCTCTGCCAGAGGCGAGGAATCCGAGAAGGTCCGCGCCCTCGACCTTGGGGCTAACGATTACGTAACCAAGCCCTTCGGCTCACGGGAGCTGCCCGCCAGAGTCCGCAGCTGCCTGCGCAGCCATCGCCACAGCTCCGAGGAGGGGCATCTTCCCGGAGGCAAATTTGTCCTCGGAGATATGGTTATCGACTATGATGCCAGGCGAATGTTTCTCAATGGCGAGGAAATCAAGCTCACCCAAACCGAGTACAATATTATAGCTCTCCTCTCCGAGCGTTGCGGCAAGATGATGAGCTATTCCGCCATTATCAAGGCGGTGTGGAGAGACGGCGCAGACGACGGCAGCATAAAAAGGCTCCAGGTCAATATGGCTAACATACGCAAGAAAATGGGCATTCGCCCGGGCGAGAGCAGCTATATCGTAAACGAGCTTGGCGTAGGCTACCGTATGCAGGACAAGGCTTAAAATACAGTTACAAAGCTAGCCCGACGGAAAGGCTCACCCTGCCCGAGTGGGGCTGCCGTATACACAACGGAGCTTGTACCGCAGCCCAAAAGTCAACCCGACGGAAAGGCTCACCCTGCCCGAGTGGAGCCGCCGTATACAGAACGGAGCTTGCTCCAAAGCTATTTTCAGCCTATACTTAAGGGCGCACAGTCCACGTAAAAACTATATATAAAACCAAATAAGCAAAAAGCCGCAAAGGTGATACGCGAAGGTAAAATCCACCCCTTCCAAAGTCCGCCCTTGCGGCTTTTGCTTTGCACTATCCTCAAGGCTATTAATGCAAGTCAACGGGAGCATCTTGAAAAATTTGTTGTTTCGCGCTCCGACGGTTAAATCTTTACTAAATCTTTACCGATTTTATGATAAAATATTTTGGGTCGTGAGCGTGGGTGACCTAGCCGCGGCTAAAAACGAGAAAAAGGAAAAGCGAAATGAACGATTTACTTATTAAGCTTGGCGAGCTGTTCAGCCCTATTGCTGACTTCGCTAAGGACGGAAACTGGAAAATGCTCATTATGTGGGCGATAGGCGGTGTGCTTATCTACCTTGCTATCAAAAAGCAAATGGAGCCGACACTCCTTTTACCCATCGGCTTTGGCGCAATCCTTATGAACTTCCCCGGAGTTGTAAAGGTTGTGTGCCTTGGAGAAACATCTCACGTTTTATCTACCTCCTTCCTTTTCCCCGAGGAGTATGCAGGTAAGCTTTGCCCCGAGTGCGGTGCGCTGTTAACCACCGAGTATTCAGGCATAGCAGAGCCCTTGCACGAGCTTTACAATGCAGGTATTGCAAACGAGCTGTTCCCTCTCCTTCTGTTTATCGGCATCGGCGCGATGATAGACTTTGGTCCCCTGCTTAACAATCCGAAGCTTATGATTTTCGGTGCGGCGGCGCAGTTCGGCATATTCTTCACTCTATGTATGGCATCGGTATTCTTCCCCGAAATCAAGGATGCCGCATCTATTTCCATAATCGGCGCGGCTGACGGTCCTACATCCATAGTCGTTGCCAACAAGCTTGGCTCTAACTACGTTGGTGCAATTACGGTTGCGGCGTATTCCTATATGGCGCTGGTACCGATTATCCAGCCCCCGGTTATCAAGGCTCTCACTACCAAAAACGAGAGACGTATCCGTATGAGCTACACTCAAAGAAGCGTTTCCAAGACGACGAAGATACTCTTCCCTATAATTATTTCGGTTATAGCTTGTATATTCGCGCCCGGCGCAGGTTCTCTTATAGGCTTCCTTATGTTCGGTAACCTTATCCGCGAGTGCGGTGTCCTCGACTCCCTCTCCGAAACCGCGCAGAAGGTGCTTGCAAACCTTATTACCATATTCCTCGGTATCACCATAGCCTTCAATATGTCCGCAGGACAGTTCCTGAACGGCGACACTCTTCTCATTATGGGTCTCGGACTTGTTGCCTTCATAGTTGATACCGCAGGCGGAGTTCTGTTCGCTAAGCTTTATAACCTTGTAATGAAGCTACTCAAAAAGCCCCTTATCAACCCGATGATAGGCGCGGCAGGCATCTCGGCATTCCCTATGTCGGGAAGAATAGTACATAAAATGGCGCTGGAGGAGGATAACCAGAACTTCCTGCTTATGCACTCCATAGGCGTCAACGTTTCGGGTCAGATTGCCTCGGTTATTGCAGGCGCGCTTATTCTCGGCTTCTTCAGCTGATAGAAAGGTAAGGTAACTATTATGTATTTTGAGCCTATGGAATTCGTAAATAAGCTCTCTTATATGGGAGTTGGTATGCTTGGAGTATTTATTATTGTAGGCATTATCATTGCCGCTACCTACGGCATCGGTTATTTTACCGACAAATTCATTAAGAAGGATTGATTTTCCTCGGCTGTCTCATTCTTTTGGGACAGCCGTTTTTTAAAAAAACAGCACACGCCCCCTGCCTTATTCCCGTTTTGGCGGTTGAATATGCTATGCTTCTTCTTGCCTTCTACGATTTATTACACCGTGTATTTTCATACTTTCGGCGATTAAGCATATTTCGCTTTCGGCGCACGGGTGATATACCGCCGTCATTTAAGGCTTCGGGTGATTTTATAGAAAACCTTCACAACGCATTCCACATCAAAAAAGGAGAAAAAATGACAATCTTTGACGTACTTACACTGCTCGGCGGTCTTTGCCTTTTCCTCTTCGGTATGAGCATTATGGGACAGGCTCTCGAGAGAAGCGCGGGCGGAAAGCTCGAGGTTACACTCGGCAAGCTGACAACCAACAAATTTGCAGGACTTCTCACGGGTCTTGGTGTTACGGCGGTAATACAAAGCTCCTCGGCAACCACGGTTATGGTGGTGGGCTTTGTAAACTCCGGTCTTATGACTCTGAGACAGGCAATTCACGTAATAATGGGTGCAAATATCGGTACCACGGTCACCGCCTGGATACTCAGCCTTGGTGGCATATCGGGCGAGAGCATATTCGTTAAATTGCTTAAGCCCACCTCCTTCACACCTATTCTTGCGGTAATAGGTATTGCTCTTTATATGTTCGCGAAGAAGGCGAAGAAGAAGGATATCGGTACTATTCTTTTGGGCTTTGCGGTCCTTATGTTCGGTATGGACGCAATGACGGGTGCCGTTGCGGGGCTTGAGAACGTTCCTGCCTTCCGCGATATGTTCATTCTCTTCAAAAACCCCATACTCGGCGTGCTTGTAGGCGCAACTCTTACGGCAATAATTCAGTCAAGCTCCGCCTCCGTCGGTATTCTTCAAGCTCTGGCTGTAACGGGTCAGGTGTCCTTCGGCGCGGCAATTCCTATCATTATGGGACAGAATATCGGAACCTGTATCACGGCTATTCTCTCCTCCTTCGGCACCAACAAAAACGCGAATAGAGCAGCCCTCGTTCACCTCTCCTTCAACATTATCGGCACCGCAATCTGCCTTGCCTGCTACACGGCTGCCGACCTCATATTCTCCCCTGCCCTCTTTGACGAGGCGGCAACAAGCGCGGGAATTGCTATAGCTCACTCCGCATTTAACATACTCTGTACTCTTATTCTCTTCCCGATGTCCTCGCTGCTTGAGAAGCTGGCATACAAGCTTGTGCCCGAGTCAAAAACTCCCGAGAAGGTCACACTTCTCGACGAGCGATTCCTTCAAAGCCCTGCCATTGCCCTTGAGCGTTGTCACGACCTTGCAATAGAAATGGCGGAAAGCGCGGCTCTCTCTCTCAAAAACGGCATTAAGTGCATCGAAAGCTACGACGAAAAGCTTGCCGAGGCTGTAAGAGAAGCGGAATCGGTAACCGACGAATACGAGGACGCCATAGGAAGCTATCTTGTCAAGCTGAGTATGACTCAGGCGGACGAGCGCGAGGGCGCCGAGGCGGCAAAGCTGCTTAAAATCATAGGCGATATCGAGCGCATTTCCGACCACGCCGTGAACCTCGTTGAGTCGGCTGAGGAGCTTCGCGACAAGGGCATCAGCTTCACCGAGGCGGCAAAGGGTGAGCTTAAGCTTATGTGTCAGGCGGTAGAGGAAATCGTAACGCTCTCCTACGTCACGCTCGCAAATAATGACTTCGACACTGCGGCAAGGGTTGAGCCCTTAGAGCAGATTATTGACAGAATGAAGGAGCTTCTTCGCTCCCGTCATATCGTCCGACTGCAGATGGGCGAATGCTCGGTTACCGCAGGATTTGTCTGGAGCGACCTTCTCACAAACCTTGAGCGCACCTCCGACCACTGCTCCAATATTGCAGGCTGCGTCATAGATGCGGCAGAGCATCATATGAACCTCCACGAGTCTATTCGTAAAATGAAGTCCGACAGCCCAAACTTCAAGGAGCAATATGCGGCTTATGCGGATAAATACTTGAAGGTTTAATATTCGCCTTGACCCGCGCCAATCGGCGCGGGTCTATTTATTGTGTCTGTAAAATAAGGGGGAATCTACGGTAATCTTAATTAGGTAATATTTTCCAAAGCTTTATCCTCTTGACAACTGTGTAAAAATATAGTAATATTATGTTAGTAATATTTTATAAGGAGGCACTATGACTTTTTCCGAATATTTTAAATGGATGTTCACTGCCGGAAACGAAGCGTCTTACATCTGCATCGGTATAACGGCATTCTTCATTCTCGCCGTTTTCGGTGAGATGCTGTCGGGTCTCAGACGGGGCGTTGGCAGACAGCTGTTCCACCTTATCTTATCCGTCGTGGCGTTCTTTATTTCCTTCGCTGTAACCGAGCGCGCTGTGACCGAGCTGCACACCCTCTTTACAAACTATACGATAGAGGAAATGCTTGTGGCTATAGAGTCCTACGTAAACCTCTCGCTTAACGCCGAGGTTCGCGCGGCACTCGTAGGGATTGATGCGCACCTGGCGGAGCTTATACTCACACTGCCTATGGCAACAATCGTTGCTCCCGTTTTGTTCACGGTGGCTTACGCTATTATCAACCTGCTGGTTAAGGTGATTTATTGGACACTGGGCAGATTTGTTCCCCGCGCAGGAAACGTTGCCTCTCGCGGACTCGGAGCTATCGTAGGCGCGGCGGAGGCTGCTGTAATATCGGCACTTCTCCTTCTTCCCTTTATGGCTATATGTCAGATAACCGACAGCGCCACAGACAGAATAGTTGCGGAGGGAAACACGGACAGCAAAATAGTAGAGATACACGATGAGTTTATCGGTCCTATGAGCGAAACGCCTATCTTCCGCCTCACCGCAGTCCTTGGCGGCGACGCTATGCTTGACAGCTTCGCAAAGGTTGATATGGGCGACGGCGAGCTTGACCTGAGGGACGAGATGGTAGCGGCTTTGGATATCGTCGACGCGGTTCTTGATATTACCGATGCCGACTTCGCATCTCTCACCCCCGAGCAGAAGGGCGCTATCACCCGTATGGTTAACTGTGTCGGCACCTCCGATTTGTGGTCGGAGATATTCGCCGAGGTATTCGTCACCCTTTCCGAAACCTCCGAGGGCGCAAATTCAGCCGAGGACGGCGAGCTTATGGCGGTTATTGTAGACGATATGCTCTACATCTTCTCCACCAGCACCAAGGACAATATCGGCGGTGACCTTGCAACCTTCAAGGACCTGTTCTTCATACTCTCCGACGAGGGCGTTATCACAGCCTTCAACGAAGGGGACACCGACTCACTTCTTACAATTCTCTCCTCAAAGGACAAAGAGGATAAAGCGGTAATCTCCCGTATTATGTCTACCCTTACCGACAACGAGCGCACCGCTCCCATTGCGGACACACTTATGGAGCTGTCTATATCCATCATGGCTGAGAATCTCGGCGTAGGCGAGGATGCGGCTGCTCTCTACGAGGACGTCAAGGCAGGCATCAGCGATATTACCTCTATTGATTACGAGTCCTGCGCAAATGACGAGGAGTACGAGGAGAAGATTGCCGAGTCCCTGAGCGACACCCTCTCAGAGCAGGGTATTACCGTCTCCGACGAGGCTCTCTCCGAGATGGCAGGCGTTGCAGCAGACATCTGCAAGGAGAATGATTTCGAGAACCTCTCCGATGCGCAGATTAACGATATTATTCTTGAGTACTACAACAGCTACGCGGATTTAATTCCCCAAAATTAAGGCTGTTTTGTAATTAACAATTTACATTTTTGGGTATTTTGAGTTTATTCGTATTGAAATTAACTATCATTGTTATTTCAAAACATATACAATAAATTCAAAACAAGAAGCATACGCATAACAAAAGCGACAGCAAAGCCCGCGGGCTTTGCTGTCGCTTTTTTATATTGTTTATATTGCGTTTTTTATATTATTTATATTGATAAAGTTTATATTGTATATTGATAAACTTCAAGACTTATCAGTCGATGGTCATATCCATCTTTCTACGCAAAATCTTGCGGAGAGTGTTCTTCGGGAACTCCTCCTCGCGGACCTTGAGTACGCCAATCTTCTTGTAGGGTACTGCGTCCTTATTGTAATCGTTGACGAACTTCTGGAAGTACGCCTTGTAATCAGTGACTCCCATTCCGTCAAGGAGAGTTTTGTCGGGATAGATTTCGGCAACGATGGCGTTGAAGGCATCGCCTCTTCTGGACTTACCCTCGTATACGACGATATCAACGACACCGGGAGTTGCGGAAAGGGCGTCCTCTATCTCCTCGGGGTAAACGTTCTTGCCGTTGGAGAGGATTATAAGGTTCTTAAGTCTGCCCGTGATGTAGAGAATTCTCGCGCCGTGGCGGTCAATCTCCATTCTTCCGTAGTCACCCGTGCGGAAGTAGCCGTCCTCGGTAAAGGCGTCAGCGTTAGCCTGCTCGTCCTTGTAATAGCCAAGCATTACGTTGGGACCCTTAACCTGGATTTCGCCCTCGCCGTCCTCGTTGGGCTCGTCAATTCTCGCGTCAACGATAGGAAGAACGGGGCCTACGCTCTTGGGAACGATGTAGTAGTTGTGGTTAACTGCAAGGATGGGCGCGCACTCGGTGATGCCGTAGCCGTTAAGAACCTTGACTCCGATAGAATCAAAGAGGTCAGCCATCTCCTGATTGAGGGGAGCACCGCCCGAGATAATCATATTAAGCTCACCGCCGAAGGAGGAGAGAATCTTCTTTTTGAAGATACCGCCGAAGGGGTTGAGACCGATTTTCTTAAAGACGTTATTTATCTTCATAAGGGTCATAAGGAGCTTTTCCTTACCCGAATCCTTGATGCCCTTGAGTATCCTTCTGTAGAAGGTCTCGACGTAGAGGGGAACTGCAACCAGGTGGCCCGGCTTATGCTCGTTAAGCTCCTTAAGAATGTACTTAACACCCGAGGAAATATAAATATCACAGCCTATGGAGTTCTGACCGAAAATGGAAACGCTGGAGCCGTAGGTGTGATGAGGGGGAAGAACGTTCATACATTTTACGGAGAAGTCGATGAAGGGGATAACGTCCGCAAGGTCTGACATAAAGTTGCGCTGGGAGAGCATAACGCCCTTACCCTTGCCCGTAGTACCCGAGGTGAAAACGAGCAGCGACATTTTGTCGGGGTCGATAGTGTTCTCGAAGTAGGATTTGTCACCTGCGGCGAGCTTCTCAGCACCGAGTTTTTCCCACTCGGAGAGTGTACCCTCGCCCTCGCCGTCAAGGTAAAGGGGTGCGGGAAGTCCTACTGCCTCGGCAATAGCCTTGCCCTTCTCGCCAATCTCGCTGTCGCAGAAAATAAAGTCAACGTCGCCGGTCCTTACAGTCTCGGAAAGCTCGTCAGCTCCCCAATCCTTATCAAGAGGAATGAGAACCGCGTCTGCCGCAAGGACAGAATAATAGCTGAGTATCCAGGGGTAGGAGTGCTTGCCGATAACCGCAATATGCTTGCCCTTAAAGCCCTTTGCAAGAAGCTCTGTGGTAATAGCTCTGATGCTTTCGCGAAGCTTGTCGTAGGTTACAACAACAGCTTCCTTATCGTGAGGATTAAGACGGAAACGGTAGGCAGGCTTGCCGCTGAATTTCTCACCGATATCCTCTACCATTTCTCTGATGTTCGTGTACTCGATTTTTTCGTGTAATGCTTTAACTTTCATAGCTTGTTCGCTTCCTTTTACCTATTTTTAATGAACAATCCCGACCTGTTAGTTAGACATCTCGGGGTCATTTGGTTTTTCCGATGCTCAAAGCATACAAGATAATTTTAGCACATTATATAGTATTTGTCAACCCTTAGAAGTATTGATGAACAACTGTCTCCGAACTTGGAGCTTCATCGCTTTTGAAAACGGATTTTACTTTGAAATTTACCGCTTTGATGACGGCTTGCACTTTGGAACTTGCCGCTCGATGCTATGCGGTGCGATTTCGGACAAAAAGCCTCGGCGCGTTAATACCGCGCGAGGCAAAACGAAGCCGAGGGAGAATACGCCGAGCAGCTCAACCCGTGGGGTATCCGTCGCGCTCTCCTTCGGCTTTTATTATTATGTATTATCTTAAGGCTTATTCAGCCACAGCTCAGCTCTTCTCTTTCTTGCTTTTCTCGGCTACGCGCTTCGACTTGAAGTAGCCCGAAAGCAGCTCTGCGCACTCATCACCGAGAACTCCACCCGTAACCTCGGGAATATGATTGAAGGGAACCTTCGAGAGGTCAAGAAGCGAGCCTAAAGCACCGAAGCGCATATCCTTCGCACCGTAGACTACTCTCGGAATTCTCGCATTAATTATAGCTCCCGCGCACATAGCGCAGGGCTCCAGGGTTACGTAAAGGGTAACGCCGGGCAGCCTCCAGCCCCCGAGAGTGCGACACGCCTCCTCTATTGCCAGAATTTCGGCGTGATGGGTCGCCATCTTATGGGTTTCGCGCCCGTTACCTGCACGGGCAATTATTACCCCGTCGCGCACGGCAACGGCACCTATTGGCACCTCGTCCTCAGCCATACACTCCACAGCCGCAGCTATAGCCTCGCGCATAAAGTATTCGTCTGTCAGAGACTCGGGGATAATTACGTTCTTTTCTTTTTCCATTTTCTGACCTTTCCTCATAGGAGAATTCAAGCTTTGAACTCACCGCCGTGGCTAATGCATTTGTCGGGTATTGCCAAAGTCTCTAAAGCTTGAAGCTCGGGCGAGCCTACACTTTTTGTCGGGACGTGGCAAAGCACTATTTTAATAATTAAAACAGAAGCGATGCTCCCACAACCACAGCAGGGATAATAAACAGTAGCGGTGTAGGGTCAAGCTCCGCCTGCTCGCCCTTATCAAATGCGGATTTTATAGCCGATATAATTTTCCTTCTATTGAGGATAAATATAGGCAAAGTTATAGCAAAAAGTAAACAAAGGCTTACAATTACGCCAATTTTCACCTCAACAGACGGATAGAATATCATAATGAGATTAACGAAATTGTTAATAAAATGCAATATCACAGACGGCCATATACTCTCCGCCGCAATATCCGCTACCATAAAGATAACGCCTGCCACAAGGGCGTATACCAAGCTAAATGGGCTAAGGTGAGCTACGGCGAAAAAGACAGCCGAGAGCCACACCGCCCTCGCCCTTGAGTAAGGGGCAATAAGCCGCATAGGCAGGTATCGGAAGAGCAGCTCCTCACAGAGTGCAGGCACGAGAGCCGTGGTTATAACCGCAAGGGGAAACGAGCTTCCAACGTCCACAGTATCGGTAGCGCCCGTGGTCACGTATATAAGCAGTGCTGTAAGGTAGGAGAGTCCCCAAACGGCAAAAACCGTAGGGGAAATAAGAACCGAAAGGAGCTTTGCTCCGTCGAGCTTTAGTCCAAGATAAAGCTTTTCTTCTCCATCACCCCGTCTGCCTCGCGAAAGGTGCAGAGCCAACGCCGAGGGAACCAAAAAGGCGGCATAGTATAAAAAATCCGATATGACCCCCTCAAGATACCCTACAAGGGCAAGCATCAGCAGAAAATGCAAATAGCAGAAGGTCAGTTGCTTTGTGTTTTCTTTCATAATTACCTCATAAAATGGGTGTGGGTCCTCCGAGGCGGCGTCGGGTCAAGCCGAGGAAGGCGTTTTTTCTCTTCGGCTACCCGAAAGCCTCGGTAATTTAAGCTATAGAGAAGCGGATTTTTCCTCGGTTCATATCACATTCCTCGAGGATAACCTCGACCCTCTCGCCAAGGCGGTAAACCTTGTTTTTTGAAACGAGGGAAACGTTCCCCTCGTCGAAGAAGAACTCCCCAGGCAAATCCGACATAGGGACAAGTCCCTCGCAGGTATTGTCAAGCCTCACGAACAGCCCGTGACGAGTCACCGAGCAGACGCTTCCCTCCATACTCTCGCCTATAAAGCGAGACATATAAATAACCTTGTAGAGGTCCTCTATTCTGCGCTCTGCGCCTATGGCGCGAAGCTCGCCCTCGGTTGCCGCGGCGGCAGCTCTTCTCGCATAGGAGTCGTACTGCTTCGGTGGCTTACCCTCAAACAGCACGCGCCTTATAATTCTATGGGTTGCAAGGTCGGAAAGACGTCTTATGGGAGAGGTGAAATGGCAGTAGGTGCTAATCCCCAGACCGAAGTGAGGGTGCTTGACGTCGGAGTACTTCGCCTTCGCCATAGCGCGGAGCATACTGTAGGAGACAGGCTCGGAAAGCCCTCTCTCCTCCGCCGCCCGAAGCAATGCGGACAGCGCACCGGGGGTTGGGGTACCCTTGGTAATAAGCGAAGTGTCGAAGCCTAAGTTATGAACGTAGGTCACGAAGTCCGAGAACTTCTCCTCGGGGGGTGCCTCGTGTATTCTGTAAATGCAGGGGACCCCCTTCCTATGAAGCTCGGTGGCAACAGCCTCGTTAGCTGTGAGCATAAACTGCTCTATCATACGCTCGCCAATACCTCGACTTCTCGGAATAATTTCACACGGGTTGCCCCTATCGTCAAGAATTATCTCCGCCTCACCCGACTCGAAGTCCACGGCGCCGCGCGCTCTGTGCTTCGCTTGGAGCAGCTCGTAAAGCTCCTTCATACGCTCAAGGGTGGGGGTGACCTCCTTATATTTTTTCTTAAGACCTGCATCTGCCGTACCGTCAAAAATTCGGTTTACCTCGGAGTAAACTCCTCTTACTCTGGAGCGAATAACCGTCGGCATAAGCTTCAAGGACTCTATATTACCCTCTCTATCAAGGTCGATTACAGCGCTTATTGCCGCCTTATCCTCGCCTGAATTAAGGGAGCAGGCGCCGTTCGAGAGCGCTGTCGGAAGCATTGGCACAACCTTATCGGTAAAGTATACGCTGTTACCTCTCGCCATAGCGCAGCGGTCAAGAGGGGTGCGCTCTCTGACGTAATGGGAAACGTCGGCAATATGAACGCCAAGTCTGTATCCGCCGCCGCGCCTTCTCTTCAAGGATACGGCATCGTCAAGGTCCTTGGCGCCCTCGCCGTCGATGGTGAAGATAACCTCACCCGAAAGTCTGACGCGCCCCTCGTCGCAAATAGGCTCTCTCGCCCGCTCCTCAGCCTCAGAAAGCTCCTCCTCGGAGAACTCCGTCACAATACCCGCATCGGCAAGAAGTGCGCCGTAATTTGCCTCCTTGGTATCCGACTGACCGAAGCTTTCAAGAACGGTACATTCAAGTCCCGAGGGAGTACGGTTGAGCTTCGCCAAAACCAAATCTCCAAGCTTGAAGTCAGCACCGCCCACGATAGCGGGGTTAGGATGCACCCTTCCGCCGTCTACGATAAGGACGTACTCGCGGTAGCTTCTTCTGCCGTGGCGGATATAGACCTCCTCCACCTCGCCCGTGACGGTTCGCCTGCCGTATTCAAGTATTTTTCGTACACGCCCCTCGGTCTTTTCGTCACCAAAGCGACTTTTGTAGCTGTGGTAAACTATCTCAACCAGGTCGCCGTCAATAGCGCCGCCGCACTTGCCCTCGGGGATAAATATATCGCCCTTCTCCAGCGTAACGAAGCCAAATCCCGACCTTGAGCCCGAGAACACGCCTTCGCCGACCTGCTCGTCGCGCCCGGGAGTGGAGCTTACCCTGCCCCGTCTGCCAAGGTCGAGGCTGTCTTTCAGCTTAACGCCCGACACATTCGTCCCACTCTCGCGCAGAGCGCGGAGCAGCTCTGCCCTCGCCGCGTCCTTGGAGCGCCGCTTATGGGTCGCGCGTTTTGTAAATTTCTTAAAATCTCTGTTCTTCATTTTTTCCTTTTTTCTTCTATTAAATCCAAAACCCGAAAGTCAAAAGCCCTTGTTATAAAGGTAACACTCAACGGCAAAAATTATACCGACCTTTCCGCAAGAAGCGCACAGCAAAAGCATACTAACCTAGCAAGCAAGCCCAAAAATTCGGCAACAGCGCACGAGCCCCTGCGCGCAAATCTCACCCTCGGGCAAATTATACCTCCTTGCAAGCAAGCCCCAATATGCGATAAATTTCACTAAAGTCGGGAGCAACTCACACTTAGCAAAAAACAATCGCTGAGCGAAAAGCAAAAGAAAAGGGCCGTCGCTCGATAAATCTCGGCGAAAGCCCTATCTTACCCTTAAGCCTTAGGAACCTCGGGGAATACGTGAGTGTATCTGTTCAAGCCGGACTGAGTCATCCAAGCATCAAGGTCGAAGCCTTGGCTATAGTCGGGCTGGAGAACGTACACTGCGAATACTGCAACTGCGAACACGATGCCTGCAATGATAGTCCACTTGTAAAGTGTTCTGTCAGTATGAGAGGACTTATCCTTGCCGTAGAAGGTATCAGCTCCTCCCGCGATAGTGCTGGAGAGACCCTCGTCACCGGACTTCTGTAAGAGGACTATTGCGATAATTGCAAAAGCGGCAATAATAAGAACCGCGATAAGAACGTATTCTAAAACCTGCATTTTCTGAACCTTTCGATTTATTATTATGTACCCCGAATTTCGGGCACATTTTATGAGCATACATTATTTTACCACAAAGAAAAGCAAATTGCAATAGTTTTTTTGAATTTTTCGATTATTTTTATTTTTTACAAATACTACGGTTTTTTTGATAAAAAAATTGTACAAAACGCGACTTATTTTATACGCCTTCCGCTTTGAATTAATATATAATAAAGTTAGATTTGTAGCTCTGAAAGGAGAATTTATGCAAACTATTAACAAGCTTGTTTCGTCCTCTGCCGTCGACTACGCTGCGGAGGAGTTAAAAAAGTATCTCCGTATGATGCTGCCCGAGGGCGGCGACTATACCGTCCGTTACGCACCCGATGCTAAAGACGGCTACCGTCTCGGTCTTATGCAGGAGCTTGGACTTGACGTCTCGGACGTTGAGGACGCGGAGCTTGACGACGTCATTTACATTGACTGTACCGCCCGCTCGGGCATTATTGCAGGCTCTAACCCCCGTTCTGTGCTGCTTGCTGTTTACGAATATTTAAGGCGGCTCGGCTGCCGTTGGCTGTTCCCGGGTGTGGACGGCGAGATTATTCCCATAATTAAGGACGTACCTTGCGTCACCTACCGCCATAAGGCGAGTATGCGCTATCGCGGTTGGTGCAACGAGGGCGCGGAATATCAGCAGAATATGCTGGAGGCTATTGACTTTCTTGCAAAGGTGGGTATGAACGTCTTTATGATGGAATTCAGAATTCCCACCTCTTACTACAACAGATACTACAACCACTTTCACAATACCGAAAACCGCCCCGAGGAGAGTGTGACCTTTGATACCATTCTCCGCTGGAAAAGGCAGTGCGAGGCTGAGCTTTCAAAGCGCGGGCTCCAATTCCACGATATAGGACACGGCTGGGGTACCGACGCCTTTGGCATTGACTCCTCTGTAAGAAAGAACGGCGGCAAAAACGACGCCGCCCTCACCGACGAGCAAAGGCAGTACCTTGCCCTGACCGAGGGCCGCCGCCAGCTCCGTAACGATACCCCGAACTACACTCAGTTCTGTATGGGCAACGAGGAGGCTATGGGGAAGGTAGTCAAGTACGTTTGCGACTACGCAGAGTCCCACAGCAACGCCGACTATTTTCACGTATGGCTCGGCGACGGGAACCTTCACTGCACCTGCGAGAGGTGCCGCGACACTCACCCCTCCGACTTCTACGTTAAAATGCTCAATATGATTGATGCGGAGCTGACGCGCCGCAAGCTGACCTCGCGCATCGTGTTCATTGCCTACGGCAGCACAATCTGGCCTCCGGAATATGAGAAGCTTATTAACCAGGACCGCTTTACCCTCCTTTTCGCTCCCATTTCCAGAAGCTACACCTCGTCTATTCCCGATGTTATGACAGTCGAGCCTATTATGCCCTATAACCGCGAGAACCCCGTTTTGCCTTCTACCATCGACGGCTCCTTCTCCTACCTTGACGGGTGGAGGAAAATGTGGCGCGGCTCGAATATCGCCTACGAATATCACTTCTGGCGGCATCAGTATTTCGACCTTGGCGGAACCAAGCTTTCGCGCATTGTCTCCGAGGACGTGAAAAAGTATCTTAAAAACGGTGTGTCGGGAATTATTGAGGACGGCTCCCAGCGTTCCTTCTTCCCCACCGCCCTCACCTTCTACACCTACGCGAGAACCCTCTTCGACACCTCCCTTAGCTACGAGGAGATTTTAGAGGACTGCTTCTCCCATCTGTTCGGCGATGGGTGGCGCGAGTTCTACTCGTACCTTGACGAGCTGTCGGACGCCTTTGATTTCGAATATATTTCTGCAAAAAAGTCATCGAACCCCGAGATTGGACGTCACTACAACCCCGATATTGCAAAGCAGCTTTCACGGGTTCGCGAGATAACCGCGCGCGGCAGAGAGCTTATAAAGAAGCATTACACTCTCCCCGAGAGGACTATGACCTACGCCGTAAGGCTCCTCGAGCTGCACGCCGACTACGCCGACCTTCTTGCCGATGCGATAGCTGCTAAGGCTGTGGGAGATGACACTCTTGCCGACGAGCTGTATAACAAATTCAGACTTGAGATGGGCAAGCGCGAGGTTTACTTCCAGACCTGCTTTGACCACACGCTCTGTATCTATTCGCTGAACTATATTTTCGAGCGCCGCACGAACAACGCGCTGATTATGGAGCTTGATAACTGATTTTATCTTATCTGCCGGACATCCAAAGGCGTATTTGAAACAGTCGAAGCGATACCCGAAAATCATATACAAAAATTAAAGGAGATAAAAATGCTTACTATCAACAAACTCACCTCCGAATCCCCCGTTGACTACGCGGCAGAGGAATTAAAGAAGTACCTTCGAATGATGATGCCCGAGGGCGGCGACGTGAAAATTGCCTACGCGCCCGATGCTAAGGACGGCTTCCGTCTCGGTCTTATGCAGGACCTTGGACTTGACGTCTCTGACGTTGAGGACGCGGAGCTTGACGACGTTTTATACATAGAAACCGATACACGGGGTGGCATTATCGCAGGCTCTAACCCCCGTTCGGTGCTGCTTGCAGTATACGAATATCTTCGTCAGAACGGCTGCCGTTGGCTTATGCCGGGCGTTGACGGTGAGTATATTCCGATACAGGATATAAAGCCCGTGAAGTACCGCCACAAGCCAAGCATGCGCTACCGCGGCTGGTGCAACGAGGGCACCGAGTTCCAGCAGTGTATGATTGATGCTATCGAGCTTGCTCCAAAGCTTGGAATGAACGTATTTATGCTTGAGTTCAGAATTCCCTCGGGCTACTACACGCGCTACTATAACCACGATATGAACGAGGCGAGAACCCCCGAGCCCATTTCTACCGAGCAGATAATAAGGTGGAAGGTGCAGTGCGAGGCGGAGATACAGAAGCGCGGACTTCAGTTCCACAATATCGGTCACGGCTTCACCATTGACCCCTTCAAAATTCCTGGCACCGAGCAGTATCAGATTAAGGTTGACGACAGCATCATACCCGAGGAAACAAAGAAATATCTCGCCTACGTTGACGGCAAGCGCGGATTTAAGAAGGGCAGCATTATAAATACAAACTTCTGTATGTCAAATCCCGAGGCGAGGAAAATTGCCGTCGAGGACGTAGTAGATTACGCCAAGCGCCATTCCAACACCGACTACCTCCACGTCTGGCTCTCCGACGGTCAGAACTCCCACTGCGAATGTGAGGAGTGCTGTAGAATGACACCCTCCGACTGGTATATGGTTTGGATGAACGAAATTGATGCGCGCCTTACCGAGGAGGGGCTTTCCACCCGTATCGTATTTATCGCCTACATCGACTCCACCTGGGCGCCCGAGAAGATAAGAATAAACAACCCCGAAAGGTTCGCTCTTCTCATAGCGCCTATCACTCGCACCTACACCGAAACGCTTCCGAAGGTACCCTCAACCGATATCAAGCTTCGTCCCTACGTGCGCAACAAGCTGACCTTCCCCGCAAGCCTTGAGGAATATTTCCTCTACTTCGACGAGTGGAAGAAGGTATGGCAGGGTCCGAATATCACCTACGAATACCACTTCTGGCGTCAGCACTTCTACGAGATTTCGGGCATTATTCTTTCTAAGCGCGTAAACGAGGACGTCAAGGTCTACCGCGAGAATGGACTTTCGGGTATTATTGAGGACGGCTCCCAGCGCGCCTTCTTCCCCACAGGTCTTGCCTTCTACACCTACGCGAGAACCCTCTTTGACGTAAATCTTACTCACGAGGAGCTGGCGGAGGATTACTTCTCCCACGCCTTCGGTAAGGATTGGAAACTGTTCTACGACTACCTTATGGAGCTTGCGGAGGCTATTGACTACAAGCTTATGGTACGCAGAAATTCCTCGAACCCCGAGATTTCTCCTTACTATAACCCCGCCCAGGTGGAAAACCTTAAGAGAGTTCCCGAGATTGTGGCTAAGGGCAGAAGGCTTATTGAGGAGCATTTCAACTCAGATATTCGCGTGCAGACAGTTGCAACAAGGCTTCTCTCCTATCACGCAACCTTTGTCGAGGGCTTAGCTAAGGCTATGGAGTATAAGGTTGTGGGCAACGATACTGCCGCATCGGATGAGTTTAACGGTATGATGAGAGCTTTGGGAGCTTGCGAGCCGTATTTTGAGCGTTACTTTGATTTCACTCAGTGCCAGAACGGAATGCGTCAGATTTTCTATTGGTCAGTATCCAACCTTCCCCAAAATGAGACCCAGGATACCTAAGTTATGTAAACATCAATTTACATTTCACTTATTTTCAGACAAAAAACGCGGCGCTTTGCGCAGTGTACGCTTGACAGAATTGTAGTACGTTTAGCGCAAAGCGAGCCTTAAAGGAGAAGAAAATGCTTACGATTAATAAGATTACAACAAGCAACGTTGTTGATTACGCCGCTGAGGAGCTGAAAAAATACCTCAGAATGATGATGCCCGAGGGTGGCGACGTAAAAATTACCTACGCGCCCGATGCAAAAGACGGCTTCCGCCTTGGACTTATGCAGGACTTCGGTCTTGACGTCTCCGACGTTCCCGACACCGAGCTTGACGATATCCTCTATATCGACTGCGATACAGAGGGCGGCATTATAGCAGGTGACAACCCTCGCTCGGTGCTGCTTGCGGTGTACGAGTATCTTCGTCAGAACGGCTGCCGCTGGCTGTTCCCCGGTGTTGACGGCGAGTATATTCCTATGAAGGGACTCGAGCCCGTAAAATACCGCCACGTGCCCACCTGCCGATACAGAGGTCAGTGCAACGAGGGCGCGGAGTTCCAGCAGTCTATGATGGCGACTATTGAGTTTATGCCGAAAATCGGTATGAACACCTTTATGATTGAGTTCCGAAATCCACACACCTACTACGCCTGGTACTACAACCACAGAAGGAACGAGAAGTACCGTCCACCCGAGCCCGTCTCCTTCAACACCACTCTTCAGTGGAAGAGAATGTGTGAAACCGAGCTTGACAAACGCGGTATGATGTTCCACGACATCGGTCACGGCTTTACTATTGACCCCTTCGGCATCGACTCCACCTACGCCTGGAACAAGGTTGATGACAGTATGATTCCCGACAGCCAGAGAAAGTATCTCGCTCTTTACAAGGGCAAGCGCAAGTTCTACCGCGACCAGCCTCTTAACACTCAGTTCTGTATGTCCAACCCGGAGGCGCGCACTATGATAGCCAAATACGTTGCAGAGTATGCGGAGAGGCACTCCAACATCGACTATCTCCACATATGGCTTGCGGACGACTCAAACAACCATTGCGAGTGCGAAGAGTGCCGTAAGATGATACCCTCCGATTGGTATATGCTTCTGATGAACGAGATTGACGAGGAGCTGACCAAAAAGAACCTTAAGACGCGCATAGTCTTTATCGTCTACATTGACACCGTTTGGGCGCCTATCGTAGAGAAGATAAAGAACCCCGAGCGCTTCTCCGCGATGCTCGCCGCTATACAGAGAAGCTACACGACCACCTTCCCCGAGCTTCCCCTAGACTTCAAGACAGAGCCCTTCAAGCTTAACGAGAATAAGTTCCCAAGGTCCCTGTCCGAGTTTTTCGAGTATTACAAGGAGTGGCAGAAGAGCTGGAAGGGCGCCGCATTCTGCTATGAGTATCATTTCTGGCGTCACCAGGCTTGCGAGCTTTCGGGTACGGTCCTTGCTAAGAGGATTATTGAGGACGTCAGAGGATATAAGAGCCGCGATATCGACGGTGTTATCGAGGACGGCTCACAGCGCTCCTACTTCCCCAACGGACTTGCTTTCTACACCTACGCGAGAATTCTCTACGACACAAGCCTCACCTACGAGGAGATTGCCAAGGAGTATTACTCGGCAGCCTACGGCGAGGATTGGGAAAAGTTCCTCGACTACTTCGAGAGACTTGGCGAGGCATTCGACCAAGGCTATCTCGAGGGCGAAAAGAGTGCCGACCCGTCTGTTTCCCCCTACTACAATCCTGCATACCTTGACAACCTCGACAGAGTCTCGAAAATTCTCGACGATGGTGAGGAGCTTGTTCACTCTCATTACAACTCAGACGAGCGCGTGAGGACCTTCTCTGTAAGGCTTATGGAAATGCATATCAAGTATTGCCGTCTGTTCTCCGACGTTTTCCGTTCCAAGGCTGTGGGCAAGGACGCGGAGGCTCTTGAAAAATTCCACAAGCTCTGCGACGAGGTCGGCAAATACGAGGTGCAGTTCGAGATGTGCTTCGACTTCCTCATTTACACCAGCAACCTTATGAGAATTGTGAATACCGAGACGAAGCTCAGCGACCTTACTACGGTTTAAGATAACAAGGCTTTATCAGCATTAAATACTATCGGTTTATTCAGCGCAAATAATCCCCAAAATTCTTTGGATTTTGGGGATTTTTCATATTATAGTTTACATTTTGGTATTATTTTCTGTCGCATATCCTTCGTTTTACTCAATAAGTTCTCGAATTTACCGTCGCACAGTATAGCTGTTGTTTTGTCGTTTGATGCTCTTTTTAGTCCGTTATTTTTAAATTTCGTTTACTTCGTTTTCGTTTTTTTACTTAGTTTAATCGGGCTGTTTTTGCACAGTTTATTGCGATATCCTTTTTATACAGAGTTAGCTATTTGATTATCTTTATGCGCCTATCATTTTCCGCTTGACACCCGAGTACACTTGTGGTAAAATAAACAAAGAAAAATAAACTTGTGAGGATAATATGACAGACAGAGAATTAAGAGAAATCAAACGAAGATTCAGACCCGACAAAAGCAACATTTCGCGCATTGTGGGCTGCTTTGTAAATACCAATAAGGAAATTTTGTATAGAATAAATCAGCCCCTTGGGCTTGAGGACAGCGCGGTTTCGGAGAAGCTTCTTTCGGTTATGCGCAAGGTGTTGACGGGTGCGCAGGGTACCAGCATTAACAGCGTGGGCTTCTCAACGAAAGAGGTATCCGAGGGAGCTGAGCATAAGCTGCTTATGGATATGAGAGCCTCAGGACTACGTGACGGCGAGGTGCTTGAGCGATTCTACCGCACCGTTGCCGAGTCGCTGGAGCTGGACACAAATTACTCTATACTTCTGGCGCACGACGTATATGACGTACCCGAGCGCTCCTCCGACGGAGAGTCGGTAGACTCAACGAAGCAATTCTCCTATATTATTTGCGCCGTTTGCCCCGTCAAGGACGCGCCCGAAGCCCTCACCTTCCGCGAGGCAGACAGTCTGTTCCACGCATCGGGCGCGGCAGGCATTCTTTCCTCACCCGAGGTTGGATTTATGTTCCCCGCCTTCGACAGTAGAGCTACCAACATTTACGGTGCATCCTACTACACGAGAAGTAAGTCAACCGCCTACGGCGACTTCACCCGTCGGGTATTCGGTCACGAGCCGCCTATGCCCCCTGCGCACCAGAAGGAAGCCTTCGCAGACGGACTCTCCGAGGCGTTATCCGAGGAGTGCGACCTGCACCTGGTTCGCGCGTTGCACGGCGTTGTAGGCGAGATGGTTGAGGCGCACAAGGAATCCAAGACCCCCGAGCCTCTGACTATCACGAGGCATACGATGGGTGAGATGCTTACAAGCCTCGGCGTTGAGGAGGAGAAGGTTGAAAAGTTCGGCGAGGCGATGGACCAAAGCTTCGGCAGAGGCGCCGCCATCTCACCAAAGAACGTTATCTCTCACAACCGCTTTGAGCTAAAGATGCCAGAGGTCAAAATAACCGTCTCCCCCGAATACAGAGATTACGTTTCCACAAAGGAAATCGGCGGTGAAAAATACATTACTATCAAGGTCACAGGTCCCGTTGAGATAAACGGCATCACCGTCAACATAGATAAGGAACAGTAATTTTTACTTACCGCCCCTTCAGGTTGTCGGAACGACACTCAAATCACACGAAAAGAAAAATGCTCTTATAGACCAATAATTGCTTTCGGTTTTTTGAAGCAAAGCATTTTATAAATACTTCCCAAATACATACAAAAACGCCAAAAATGCGCACTGTAGTTTGCATTTTGGCGTTTTTATTATACCTTGGTTTAAGCTATTTTAAAATCAAAGCATATTTTTACTCTTGCATTTTTGCTCCCCGACCTTACTTTTCTCTCCTCCTTGCGCGATAGTAGGTCTGCTGACTGCCAAAGCCCGCCTCCCATATAAGCTCGGTTATGCTTCTGCTGTCACCTAAAGCCAGCTGCCTATCCACGTGGGCGAGGCGAACTCCGTTCACGTACTCAGATATTCCCTTCCCTATGTAGCTGTGGAACACTCTCGAAATATGCGCCTCGGTGTAGCCAAGGGCTCTGGCAATGCTTCCGCGGGAGATATCCTCGGTGTAATTCTGTTGCACGTACGCCAAAATTCGGCGAATGAGCGCAGCCTCTCCTCCTCGCTTGTCCTCACAAAACTCTAACTTCTCCTCAAGCTTTGCGAAAAACAGCTCTGCCGCCGCCTCCTTTACAGACTCGGAGGACTTAAGATACTCGTCGGCAATAGTCATAAGAGCGCGGCACAGCTCCTTATCCTCAATTACGGGATTGGCTATCCTCATTCCCTCGTGCCTTTTGTAGAAGCGGCGAAGGTATCTATAAGGGAAAATCAAAACGGCATCGTCGGCACTCTCCGCTCCAAGACGCTCGTCATAGCTGTGTATTTCGTAGCTGTCCATAACGGCAATGCACCCTTCGCCTACTCTGTAGCTTTTCCCCGACAGAGTAATCTCGTAGCCTCCGCGAACAACGATTAAAATTTCGGGATTCAGGTGAAAGTGCGCCGCAAAAAGATGTATTCCGTTTCGGGAGAAATGCAGCTCTCCCTCTTCTCTGTGCATTTCATAAAATTCTCTCATACGCTCATTATATCACAAAATGAGAGTAATTTCAACTGTTTTGATATATTATATGGAAGAATTTATTGCTATAATTAGTTTAGAAATAAACTTTAAAGGAGATACCTATGAAGTACGATATCAAATCTCTCACAATAGACGAAAAGCTGAGGCTTCTTGTAGGCGCCGATTTTTGGCACACCAGCGACGCAAACGGCAAGCTCCCCGCCCTCGCTCTCCACGACGGACCCTGCGGCTTGCGCCAAAGCACAACCTGGGATGACCCTGCGGCTCACCCCGCTTCAAGAAAGCAAAATTCAGCCAGCCTTCCAAATACCGCAATGCCCACCATTTCCTCGCTCTCCTACACCTGGAACCCCGAGCTTGCATACCTTGACGGCGAGGTGATAGGCGACGCTTGCGTGGAGGCTGACGTTGACATCCTTCTCGCTCCGGGAGTAAATATCAAGCGCTCTCCCCTTTGCGGAAGAAACTTTGAGTACGTATCCGAGGACCCTTATATCGCAGGTGTTATGGGTAAAAAATTCATAGAGGGCGTACAGAGCCGCGGTGTCGGAACCTCTCTTAAGCACTTCTGCCTGAACAACACCGAGCGCGAGCGCAGATACAGCTCAAGCGAGGTTGACGAGAGAACCATAAGGGAAATTTACCTTCCCGCCTTTGAGCGCGCTGTGGAGGCAAAGCCTTGGACCGTTATGTGCTCCTATAACCAGATAAACGGCATTTGGGCGAGTGAGAACCGCCATTACCTCAATGACATTCTACGCGGTGAGTTCGGCTTCGACGGACTTATCGTCTCCGACTGGGACGCAACCCGAGATACCGCAAGGACGGTAAAGGCAAGCCTCGACCTCACTATGCCCTATAGAGAGAAATACGTAGACAACCTAAAAGAGGCATACGAGCGCGGCGAGCTTACAGAAAGCGAAATCGACGAGCGAGTCAAGAAGATACTCGAGCTGATTGACAAAACGGAGAGTCGCGCAAAAACGACGAAATACACTCCCGAAGAGCGTCACGCGGCTGCTGTAAAAATCGCTGAGGAAAGCATTGTTTTACTTAAAAATGACAATAATACTTTACCTATCAAGGGCAAAAAGCTCCTTGTAGTTGGTAAAATGGTTAAGGAGCCCTCCATCGGCGGAGGCGGTTCTGCGTATGTTTTCCCGAGGCAGGAGCCTGCAAATCTTGCAAGCGAGATAGAAGCCAATCTTGACTCCGTCGAGCTTCTCGGAAACAGCACTATGCACCATTCCTCAATAATAATCAGCCCCTTAAGCACCACCGCTATAAGCTACGTTGCCTCGGAGGCTATGCTCGCTGACGACGTTATACTCTGCATCGGAAACGATAAGGATATTGAGACCGAAGGCTTCGACAGGACCTCCCTGCGCCTTGCCCCTCATATGGAGAAGGCTATTCACATTCTCTCAAAGGCGAGCAAGAGACTTACCGTAGTCCTCTACGTTGGCAGCCCCGTAGATATGTCGCCCTGGATTGACGAGGTGGCAGCCGTTGTCCTTGCAGGCTTCGGCGGCGAGGGCATAAACGAGGCTGTTGCCCGTGTTCTTACGGGTAAGATTTCCCCCTCGGGTAAGCTTACCGAAACCTATCCTCTCTGCCTTGAGGACACACCTGCTATCGCAACGCGCACTCCTTCTGTTAACACGATTTTCTCCTCTCTTCAGAATTCTCTCGTAGAGAAGTACACCGAGGGCATCTTCGTCGGTTACCGCTACTATGACACCGCTGAAAAGGAGGTTCTCTTCCCCTTCGGTCACGGACTCTCTTATGCCGATTTCCGCTACACGGGTCTCTCCATTAAGCAAAACGGCGATACCGAATTTACCGTATCCTTCACCGTCACAAACACCTCGGATATTGAGGCGAAGGAGACCGTTCAGCTCTATGTCAGCGACCTAATTTCCGCAGTTGAACGCCCCGCAAAGGAGCTCAAGGGCTTCAAGAAAATCACCCTCGCCCCCGGCGAAAGCAAGACCGTAGAGCTTGAGCTTGATTACCGCAGCTTCGCCTACTACAATGTCTCCCTCGGCGCATGGCACGTCGAGAACGGCGACTTCGATATCCTCGTCGGCTCCTCCTCCCGCGACATTCGTCTCGCAGAGCGCATAACTATCGAGCTGCCCCGCGACAAGCAGTACACACTGGCTCGGTAATTATCCTAGTGTAAACGCGCTGCGGCACACAGCCGTCGACCATAAGCACTACACCTCAACAATGAATTATCCGCAGGTTAGCCGCGCCACACTGCACACAGCTGCGAAGCTGCTCACTGCAAGAAGTACACACTGGCTAAATAATTTTTCCCGGTGTAACCGCGGCGCGACGCGCTGCCGTCCAGCTGCCCGCAGGATAACCGCATAACACAAGGCGACCCAAAGGCTGGGTCGCCTTTTAAACCTTTTCCCTTCTTTGTTTTCAAGGTCTGAGGATTTTAGCGAAGCATCACTATATGCCCGGAGGCGCATAACCGTTTTGCTTACAGACCCTTTTTGCATTTACAACGGCGTCTGCGCGCGCCGCCACACCCGTCTGTGATTTTTTCAACAAAACCATTGACAACCCCCCAGACTTTATGGTATAATACCATACGGCTTTGATTGTGCTGTAGCACTACGCCACAAAACAAAACCCCAAAATCGGCTTTGAACGCAATCTCAAAACGCAACAAATAATACAATATGAACAATATACTCCCTACGAGCATCACCGCATACGCGGCGGCACTGCGTGCTTCTTCGTCGGTTGCGAAGGCTCGAGGAGCAATCATCGAATTCGCCCTTGTGAGCCAAGCTCCCGGGTGCGAATCTTCTCGATTATCGAGGCGTAGCGAAGGTGGTATCGCGCCAGTTTCGGGACACCATCACCGTTCTCGGCGTAGATTTTTCGGAAAGTGCCGAAAGCCCTTGAAAACACTGACTTTTTCGGCACTCCCGATTGCCGAAAATTCGTTAAATCTTTGGTCTGACCACATGTTTGACCACTTACCAACAAAATCGAATATTTTTACCATTTCGAGGTGTAGCGAAGGTGGTATCGCGCATCGTTCGGGACACCATCACCGTTCTCGGCGTAGATTTTTCGGAAAGTGC
>JAFUPM010000018.1 GCA_017481225.1 Clostridia bacterium
GCCGCCGCCTACGTGGTCAATGATGTGGAGGTCGTACTTCTTGGAGAAGCAGTACTCGTCAGCCTTTACGTTATAGAGCATAGCAGACCAGCCGTTGTCGAATGCGGAGCGGCTCTCACGGAGAGTGATAGCAACGTATTCGAAGCCGAACTTGTCAGCAAGCTGCTTAGCAACGGACTTGTAGCCCTCGTGGTTGAGCTTGCCGCCGTAAATGTCGGTAGCCTCAGCCTCGATGCCGAATACGTCCTTTGCGTCCTCCTCGTTGGAGATGCAAACGTCAACGTACTTGCAAAGCTCGGTCATAGCCTCTCTTGCCTCTGCTCTTGTCCAGAGCTTGCCGCGGTAGTTAAGGTCGCAGGAAATCTTGATGCCCTTTGCCTTAGCTGCCTTGCAGGCGTCCTTACAAATCTCAACGACGTTTGCGCCGAGTGCGGGAGTGATACCTGTGAAGTGGAACCAATCAACACCCTCGAAAATCTTCTCCCAATCGAAGTCCTCGCGGCTTGCCTTGGAGATAGCGGAGTTAGCTCTGTCGTAGATACATACGGAGCCTCTCTGAGATGCGCCCTTCTCGTTGAAGTAGATACCTACTCTGTCGCCGCCGCGTACAATCATAGAGGTGTCAACGCCGTATCTGCGAATGCTGTTAACAGCTGCCTGACCGATAGCGTGAGCGGGGAGCTTGGTAACGTAAGCTGCATCTACGCCGTAGTTAGCGAGAGAAACCGCAACGTTAGCCTCGCCGCCGCCGAAGGTGAACTCAACGTGGTCGCACTGAACGAATCTCTCGTAGTTATAGGGCTGAAGTCTGAGCATAAGCTCGCCAAATGTTACAACTTTCATTATAAGAAATCCTCACAATCGTTTATTTTTTTGTTGTATACTGCATATATTGTATCATAAGGATTGGGGAAAATCAAGGGAGGAGGAGAATTTTATCTCTTTTTTTACCGACGATTTTCGAAAGGAAAGCAAAAAAGCCTCGGCATAGCCGAGGCTTCGGGATTAGTTGCTTTTAAAACGCGCTTGTTTCGTCGGAGCTTGCGGTTGCCAGAAGCTCGTCTCTGCATACGGAACAGATTTTCTTGCTCTTGAAGTCCATTACGTTCTCCGCGCTTCCGCAGAAGTGGCAAACGGGGGTGTACTTGGTGAGAATTATCTTGTCACCGTCAACGTAAATTTCTACGGGGTCGGTGTTTGCTATACCTAAACGGTTGCGTATTTCCTTGGGAACTACTATTCTGCCCAGCTCATCTATGTTTCTTACTATGCCTGTTGATTTCATTCCTGCTCCATCTTTCTTTGTAAATTAAAACCGCCCAAACCCAAAGGAAAATCTTGCGTCGGACGAGTTTTATGGAACTATTGTATCATATACTTTTATTATTGTCAAGAAAAAACCTTTTGTCAAAACGTAAAATATGAGGGCTTGAAAGAGGCAAAATTTGTGAAAATATTTTTTTAATAGACAAATGTCGCCAAATTGTCCACAAAAAAGTTAAAAGTGAGGTCGTATTATGTTAAAGGTCACAACCCGTGAGCGCGCAGAGCTTGCGCTGTCATACCTGCCCAGCAGACTCTCCCGAGAGATAAAAGGGCTTTTGGGGTCCAGGTCGGGAGGGCTGACGGAAATACGGGAAATACGCGTAAGGTGCGGAGGACTTTCCTCCTTAATATATAAAAATGAAGCTTTGCCTCTTTTGACCCGAGTGGGCAAAGAGGATATGGAGGAGACGGTGAGGAGACTGTGCGACGGCTCTCTGTACGCCTATCGGGATACGGTGGCTGAGGGCTACATACCCATAGGAATGGGAATACGGGTAGGCGTGTGCGGCAGGGCGAGGTACGAAAGTCGCGTTGCATCGGGAATTGCGGATATTTCCACCCTTGTTTTCCGTATACCCGGTCACGGGTGCGAGTTTTCCGAGGAGCTGTTCTCTGTTTGGCAGGGTGGCGTTGGCTCGGGCATGCTGATTTATTCGCCGCCCGGCGTCGGTAAGACAACGGCTCTGCGCTTCCTCGCCGAAAAAATAGGGTCGGGCAGGGAAGGCGTGCGCGTCGCCGTCGTTGACGAGAGGTGCGAGTTTTGTAAGGAGGACTACGATAGGTGCCAGGTGGATATCCTCTCGGGATACAGAAAAAGAGAGGGAATAGAGATTGCGGCGCGGACGATGTCGCCTGAGGTTATTATGATTGACGAGGTCGGGGGCGAGGACGCCTCTGCCATTTTGGGCGTTGTGAGGTGCGGCGTTCCAATAGTCGCAACTGCTCACGCATCAAGCCTTGAGGAGGTCTACTCGCGGAGCGCGCTTACGCCGCTGCTGGACTCGGGAGCCTTTGACGTTTTCGTGGGAATTTCGCGCACGGGTACGGGGTATTTGCTTTCGGTGGACAGAAAATGACCGTTCTGAAGCTTCTTGGGGCGGCTATAATTTTCGGCGTGTCTCTCTATTTTCTGAGAGCCTACCGCCGCTTTCTTCACAGCCGTATATCGGAGTGCGAAAGCTTCCTTTTATTTATAGAGTATATGCAAAGGGAGATTGGCTGCAGGCTGCGGCCCGTCGGGGAAATATTGCAGGGCTACAAGGACGAGGTGCTTAAGAGTGTAGGCTTTCTCAAAGACAAGCCCTCGGATATTTCCTCCTCCTACCTTGAATGCGAGCATAAGCTTGCCGTCGGCAGGGAGGGGAAGGAAATACTGAAAAGGCTTTTTCGGGATTTAGGAAAAAGCTACAGAGAGGGTACTCTTGCCCTGCTTGAGGAGGCGAGGGGAAAGCTCCTTATGTATACCGAGGGAGTGCGCGACAGTCTGGACGCAGATGTAAAGCTTGCTGCAGCCTTAATATTCGGCGGAGGCGTCGGACTGCTTTTGCTGCTGCTCTAGCTCCTTATAATAAAGACGGAAAAATGGAGGACGAAATGGATTTTGAGCTTGTGCTTCGCGCAGCGGGGATAGGAATAATAATAACCGTAGTATGCCAGATGATGTCGAAGGCGGGAAGGGACGAGCAATCCACCCTTGTGTCGCTTGTGGGAATGGTGGTAATATTCATTCTGCTTGCCGAGAGGCTCGGGGAGCTGATTTCCACTCTTCGAGAGGTGTTTATGCTATGATTTGGCGGCTGCTTGCCGCAGGAGTGCTGGTGTGCTTTTTGTCCTGCGTGTTATCGGAGATTGGCTTCAAGGGGAAGCGTGCCATAGGCGGACTTGCTATCGTTATTTTCGCTCTTGCCGCCCTTGACGGCGCCGCGGATATGCTGTCTGCGGTTATGGAGCTTGCAGATGATGCGGGGATAAGCGAGGCTGCAAGGTGCGCGCTTAAGGTTGTGGGGGTTGGGTACGCCTTCGGTATTACCTCGGACGTTGCCGAGGAGCTTGGCGAGAGGGGAGTTTCCGCCGCCGTAACCAATGTTGGAAGAGTGGAAATTTTCCTCATAGTTTTCCCATACTTTAAAGAAATACTGAATATGGGTATCGGACTTATAAAATGAAAATATTAAGGAAAATTCTAATTATAGTTGTCATTTTAGGTATATTTTCCCTCACTGCCGAGGCGGCAGAGCCTGAGGAATACATAGAAATGTTCGAGTCGGGACTTTCCGAGGAATACAAGAATTCTCTATCCGACGACGCTTTTAGCGACGTGGGTCTTGGCGCCTTGCTTTTCGAGGTTATTTCAATAATTACGGGAAGGGGAGGCGAGGTGGTTTCCTTTCTCCTTCTTTTACTTGGGGGAGTTGCTCTCATTTCGCTCTCGTCCCTCGGGGGTAAGCTTTCGGGGGCGGCGGCTATGGCTGTATCTATAATTCTATGCTGCTCAGCGCTGTGGCAGGTTATACCGCTATTTCTTGAGGTGGCGGAGAGCATCTCCGTGATTTCGGAGGTTTTCGCGGTTTTCGTTCCCGTGGCTTCGGCTATAACCGTGTCCGGGGGAGGTCTGAACGCGGCGGCGGTTGGGGGCGTTTGTATGAACGTGACGGTCTCGGTGCTGACCCGTCTTGGAACTCCGTTTTTCCTCGCCCTTGCGGCATTCGGACTTTGCGTTGGGGTTATATCCTCCTTCGGTGAAGAAAGTCTCGCACCTCTTTCGGGGAGTGTAAAGAAATTTTTCGTTTCCGCACTCGGGCTTGTATGCGCTCTGATTATGGGAACAATGTCTCTTCAGACCTTTGTTGCCGCTACGAAGGACAGCGCGTCTATGAGGGCGGCAAAGTACGCCGCAACGAGTATGATTCCAATGGTGGGCAGCACCGTCGCAGGAGCTATGACAACCCTCGCCACGGGGCTTAACTACGCCAAGGGAATAGTTGGTGCCTCTGCGGTTGCCGTTATCTCTTCGGTGCTTATATCTCCTCTTGTGCTTCTTTTGCTGTATCGGCTGGCGGTGTCCTTAGCCATTTCCTTCAGCAGCTATCTCGGTGTGAAGCGCGCCGCCTCAACCCTTGAAGCTTTGCGGTTGCCCTTCGACCTTTTCATTGCCGTGTACTCGGTTGCGGCGGTGCTTTGCATCTTCGAGGTTGCCCTATTTCTCGTCACGGGGGTGGGTGTATCATGACGGAATATCTAGTCAGCCTCTTTGCCGTGGCGGCGGTGCTTTGCATCTTCGAGGTTGCCCTATTTCTCGTCACGGGGGTGGGTGTATCATGACGGAATACCTAGTCAGCCTCTTTGCCGTGGCGGCGGTAATTTGCGTATCGGGCTTTGTGGCATACAGGGGCGGCAGTGACGCTTCGGTGAAATTTGCCCTGGGTGTAATCCTCATTTATACCGTGCTTATGCCCGTCACGGAGCTTTTCAGAGAGGGCGAGCTTGTTTTTGACGGAGAATATGAATTTAACCCAGAGGATTACACTAAGGACTACGAGGAGGTAGCAAAGGAGGCGTTTTGCCAAGGGATAAAGTTGGCTGTTTGCGAGAAGTATTCTCTTTCGGAAGGTGATGTTTCGCTTTCCACCGTCGGCTTTAACTTTAACGAAATGCGGGCTGCGAGAATACGCATTACGCTGTCGGGCGCGGCGGCGCTCTCCGACTATAAAAGTATAGAAAGGTACGTTTGCGCTATGGGGCGCGGCGAATGTGAGGTGAAAATTGAAATCGGATAGAAGTTTTCGTGACTTTCTGGCAGGAGGTAAGCTTTCTGCTTTTTTACCTCTTTTAATCTTTGGTGTTGCTCTTTTACTGCTCCCGACTGTTTTCGGCGGCGGTGAGGGGGAGGCAGAAAGAGAGGTAACGGGGGAGGAGAGGCTTTCGGAGCTGTGCGCCGCCGTTGAGGGCGTGGGAGAGTGCAGAGTTATGGTGACCTACGAGGGTGAGAGCGTATATGCCGTGGCGGTGCTTTGCGAGGGCGCAGAGTCCGTTGCCGTAAAAGAAAGGGTAGTGGAGCTTATAGGCTCACTTTACGGCATAGGCTCCAACAGAATAGCCGTCATAGAGCTGGATAAATAAAAATATATTTTGCCACCACACCACCCTTCAAAAATAATCGGAATATCGGAGGGAGATGTCACATAGAATGTATCAAGTAACAAAATTCAAGGAGAAATCATACAATGAAAAACGAGAAAATCAAAAGCTTTTTCAAATCCAACACCGCGAAGGGTATGGCTGTGGCGTGTATGGCGCTGCTTATAGGTCTGGCGGTGTATCTGAATTATCGCTGGTTCTACGACCCCACCTCCTCTCTCGGATACGGTGATAACAATATGAGCGATAACTTCTCGGATTCGTCCACCACGGGCGGCGACGCCTCGGAGGAGCAGAACTACTTCACCTCCACGGCTCTTGACCGCAAGGAGGCGCGCGACGAGGCTATCGACGTTCTGAAGCTTGTGACCGAGAACGAGGAGGCGTCTGCAGAGGCGAAGGCAGAGGCAACGGCGAAAATTTCCCAGATTGCCGTGGATATCCAGAACGAGGCGAATATCGAAAGCCTTGTAAAGGCGAAGGGCTTCGAGGAGTGCGTTGCGGTTATCTCCGAGGGCGCTGTAAGCGTTATCGTCAGCGCGGAGTCCCTCCAGGCTGCCGAGACGGCGCAGATACTCAGCATCGTCTACGAGACTACGGGCATCACTCCCGACAGAGTCAGCATTATCAATAAGGCTTAAGCTGCATTACCTGAGGGCTGCCAAGAGTTAGCAGATGCACAGCACTCTCTAGGCATCACACCCGATAAGGTCAGTATCATTAACAAGCTTTAGGCTACATAGTCGGGTAAAGCTCCCAACCGAGGCGCGATTCTCTCTGCGTGCCTCGGTTTTCTTTTTGCAATTTATACAAATGGCGGGGCGGCTTTTGGGGTTTATTTGAAGGGAGTAGAGAAAATTTCATAAAATCATTGACTATCCGAGATTACTGTGCTAAAATTATATGCGTTAAATATTTTGGTCCCGAAGGACCTTGATTTGAAAGGTTGGTTTCTGTAATGGAAAAGTTAAGAGTTGGTATTATCGGCGCAACAGGCATGGTTGGCCAGAGATTTATAATGCTCCTTCACGAGCATCCCTATTTTGAGATTACCGCCCTTGTTGCAGGCTCTCGCTCTGCGGGCAAGAAATATTCCGAGGCTGTATGCGGCAGATGGAAGATGAAGGCGGATTGCCCCGCGTGGATTGCGGATATGGACGTTATTTCCTCCGAGGATATCGACACAGTAAAGGGACTCGTTGACTTCGTGTTCTGCGCTGTAAGCCTTTCTAAGGACGAGACCCGCGCTCTTGAGGAGAGATACGCGAAGGCGGAAATTCCCGTAGTTTCCAACAACTCCGCTCACAGATGGACACCCGACGTTCCTATGGTTATTCCCGAGATTAACGACGCTCACCTTGAGGTTATTGAGGCGCAGAAGGCTAGACTTGGCACGAAGCGCGGATTTATTGCAGTTAAGCCCAACTGCTCTATCCAATCCTACGTGGGCGCGCTTACCCCCCTTATGAAGTACGGCATCAAGGAGGTTGTAGCTACAACCTACCAGGCTATCAGCGGCGCGGGTAAAACCTTCAAGGAGTGGCCCGAAATGATAGATAACCTCATTCCCTTCATCGGCGGCGAGGAGGAGAAGAGCGAAAAGGAGCCCCTGAGAGTTTGGGGTAAGGTTGAGAATGGCAAGATTGTTCCCGCTACCTCTCCCGTTATTACTACTCAGTGCCTCAGAGTTCCCGTTACCGACGGTCACATGGCGGCGGTGTTCGTAAAGTTTGACAAGAAGCCCACCAAGGAGGAAATCCTCGAGGCTTGGAGAAGCTTCAAGGGTAAGCCCCAGACTCTCGGTCTGCCCTCGGCGCCCGAGCAGTTTATCACCTACTTTGAGGAGGAGAACCGTCCTCAGACAGGCGTTGACCGCGACCTGTACGGCGGTATGGGTGTGTCCTGCGGCAGACTCCGTGAGGATACCGTATACGACTATAAGTTCGTAGGACTTTCCCACAACACTCTCCGCGGTGCCGCAGGCGGCGCTGTGCTTATCGCAGAGCTTCTCTACAGAGAGGGATATCTTACCCGTGCGTAAGCTGCTTCAAAAGCAATAGCAAAAAGACAAAGGCTGTCGCGTGCGCGAATAGTAGCGATAAGGGCAACCACCGTAAAGCAGTTTTTGAATATCAAAGGGACGAGGCTTTCTCGTCCCTTTTGCATACCGCCTTGACCTAAAGGGCAGTGCGTTATACCTTTGCTGTTTTAATTAACGGCCGAAAACTGCCTTTAGACCCCTCGGCGAGAGCCTAAAAATCGTGCCTGCTGCCGCAATTTATGCTTTAAATAACAATCTCCTTATATGGGGATTATATCCCCTTAATAAATAGGCTTATAATCCCCATAATAAATATTGATACGGAGGAATAAAAATGATAGTTTTTGATAAGCTTTGGGTCACTATGGAGCAAAAGGGATTCAGCACCTACAAGCTGCGCGAGGAGTGCGGAATAGACAGCAAGACCGTAAGACGGCTAAAGGCGAATGATAATATCGAGAGCAAAACGGTGAACAAGCTTTGTGCGGAGCTCAGCTGCAGGGTCGAGGATATTATGGAGTATATCCCCGATAAAGAAAACTGAATAAGCTTTCTTCTTGGGTGTATAATTGCCACGGGGTTTGTCAAAAATCCTAACAGAGCCGAAAGGCGAAAAAGTTAGGAGGACAAATATGACACTCACACAGAAGGAAACTTCGCTGCTTCAGGACCTGAAGTCACAGGAGCAGATTTGCATTGAGAAGTACGGCAAGTACTCCGATGCAGCCCACGACCCCGAGCTTAAGACACTATTTACCAATCTCAAAACGAATGAACAAAAGCACCTTAACACCATCACCGAAATTCTCTCGGGAACAGAGGTGAAGATGCCCGAGGCGTCACCCTCGGCGGTCAGCGCGAAGCTTGAGTGCAAGGTGTCGGGAGTGAGTGCTGGAGAGAAGCAAAACGACGCTTACCTTTGCCGCGACGCCCTCTCTATGGAAAAGCACGTCTCGAGTGTATACAACACGGGAATTTTCGAATTTTCAAGCCCCACCCTGCGCGACACTCTTGCTCATATACAGAAGGAAGAGCAAAATCACGGAGAGATGCTCTATAACTACCTTTCCTGTAATAATATGTATTCTTAAAGCTCGAAAGCCCTGCTTAATAGCGTGATACTCCAAGCGGAGTATCACGCTAAACGATGTTTGCCCTCACGGGCAAATGATGTTGCCTGCGGCAGTGATGTTCACTGCGTGAATGATGTTGTGCCTTCGGCACAGCGGGCAAACATCACATCATTGCGAGCTTGTATTTGCGTAGCAAATGGCGAGCAACATCATTATGCGGAGCATAACATCACTTTTGCGTCAGCAAAAACATCACTAACAGAAAAAGAGAGAACAAATGTTCTCTCTTTTTCTGCTTGTATAGGGGTTCCCCGAAGCGAAGTATGAGCTTTGGGGGTTCGCGTATTGGGGGTTCGCGTATTGGGGTTTTGGATTAGCCCATATCAGCATTTGACCACTCAAATGCGACGCCTGCACTTTTGTCAAGCTGCAAAATCTCCGTTAAGAACCTTACCCTATTTGCAGTGCTTTTTTAGTTAGATTTGCGGTAGTTTTTGGCTTGACTAATAGCGACTTTTTTGATTATAGTTGGGGTGTTTTTTACTAAAATTGACAACCATTATTTACAAAAATAGGGACAAAGCCGTGAAGAATCGACCTTGTCCCTTAGCCTTATTGGTGAAATTAATAGTCCTCGTCCTCTTCCTTCGGGCGAAGCTCGTCTTCGTTGAAGCTGGAAATCTTGCGCATATTTACGTAGTAGGAGTCGCCCTTGTCACTTTCAAAGCAGAACTCCTCGTCGTCTATGTCGTAGAGTCTGCCCGAGACGGAGAGGTCCTTCGCTGCCCTACAGAATACGTCGAGAAACTCGTCAACGTCAAGCTCCTCAATCTCAATGCCGAAGTCCTCGTTGGAGAATTGAATATAGGTGTTATCCATAGGAGGAACTTCCTCAAAAAGGTCATCGTAGCTTATATATTCGGAGCTGAACTCAAAGAAATCCTCAAGGCCGCCTGAGCGAAGGAAGCTAACAAACTTTTTAAGGTCTGCTCTGGTGCCGGTGAGGGTGATGTCAAAATACAGTTCTTCACAGAGTGTCATAGGATAGTCCTTTCGGTTATTTGCTAAAATATTTGTACTTTATGTTGAGTATAGCACACCGCTACTCTCTTTGTCAATACGTTTATAAAAAAAGGTCTACCTAGAGTATATGATATTTTTTCGATACAGTCACCCGTTCGTTGAGCCGAAGTATTCCTTCGGTGAAATACCGTAGGCTCTCGTAAAGCAACGGTAGAAGGTCGGGATAGATTCAAAGCCCGAGGCAAGAGCTACCTTGGATATTCTGGGGCTTGCCTCTGCCTTCATCTGCTTCATAAAATAGCGAAGCCTTACGGTGTTAACGTAGCTTGAAAGATTCTCGCCAACACAGCGGTTGAATATTCTCGAGAAGTAATACTTATTGTAGCCGAAAACCGAGGATATGGAATCAAGTGTTATAGGCTCTGAGTAATGCTCCTCTACGTAGTGCAGCACCTTTACAATAAAGTCAATATCAGCAGGCTTCTCCACGGGTACGGAGGGGTAATGTGCTAGCAGCGAGCCAAACAGCACGTTAAGGTATCCCTTTTTCACAAGGGAGGGCATAGTGTCGAATTCATCGTAAATTTTTTCAAATATAGGTAGGAGAGTTTTGTTGAATTCCTTATCCGAAAGGTAGGGGGGCAGTGTGCTTTTGGAAAGCTTTTTGTCAATGTCCTGGGCGTAATAGGGGGGAAGAATCAAAAAGTATTTGGTATGGACGTTGTTGAAGGAGTGGACGGAGTAGTTATGTACGAAAATAATGTCTCCCTCCTCCGCTGTGAACTGCTCGTCACCCACTTTCGTTGATACCGAGCCCGAGAGAATATAGAGGACCTCTACGTTTCTGTGAAAGTGAGGCTGTACCGCCATAGCGGAGCTGCGGGATATTGTTATCTTCTCATCTTTATCTCTGAAATATTCGTAAAGTAAATTCTCCATATTATTCTCTCCTATATATTTTCCTATATAAAGTCAAAAAATGAGAAACATTTCTGCCATATTGCGAGGAAAATAGCAACTTTTTATGCTATTATAGCATTAGACAAGGAATTTGTCAATAACTTTTTTTGAGGTGTGTTATGAAATTTGCGATTATTGGCTACGGTGGAATGGGTAATTTCCACAGAGAGAAGGCGTTCGAAAGATACAACGCCGTTGTAAGCGAGGACTTCATCGAGACTGCGGGAATTTACGATATTTCTCCCGAGCGCGAGGAGTTTGCTAAAGGTCTTGGATTACACGTTTTTTCCTCTGCCGAGGAAATATGGAACGATAAGAGTATTGACGCGGTTGTAATTGCTACACCGAACGACGCTCACATTCCCTACGTTCTTGCAGCGGCAAAGGCAGGAAAGCACGTTGTTGTGGAGAAGCCTGCGGCAATGAACCTTTCGGAGCTTAAAGAAATGTACGATGCGGCAGAGCGCGCAGGAGTAAAGCTCTCCCCCCATCAGAACAGAAGGTGGGACGACGATTTTGTTACGGTAAAGAATATTGTGGATAATAACCTTCTTGGCAAAACCTACCTTATCGAGTCGAGAGTTATGGGTGCTAACGGAATTCCCGGCGCGTGGAGAAAGAGCGCAGCCCAGGGTGGCGGTATGATGATGGACTGGGGTGTTCACCTCATTGACCAGATGCTGCAGTTCGTCAAGGGCAAGGTTGTATCGGTTTATTGCGACTACTCCTACAGACAGGGCGAGGAGGTTGACGACGGCTTTAATCTTGAGGTTAAATTTGACACGGGTCTGACTTATCGCATAGTTGTAGACACGAACTGCTTCGTTGAGCTGCCCCGTTGGCAGATACATGCAGACGACGGAACGCTCCAGATAGACAACTGGCGCAACTTCAAGGTTGAGGGAAAGATGCTTCGTTGCCTTATCCGCCACGACGACCAGCTTGTGGGAGTTGACGCGGGTAACGGATTTACCAAGACTATGGCTAAGCGCAGAAGCGAGACCGTTGAGGAGCTTCCTATCGAGGTTGTAAGAGGTGACAAAACCGCCTTCTACAGAAACTTTGTTAAGGCTGCTAGAGAGGGCTCGGACACCTTCGTCACAAGGCGCGATATGGAGAGAGTCTTTAAGGTTATGGAGCTTGCGAAAAGGTCATCGGAGACTCGCGAGGTTATGAAGGAAACCTTCTGAATTTAGATTAAGCCCCACCCCGTGTGGAGATTTTTGCTGAAAGAGAGGATATTTATATGAAACTTAGCGTTGTAAGCTCGGCTCTCGGGCAGATGTCGCTTGACGAGAGCCTTGAGTATCTTAGCAGTATAGGAGTAACCCAGCTTGAGCTTGGTGTCGGGGGATATCCCGGGCGCGCCCACGCCGATGCCGTTCTGCTCGCCGCCGACGGGGAGAAAAGAGAGGAGCTTTTAGCTACCTTTGCCCGTCACGGTATGGAAATATCCGCCCTTGCCGTTCACGGCAACCCCATCCACCCGAACAAGGAGATTGCCGCGTCCTTTGAGCGCGATTTCCGCGCCGCCTGCACCCTTGCAGGTCAGCTTGGAGTTGAGACCGTTATAACCTTCTCGGGCTGCGCGGGCTCCGACCCCGATGCAAAGCAGCCCTCTTGGGTAACCTGCCCTTGGCCCAGCGAGTATCTTGAGGTGCTTGATTACCAATGGAACGAGGTTCTGATACCCTATTGGCGCGAGGCAACGAGGTTTGCCCGTGAGGCGGATGTAAAGAAAATTGCTTTGGAGCTGCACCCCGGATTTATGGTATACAACCCCGAAACCCTTCTTCGCCTGCGTAGTGCTGTCGGCGATATGATAGGCGCAAACCTTGACCCCTCCCACCTTATTTGGCAGGGTATGGATATCGTTGACGTCATAAACGAGCTTGGCGATGCAATTTACTACTTCCACGCCAAGGACACACTCTTAAATCAGCATAACGTGCGCAAAAACGGCGTCCTCGATACCAAGCATTACGGCGAGCTTTCGGGCAGGTCCTGGGTGTTCAGAACTCTCGGCTGGGGCAATGATGCGCTTTATTGGAAAAAGATTATCTCACAGCTGCTTGTGGTTGGCTACGACGGCACCGTTTCCATTGAGCACGAGGACTCCTTAATGTCCCCGAAGGAAGGACTTCTGAAGGCTGTAGAATTTATGAAGGGCATTATCATAACCGAGAAGCCCTCGGAAATGTGGTGGGCGTAATGAGTGAAGTTAAGATTGGTTTACAGATGTACTCGGTCAAGCCGCAGATTGCAGAGCTTGGGCTTGAGACGGTGCTTAAGGCACTCTCCGAGGCAGGGGTAAGAAACCTCGAGCTTGCGGGCTATTACGGGCTCACACCTATGGAATTTAAGATGCTCCTTGACCGCTTCGGGCTCACGGCAATTGCGGCTCACGTGAAGCCCTCCGACACCGAGACAGCTCTTGAATATATCGACCTTCTCGGTATAAAGAAGGTCTACGTTCCCATAGTTCCCCTTAGAAGATTTGACGAGGGAGAGTACCAAATTCTCTTAGACGATATCAAGGCGGCAAAGGCGATTTTTGATACACGGGGTATCACTTACGGCTATCATAACCACAAGCAGGAGTATGAGGACGGAGCCGACAGAGTGAGACTTTTGCTTGATGAAATCGAGGGCTTTACCTCGGAGCTTGATATCTTCTGGGCGACGGCGGCAGGACGGGACCCCGTCCTTCTCACAAGGGAGTACGGCAAGCGGCTTTCGGCTCTTCATATAAGAGATATGGACCCGCGTGCGGACATCTCCGACCCTACGGCATATCCCCACGCTATAGCAGGCGAGGGCAAGTGCCGCGCCTACGAGTGCTACAAGGCTGCCCGTGAGGCGGGAGTTGATACATTCATTCTCGAGGTTGGCTCCTACCCAATAGATTACATTGAATACATTCGCAGGTCCTTTGAGAATATCAAGGGCTTTGAAGCGAAAATGCAGGAGGGAGAAATATGAAACAGGTTAGAATAGGAGTTGTGGGCTGCGGCGGCATAGCTATGGCGAAGCACCTGCCCGCGTATAAAAACAATCCCAAGGCTACGGTGGTTGCGTTCTGCGATATTTCCCTCGAGCGCGCTGAGGCGGCAAGGGAGAAGTTCGGCTGCGAGGGCGCTAAGGTTTACACCGATTGGAGAGAGCTTGTCGCAAGCGACGAGGTTGATGCGGTTCTTATACTTACCCACAACAAGGTGCACTGTGAGATGACTGTCACGGCACTTGATGCAGGAAAGCACGTTATGTGTGAGAAGCCTATGGCTACAAGCTACGAGGAGACACAGCGTATGATTGCTGCCCGCGACAGGTCGGGTAAGCTGCTTACGGTTGCATATCAGAACAGATACCGACCCGACAGCATACATCTGAAAAAGCTTGCCGAGGACGGCACCTTCGGCGAAATATACTATGCCGAGGCTACGGCTATAAGGCGTAGGTCCGTACCCACCTGGGGCGTATTTATTGACGAGGAGAAGCAGGGCGGCGGTCCGCTTATTGATATCGGCACTCACGCCTTAGACCTTACTCTTTACGTTATGGATAATTACGAGCCTGCCTTCTGCGTGGGCAAAACCTTCCATAAGTTAAATAAGCAAACCGAAACGGGCAACACCTGGGGCGATTGGGATACCGAGCGCTTTACTGCGGAGGACTCCGCCTTCGGCTTTGTTGTAATGAAAAACGGCGCGGTAATCAATCTTCGCGCAAGCTGGGCTTTGAATTACGTGGACGAAAAGGAAGCCGTAACCTTGATTTGCGGAGACAAGGGCGGCGCGGATATGCCCAAGGAGGGCGAGCTTCGTATAAACGGCGTCTCTCACGGCAAGCGCTTTATAACCGTCCCCGAGCTTTCGGCAGGCGAGGTTGACTTCTTCGCAGGCGCAAGCGAGAAGCCTATGGACCTTGAGGCGGGCTGCTTTATCGATGCTATACTCGGCGAGGGCGAGCTTTGCGTAACCGCCGAGCAGGCTGCCACAGTTACCCGAATACTCGAGGGTATTTACGAGTCGGAGAAAACCGGCAAGCCCTATTATTTCAACTGAGCAAAAGCACAAAACCGCCCGAAAACGCGACACGGGTGGTGACATAATTAAAAAATGCCCGTTTTTGCGGGCATTTTTTATAGCAAAGATTTGCCAAAGCTTAGGGACGCCGGTTTTACTGAAAAGGAGGTTTGAAATTGTAACGGCACATTAACCCGGAGAAACCTTCGGGCTTGAAAAAAGAAAAAACAATTTATTTTTGCGAAAAGGGGTTGACAAATATAGTAGCTTTTGGTATAATATTAAAGCACGAAACGGAAGGTTAGCTCAGTTGGGAGAGCATCTGCCTTACAAGCAGAGGGTCACAGGTTCGAGCCCTGTACTTTCCACCAAAAAGTCTTGGCGGTTCAGCTCTGGTATGTCAGAGCTTGAAC
>JAFUPM010000003.1 GCA_017481225.1 Clostridia bacterium
AAACGGCCATACTCAATACGCACCGCACGACAACGGTCGCTTGCGCCTCAATGGCCGCATCATCGCTTAACAGTTCAGGGTATGATCGAAACATTCTTTCGGCAATGCCGCGATGCTGCCGAACGCCTAACGGCGAGAGATCGCCGGCTCGATGAATGCCGTCTTCATACACCTCCCGCACCCGCCGATGTATCTCTTCGCCGAACGGTGTCAGCACCGATCTGTCGGCCGCACCGTCGAAAACACGGAATACCTGTTCGTATTCTTCGTCGCTCAGAAGCCATCGGGAGCCATGCCGGCCATAGTGGCTGATATACACCGGCCGATAGCCTTCGGGCGGAGACGTTGTCTCCGGGTCGTCGAACGTATAGACGTAATAGACTCCGCCTGCCATGTCCGGATTTTCTCGAAACTTCTCCCGCAGATTTTGGGCTGAGGCGGAAAGCGCGACAACCGATGCAAGAAGTAATAATATGTGTTTGAATGAAGCCATGCGATTCGAGCTATTCAATCTCTCAGATAAGCGCCTTCGGCACGCAGTGCCGCCCTAACTTTCGCGACATCGACCTCAGCCGGGGACACACCGTTGAGCAAGGCGATTCGTGCGGCCTTTCCGGCAGCTTCACCCATGGCCATGCAAGTGGACATGACACGGGTGGATCCCATAGCTTCGTGCGTCATTGACGCACAGCGGCCCGCGACAAGCAACCGGCCTACTCCGGCCGGGACCAGACAACGGTAGGGGATATCGTAGCAATACATACCGTCGGGCACAAGCTCGACCATATTTACTCTGGGCAGACCGTCCTCGGGAGGAAGCTGCGAGCCCCAGCCTGCGCGGTTTGAGATATAAGCCTCTCTGCCGTCGGGAAGCTTACCGCGGAACCACTTCATATTGCCGGGCTCCTTGAAGCCGTGGAGGTCGAAGCCGTGCTGACTTATGGCAATAACGTCGTCGAACTTTCTCGCATATGCGATGTCCGAGCCTGTGAAAATATACTCGCCGAGAATTCTTCTCGACTCTCTGACGCCAAGCAGCGAGCCTGTGTAGGAGAGGTAGGATTTTTCAAAGCCGGGCACGTTCTCGCGGATAAATTTAGCGAGGATAACCGCCTGCTCCCTGCCCTCGATATACATTCTCGTAAGGTCTGAGTTGTCTGTGGGATAGCAGTTTCTCGAATGAGCGAAGCAAATGCTCACCTCGTCCATACCGCAATGCTCGGGTCTGTCGGGGATATGAGTGAGCCAGTTAAGATGGTTGTCAATCTCGTAGGGGAGATTGCCGAGTGCGAGCTGCTCGGGGATAAACTTATACCACTTCGGGTCGTTTTTGTTAAGGTCGGAGTTGTAGTAGGTGTCGAAGTCAACGCCGCCAAGGACGAACTCAAGCGAGCAGCCCATAGACATACCGTCCTCTTCCCTACCCGTCATAGTTTCTCCGCCTGCAAAGTAAACAAGATCGGAGTCACCCGAGGCGTCAACGAAGGCTTTACCTAAAATCGCACGCTTGCCCTGCTTTGTATGTACCACAATTCCCTTTACCTCGTTACCCTCTACGATAGTGTCGATAAGGGGGGTTACGAGAAGCATATCGCAGCCGTATTTCTTTACGAGTCTGTCGAAGGTGAGCTTGTGCTTTTCGGGGTCGGAGTTTCTGGCTCTCAGTCCGTTTATCTTATCCATCTCGGTGAAAAATTCGGTTCCTACACCCGAGACGAAGTCGAGAGGGATATTTACAAGTCCCATAGTGGCAATGCCGCCGAGAGCAGAGGTATTCTCTACAATAATAGTCTTAGCGCCGCCCTTTGCAGCCGCCAGCGCCGCACCCGTGCCTGCCATACCGCCGCCGACAACGACTACGTCGTACTCGCCGTAAACGGGAATTTCCTCCCGTCCCGTCATAACCTTACCGTTCTTATATTCAAAGAAAATCATCTTACGTCCTCCACCTTTACTATTGCGCCTGTCTGGCAATTTCTGTAGCAGCTTCCGCAGCCGATACACTTATCGGGGTCGATAACCGTAGAAACGTTCTCCTCGATAGTGATAGCTCCAACGGGGCATTCGTATACGCACATAAGGCATAAAACGCAGCCGCCGTTTACCTTGTACTTTACGCTCATTTTGTGAGCCTCCTTCAATTTTTGTCAATTCTATTCTATCACCGACCTCGGTATATGTAAATGACAGATATTTGCATTTTGTTGAACAAAACTATCATTTTCCTTGACAGACGTAAAAATAAATGCTACAATTTATTTAGCTTGCTACCTAGCTTAAAGCAGCTGAAAAAGCCAAATAATCAAAGCACGGCGAGGTAAATATATGAAAACCGTAGATATAAACGACCTGTTGACAATCCCCTACGCCATATCGGCAGTATCGGTTATAAGGCAAACCAACTCCTGGTCTCTTTGCTCCCACCCCGAGGGTAGAGGGTATAACGGATTTGTGTTGCTGGCAGGGGGCGAATGTGTATACCGCTGGGAAGGCTGTGAAGCTCATCTTTCACCCGGTGCGCTTATATATCTGCCAAAGGGAGCGCGCCACTCCGTAGCGGCGCCGGAGAGAACCCTCGACCTATACAGAATTAATCTTACGGTCCAAGATGCAAAGGACTCCGAGGAAATAGTATTCTCAAGCCTTCCTCACCTGGTCACAGACTCTGCTCCCAAAAATATATTCGACATTTCCGAGGAGCTTCGCAAAATCACGCTCCTGCCCGACGGGGGCTTTCGCTGTGTGTCTATGATATGCGAGCTTTTGGAGTTTGTAAGAAGGCAAGGAAAAAACAGCGCTCCTACGAGGATAAGCCCCGCCGTGGAGTACGTAAATAACCACTTCACAGAGGATATTTCCGTCGGTGAGCTTGCACAGATGTGCTTCCTCAGCGAAGCTCATCTTTTCCGCCTTTTCAAGTCCGAGCTTGGTATGTCGCCTATCGACTACAAGAATTCGCTTCGCATAAGACGGGCGAAGCTCCTGCTACCCGATACCGAGATATCCGTCGGAGAGGTCGCGGATATGCTGGGCTTTGATAACGCCTGCTATTTCAGTAGAATTTTTAAGGCAAAGACGGGCATCTCTCCCCAAGAATTTCGGGCAAAAAGCCGCTGATTTGTAAAGTTAAGATTACAAATATCTATTTTTTTAAAGAGCCGTGCGTTTCGGCAAGAATAATCCGTGAGGGCGAAATTAGGGTTTTTGTTGCTGAGTAAAATAAAAGGCGTAAGAAAAATGTGCAAGCCTAAAAAGATGTCCGCAGGAACCGTTTTTTGGGCTGAAGCGCATAGAAAAGCCGCCGGCTCATACATTAAGGTTACCAATACTCCGCAAGTAAAGGGCGAGTCCGACGTTTCAGTCGGTCTCGCCCTGTGTTTTTCATTTCAGAAATGATTATTTGCTTTCCTTGAGAGCCGCGCGCTTCTGCGCCTGGAGACGCTTTCTAGAGGGGGTGTCAAGGATAACCTTGCGAAGTCTTATGGACTTGGGGGTAACCTCGATAAGCTCCTCATCGGTGATAAACTCGATGGCCTCCTCTAAAGAGAGCTGCACGGGAGTGATAAGGGTCAGCTTCTCGTCAGCGCCCGAGGAACGGATAGCAGTAAGGTGCTTTTCGCGGCAGACGTTAACCTCTATATCGTCGGGCTTGGGGTTCTCGCCAACTATCATTCCCTCGTAAACGGGGGTAGCGGGACCGACGAAGAGAGGTCCTCTGTCCTGCGCCTGGTAGAGGCCGTAGGTGGTGGTAACGCCCTTCTCGCTTGCAACGAGAGAGGAGGTGAAGCGGGTCTTAATCTCGCCTCTGAAGGGCTCGTAGCCTGCGAACAGCGAGGAGATAAGTCCCTCTCCGCGAGTGTCGGTAAGCAGCTCGCTTCTGTAGCCGAAGAGGCAACGGGTGGGTATGGTGTAGAAGAGCTTCTGGCGCTTGCCGTGAAGCTGCATATCGTTAAGTGTTCCCTTACGGGAGCCAAGCTTCTCCATAACCGAGCCAACGTACTCCTCGGGAACGTCAACGATAACGTCCTCGATAGGCTCGCACTTCACGCCGTCAATCTCCTTGAAGAGAACTCTGGGGTTTGAGCAGCAAAGCTCGTAGCCCTCGCGGCGCATATTCTCGATAAGTATGGAAAGGTGCATCTCGCCTCTGCCCGCAACGCGGAAGGAGTCGGTGGTCTCACCGTCGGTAACGCGGAGAGAGACGTCCTTGAGAAGCTCCTTATAAAGTCTTGCTCTTAAGTGACGGGAGGTAACGAACTTACCCTCCTTACCTGCGAAGGGGGAGTCGTTTACGGAGAAGGTCATCTCCATCGTAGGCTCGCCAACCTTAACGAATTCAAGGGGCTCAACGCAAGCGGGGGAGCAGACCGTATCACCTATTTCTATATCCTCGCAGCCCGAGAAGCAAACGATATCTCCCACCTGCGCAGACTCAACGGGAATTCTCTTAAGTCCGTCGAACTGATAGATAGAGACAATCTTCGCGGGGCGGGATTTGCCCTGGTTGTGGTAGTTGCAGATAGCAACGCCCTGACCCTGCTTAATAGAGCCGCGCTCTATTCTGCCGATACCTATTCTTCCGACGAACTCGTTATAGTCGATAGAGGAAACGAGAAGCTGCGCAGGCTCGTCCTCCTCGCCCTCGGGAGCAGGCATATATTCAAGGATTGTGTCGAGCAAGGGCTTTAAGTCGGTGCCGGGGGTGTGGGGGTCGAAGGACGCCGTTCCCGCCCTGCCCGAGCAGAAGAGCATAGGAGAGTCGAGCTGCTCGTTGGTGGCGTTAAGCTCGAGAAGAAGCTCCAGAACCTCGTCGCCTATCTCGTCAAGTCTTGCATCGGGGCGGTCAATCTTATTGAC
>JAFUPM010000019.1 GCA_017481225.1 Clostridia bacterium
ACCGCCGCCTACGATGGTGGTTGCGGAGCTTGCGGCAAGTGCTTCAGCCACTGCAACGGTACCCTTTGCAAGGGTGGGGTTCTCAAATACGCCCATGGGGCCGTTCCATACAACGGTCTTTGCGGAAAGAACTGCATCTGCGAAGAGCTTTGCAGTATTGGGACCGATGTCGAGACCGTCCTTGTCGGCAGGAATGCTGTCGGAGTCAACGTACTCTACGTCGATAGGACCGTCAATGGGGTTGGGGAAGCTGTCAGCGATAGCGTTATCTACGGGAAGAAGAAGCTTAACGCCCTTCTCCTCTGCCTTCTTCATCATATCGCGGCAGTAGTCGAGCTTAGTTTCGTCAAGGAGAGACTTACCAACGCAAAGTCCCTTTGCAGCAGCGAAGGTGAACGCCATACCGCCACCGATGATAAGGGTGTCTACCTTGTTAAGAAGGTTCTCGATAACGTTAAGCTTGTCGGCAACCTTTGCGCCGCCAAGGATAGCAACGAAGGGACGCTCGGGTGCCTCGAGAGCCTTACCCATAACGGAAAGCTCCTTCTCGATAAGGTAACCGCAAACTGCGGGAATGTAATCTGCAACACCTGCGGTAGATGCGTGCGCTCTGTGAGCTGCGCCGAAGGCATCGTTAACAAAGATATCTGCCATAGCTGCAAGCTCTTTGGCAAAGTCTCGGCCGTTTTTCTCTTCTCTTGCGTCAAATCTGGTGTTCTCAAGAAGAACTGCGTAGCCGGGCTTAAGTGCGGCTACCTTAGCCTTTGCGTCCTCGCCGATAATATCCTCTGCGAATACTACCTTCTCCTCGCCGAGAAGCTCGTTAATTCTTGCGCAAACGGGCTTAAGAGTGAGCTTCTTTTTGTCGGAGGATACTGCCTTGGAGAGGTACTCTGCGGTTGCAGCTGCGCGCTCGGACTCGGGGAGCTTCTCAACAGCCTTCTTCTCCTTTTTGGTAAGGCCGAAGCCCTCAGTGAAGATGTTGTGAGGCTTGCCCATATGAGAGCAAAGGATAACCTTCGCGCCCTTGTCAAGAAGATACTTTACTGTGGGGAGTGCTCCGACTATTCTCTTATCGGAGGTGATAACTCCGTCCTTCATAGGTACGTTGAAATCACAGCGGACGAGAACGGTTTTGCCTGATACTTCTACGTTCTCAATATTCTTTTTGTTGTAGGTTGCCATTGTTTTCTCCTTCTTTGTAATCTTTTTTACCTTTATTATATTAGCATATCTCTACGGTTTAGTCAAGAGCAATTGTTTATTTTTTAACAATTTTTCTTTCGCTTTCATCCCACACAGTTCCTTCATTTGGAATATTTAATAATATTTAGGAAAATGTCCCAAAAACTGACTTGACTTTATCAAGAAAAAGTGATATAATTCGACCTAGATGCCGCAAAAGGCGGCGAGTTATCAGAAAGGACTTTTGAGATGCCCCGCAAGGAAGATTTACGCGTTAGAAAAACAAAGAAGGCAATATCCGAGGCTTTTATGGAGCTGCTTGTTGAAAAGCCTATTGAGGATATGACGGTTAACGAGCTGTGCGACAAGGCAGGAGTTCGCCGCACCACCTTCTACAAGCACTACAAGGATAAATACGATTACATTGCTTCCTTTGCTAAGGGACTTCGCGACAAATTCGACGATATAATCTGGAAGGGCGGCAAGCCCGAGGGAGCTATTGACTACTACGTAGGATATGCAAAGCAGGTGGTTGACTTTATTTCGCGCCACCAGACACAGGTTGACAATATCATTAAAAGCTCTATTTCCCCACTAGTAATTTTTATACTGTCCGAGCAGAATTACAAAGACACCTACGCGCGACTTAACGAGGGCGTGAAGGCAGGGCTCGTGCTTCCCGCCTCTGCCGAGGTTGTGGCAAGCATGGTGGTCGGTGCAGTATCGAACGCAATATATCAGTGGCTTATTGACGGGCGAAAGAAGGACGCCCACGAGTTAGCCGATGAGATAGGTTCTGTGGTGCGCAGATGCCTGAGTAAATAATAAGCACGGGGTGGCTTGCAAATATAAGCGAATTGTCATTATAAGTGCAACATTTATAAAAAATGAATGAAAAAACCAAGGTCTTAAAGGACCTTGGTTTTCTTTTTGCGCCGTAGCTTTTCGTCCCACAATAAGCATTAAGGTAAACGTACAAGGAGAGAACAAAAAGTCAGCGGTAATTGCGGCAAACGCGCAAATGGAGAGCGAAAGCCGACGGTATAATGCATTAGGGAAACTCGAGGACAGGTATTTTCTCCATAGGGTCGGGGACGTTTGCACGGAATTTGTAGCTAAATGGGTTTAAATTCTGTGCTTTTTGTGGAAAAAATGCCCGAAATTCTCAACACGGGTATAGGCTTTTACTTATTTGTGTCGATATGAGGGAGATAAGCCTTCAGGTAATCGAGACCCGAGAATAGAGTGGTGAAAGCCATAACAGCCATAAACGCGTAGGAGAGAATATGATTGTCACAGAAGAAGGGTATTATGGGCTCTATGATAAGAACTACGGTGCCTACCATTTGGGAGACGGTCTTTATCTTACCAAGGAGACTTGCCGCAACTACGATGCCCGAGTTGCCTGCTACAACGAGGCGAAGACTGGTAACGCCAAGCTCTCTTAAGAGTATAATCAACACGACCCAAACGAAAATGAGAGCGAGAGTCACCTCGCCGCGAAGTATCATCCACACGAGTATGGCAATCATTGAAGAAAGAACCATAAACTTATCTGCAAGAGGATCGATAAACTTGCCGAAATCGGTGATAAGATTATACTTTCTCGCTATCTTTCCGTCGAGCATATCAGTAAGTCCCGTGATAACGTAGATTATAGCCGGGACTATCATACCCCACAGGGGAATATCTCTCATAAATAGGAGCGCGGCGACGAAAACGGGTACTAAAAGAACGCGAATAAAGGAAAGAGTGTTTGGGAGATTCAAAGCTGTTTTTTTCATTTTCTATCCATCCTTAATGTTTAATCTTTTGGTGTTACACGAGGACCTCTCCGACGAGGTCATAGTCAAGGGCTTCGGTGATTTTTACGTCTACGAAGGCACCCGTGTTGATTTTTCTCGGGGATTTGAAGTAAACCTTGCCGTCAACGTCGGGGGCGTCCGCCTCGCTTCTGCCGTAGTAAATCTCGGCTACGGTGTCATAACCGTCGCAAAGCACGGTGAGAGTTTTCCCAATCTTCTCTTCGTTTTTCTCCTCGGTGACGGTCAGCTGTGTTTGCATCAGTATATCGTATCTGTCTTGCTTTGTCTGCGGGTCAATCTGTCCGTCCATATCGGCGGCTGCAGTACCCTCCTCGGGGGAGAAGGTAAAGGCGCCGAAGCGGTCAAATCTCGCCTCCTTCACGAACTCGCAAAGCTCGGTGAAGTCCTCTTCGCTCTCACCCGGGAAGCCAACCATAGCGGTTGTACGCAGGGTGATGCCCGGAACGCTCTCGCAGAGCCGCTTTATCGCGTCGCGTATGGTTGCGCCGTCGCCGTGACGGTTCATACGGGCGAGAACCGAGTCGGAAATATGTTGGATAGGTACGTCCACATATTTAAGCAGGCGCGGATTGTCGCGCAGCTCTGCTACAAGCTCGTCGGTGATTTTGTCGGGATAACAGTAGAGCAGACGAATCCAGGGAATACTTGTTCCCTCGGTAAGTGCCTTGACAAGCTTCGCAAGGCTGTATTCGCCGTAAAGGTCAAGTCCGTATCTCGTGGTATCCTGGGCGATAAGGTTCAGCTCCTTGACTCCCATTGACTCAAGGTCACGCGCCTCGGCAACAATATCCTCAATAGGACGGCTTCTGAGCTTGCCGCGTATGAGAGGAATGGCGCAGTAGGTGCAACGGTTATCGCAGCCCTCGGCAATTTTCAGATATGCGGTATGGGGCTCGGTTGTAACTATGCGGTCACCTCCGAGAGGTGAGGTTTCCTTGTCGCGGAAGGAGGAGTATTTCTCTCCGCGCATGACAGCGCGGCAAGCCTCAGCAATGTCCGCAAGACTTCCGACACCCACAATGGCATCAAGTTCGGGAAGCTCACGCATCACCTCGTCACGGTACCTTTCCACAAGGCAGCCCGTAGCTATAATATGGCGGCATTTGCCCCACTTTTTAAGCTCCGAGCAATCTAAGATATTGTCTATGGATTCCTGCTTTGCGCTCTCTATAAAGCCGCAGGTGTTTACTATAATTATTTCTGCCTCCTCCTCTTTGGGAGTAATCTCATAGCCTGCTGAGTGGAGATTATAAAGCATAACCTCTGTGTCCACAAGATTTTTCGAACAGCCGAGAGAAATAAAGCCTACTTTAGTCATTTTTGTATACCATACTTTACAATTTAGTCGTTTTTAGGATTGTTTCACTTGAAGAAACGCTTAAAGCGGTTACGAAATTTGAATACGTATACTCTTATCATAGCGGTTATAAAAAGGTCGTACACTATGAAGGCTACGTTCGCCGTCAGGTAAAGCACGAGCTTCATTATCTCGCCCTCCGAGCCGAATATCGGGATACCCAAAACACCCTCGACAAGGAGTATCAGAACCCAGAGTATAGCATTGATAAAGAGGAGCTTCACGGGGAACCAAAGGCGACGCGGCAGCCTCTCGATATACGCCTTCAAAATCGGGTAAATTCCGAACACGAAAAGGTACTCTGCCCATACGGGGCTGCCCGGGAACATAAGCGCTGTACAAAGAGCCGTAGTAAGCCAGACGAGCCAGGTATAAGGCGAGCCTATCTCCATATATATCAAAACCACAAGGAGCGACGCGACAGCGCAGGCGGTGAGGTCTATCACCTCGAACACGGCACCTGCCGACATCAGCACGGCTCCCAAGGCGGTCATCATAGCCGAAATGGCTATCTTCTTCGTTTCCTTCATATTCAGATACAGCGGATAAGGTCACCGCCGAGACATTCGCACAGGCAGTCCATACAGATAAGGTTGGCGCAGCAGTCGCAGGCGTCGCTCTGTGCTGTGGAACGGCGATAGCCGCCTCCGTCACCGTAATAGGTGCTGCCGTAGCCTCTGGCACCCGTATTGAACATTTCCTTTGCCCTCTGGTATTCAAGGTTCGAGGGGTCAAGGCTGCAAGCCATCTCCAGCTCGCGCATAGCATCGTTAACGTAGCCGCGCTGCATAAGAATAACGCTGTTCAAATAGTGCCACTCCGCGTTGCGCTCGCCGATGGGAACCTCGGCTAAAAGTCTCTCCGCATCGTTGAAGCGACGGGCGTTGATTTTGGTTCTTATGGTGTAATAAACGCCGCTTGTGCTTCCCGAGGAGCCCGAGTAGCCGTAGTCTCCGCTAAAGCTGCTTGACGCGGTGGAGCGCATTTTCTGTATCTGCTCGTATGCCGCATTTATTTCCTGCATCTTTTCGTTTGCAAGGTCCTTTAAGGGATTATCGTCACCGTAATTATCGGGGTGATACTTACGCGCCAGGGCGCGGTAGGCGTTCTTTATTTCTTCGTCGGTTGCGTTGCTTGAAACGCCGAGTATGCTGTAGGGGTCCTTCAATTTGTCTCTCCTTTCGGTTGAGTGTCGGCACTTTTGTCGAGGAACTTTATCCTGTCTGCAAGTCCGAGATGTATGACGTTGTTAATTATATTCTCAATAGTTGCCCTTGAGCCGAAGGGCAGAAGGTTCACGGCACCTTCAAGCTTTTTACATTCCAGAAGAAGGGCGCATTTCACCGTACTTTTATTCTCGTCTGTCAGAGGCTCGCCGCCGTAGCTCAAAACGTACGGGTTGTAGCTCCCTGCCCTTCTGTCGCGCTCGTAGTCCTCTGCCGCATCTGCGGAATATATGAACCGTCCGAGATGATAGCCGACGTAGTAAGGAGCCGTTCTTTGCGACTCGTCAAGTCCGTAGGCAAAAACCTCGCCAAGAAGCTCACCGAAAAGTGTGGCGGGCTTGTCTACGCTCTCACAGCCCGAGTCCTCAAGAGCCGTAATGGCTCCGAGCTTTTCGGCTATAATCTCGCTGAGGCTTGGAAGCGCCGCGCGCACGTTTGCAGATGCAAGAATAGGGCGAATGGTGCTGACTGCAACCTTTTTTAAGGCGCGCTCGTCGTGCAGGTCATCGCGAAGCTTATAGTAAGTCAGTATGGCGAAAGCGCGTGCCGTGTATTCTATGGCGGGATTTTCGTCCAGCATAGGCCGCTTTGAAAGTGGGTGGGCGATGCAACGGCGGCGGCGTGCCTTGAATTCGGAGTCCTCAATATAGAGCATTCTTACAAGAGCGAGAAAGACGCTGTCATAGCTTAAGGTCACGTTTGAGAGCGCGCCCGTGTGGTGCTTCATCGCTCGGCATATGCCGCAATATGTAGCTTTATAGAACTCGTACTCACGCACGAGCATATCTGCCTTGACAGGCTTCACGTATCCAAACATATAAGCTCCAAAAAACATTTATCCTTATAATTATAACACATTGGGAGGAGTTTTTGTTAAGAAAAACAAAATTTTATAAAAATATTTTTATTTTTTCAGCTTGCTTTTTCTCTTGACAGAAGGATATAATAGGTGTAAAATAGTCAAAGAGGGCAAACGGGAGCTGAGTTGCGCTCGTGACATGGCACTTCGGTCTTTAGCTCTCGCACTTTAATCCAAGAAAAGAAGGACTCTGTGATGGTGAAAAATTACTACGACGTACTCTACGGCAAGAGAGCTTACTTTATAGGCGACAGCCTCTTCGGCGGTCACTCACTCGGACATAGCGGCACCTGGATTGGTATGCTTGCGGAAAAATACGGAATGAAGCACGTTAACCTTGGCAGAAACGGCTGTACGATGTCAGCCTGCGAGGGCGGAGCAAATCCAATAATCACTCGGTACACGGATATGCCCGACGAGCCATGCGACTTTATCGTTTTTGAGGGCGGACGCAACGACTACAACAAATGCGCCGAGATTGGCGATGTCGGCGGTAATATATCGACCTACAAGGGCGCACTTTCCGCGCTGATAGAAGGCTTGAGAGAAAGGTACCCCGAGGCTACGCTTATAGGGGTCAGCTTCTGGAGGGTCGGAGACAGACCCAACGCTGCAGGTATCAGCTGTAACGAATATACGGCGGCAATGAAGGACGTATGCTTGAAGATGGGCGTGGCTCTTATAGACACGACTAATGCGGAGGAAAGCCTTATTGATATGACCCAACCCGAGCTTAGGCGCGAGTTCTGCCTTTTGCCAGGCGACGTATGTCACCTTAACCACAGAGGAATGAAGAGAGTGCTTCCCTTCTTCGAAAGGAAAATTGCCGAGATAATTTCCGATAAGTAAAAATGTAACCGCAGGGTATTTTCCCCTGCGGTTTTGCTATATAATGGGCTGTTTTGTAAAGTTTTGTTTGCTTTTAACCTATAATTGCTTACTTTGAGCCTTATACATTATACTTGTAGGTTATTAATTCTTGGTTTACTTTATAGATTATCTCGCCCTTTTTATTTTGGGCTTTTTCAAGAATGGCATGTCTTGAAAAAATACCAAGTGCCCTAATGGACACTTGGTATTTTGGGCTAATAACCCTAATTATAATACAAATTTCGGATTTTCACATCAAGCGATAAGCGGAATCATCAAAAGTGCCAAAACGAATGCAATTAACACAGTTCCCACAAATGTACCTATTCCGATTAGCAGCTTGGTTAGTAACGATTTTGCGTTCTTCATAAGCAACAGCGAGGTTGTTGAACCAATGCCGCCTAAAGCACCGCCGATTGCACCGCCAACAACCGGGAAAATGGAACAAAGAGCAGTGCTATTGCCCCAAGTTAGCAAAAAGATAAGCGGAAGAACGGCAAAAACAATTTCATACCACTTCGGTTTTGGAGAAACTTCAATAATATCATTGTCGATCTGCAATTTTAAACCCATAAGGCTGCTTCCTATTATAACGACTTTTTTTCCTTCCACCGTAAACTCTTTTTTCGAAACCGGTTGAGCGCAAACTCCGTTTATCGTCAACGTCTTTTTTCCGGTCCAAAAGCTTTCGTTGTAAACGATCTCACCATAAATGGGGTGTTGAACAAACTCTTTCATTGTGTCTCTCCTTTTAATATAGTAAATTGAACAACATTGCCGTACTTATTAATTTTATTATACCACAAACACAACTATTTGTCAACAAAAACCGCAATCCCTTTGTATCAGAATTGAAAAAAAGCGTGTGAGTTTGAACCTTACTCCTGCGAGCCAAAAAATCCTTCACGGATTTTGGCGCGGTGCGCCTATCTTGCGCTTTAGCGCAAGGCTCGCGGAGCAACTTGCTCGCCTCGCTGACAAGCGAGCTTGTCGACTCGGCTTCGCTGCGTTATCTGCGCCCCTCGCTTTGCTCGGGGGCGCAGAGGTTCACAAATCCTTTCTTCTCTCGCTCAAAAGAAAAATACCAAGTGCCCTAATGGACACTGGGTATTGTGTGAAGTGGCGATACAAAAGATATTTTCGTCAATTTTTGTTCGGGTTTGAACTGTAGCGTCTCAATCACGCCAAAGGCGTGCATATCATCAAAACGAAGTTTTGTATATCATCATTGCGAAAGAAGATACAGCCTACGGCTGATGATATACTCGCCTTGTCGAGATATACTCGGCAAGGCGGATGATATCCACGACTGCGTCGTGATGATCTACCATTGCTTTCGCAATGGATAACAAAATTCGACAAGTCGAAACTTGTCGAATTTTTTGGCGGAGAAGAAAGGATTTGAACCTTCGCGCCGGTTGCCCGACCT
>JAFUPM010000004.1 GCA_017481225.1 Clostridia bacterium
ATCGGTATCGGCGGTAGCTACAATCTCCTCGTCGTCTCCCCAAACGTCGTCCTCAGCCGACTCGTCGGGGGAGTCTGTGCCGTATACGCCATCATCTGCTGACTCTCCGTCAAAGCTGTCGGTAGATGCTGCGTCCTTTTCCTCTCCGGAGCCGTCCTTGCCCTCAAGCTCGGGGAACTCCATCTCCTCCTGCACAGCCTCCTCGGTATCCTCCACGTTCTTGCCCTTGGCGAACATATCGGTTATCTCCTCGCTGGTGGTGGGAAGCTCGGATATATCCTTAAGACCGAACACTCTGAGGAAATCGGGTGTAGTTCCGTAGAGCATAGGACGTCCGGGGGCGTCAAGTCTGCCCTGAGCCTCAATAAGTCCGCGGTCCAGAAGGTTATTCATCGCGTAAGAGGAATCGGCGCGGCGAAGCGTGTCGACAAATATTCTTGTTACGGGCTGATTGTACGCAACTATGGCGAGAGCCTCCATAGACGAGGTGGAAAGAGAACCGCTTTTCTTTATTCCGAGAGCGTCTCTTATCTCGTTAAGGTAATACTGCTTCGTCGAAAGCTGGCAGGAATCCCCGTATGTAAGTAAAATAACGCCGCGAGGTATAGCGGGGTCGTTATATTTGAGAGAATACTCGAAAACCTTATCCTTAACCTTACCGGGAGTCATATCGAACACTCTCGCGAGGGTGGCGTAGGATATAGGGTGACCCGCCGCGAACAGTATCGCCTCCAGAGCCTCCTCGAATATTACGACTCGCTCCTCCACGGGAGCTGTGTCCTCGGAGGTCTTTTCCGAATCCTGCTGCTCCGCGGTATCAATATCCTTGATTTCTTCCGTCATTTCTTTTCCTCTTTCTTATCGTCGTCATCGGTGGGAGGGGGAGCGTCGAACTCACTCTCCGAGATATCGCCGGGAACGTAACCCGGATTAAGCTTGAACATCATCTCAAGTCCCGTCTCGTCATATTCAACGATATCCTCAACCACGTGTATCGAAGTAATCATTATTCTGTGGATTTTTATAAGCTCTAAGACACCCATAAACCTTGCCACAAGCTCGGCTCTGCAGTCCGCATCCTTCAGAAGGAAGAACAGCGACGCCTCCTCATGCTCCTCAAGCAGAGCGCAAATCTCCTCGATTTTCTCCTCGACGGAGACAACCTTCCTCTTGATAAGCGGATTGACAAGCTCGGTGGGGTTTCGGGTTGACTCCGCAACCTTCATTCGCCGCATAACCGCATTCAGAGCCTTGATAAGGAGGTTCGTATCGAGATTTAAGGGCAAGCCCTTCTCGGGAGGAATATCGTCCGTACCCTTGACAAATCTTCCCGAATACTCCTCGTATCTCGGGCGCAGCTCCTTCGCCGCAAGCTTTGCCTGCTGATACAGAAGGAGCGCATCTGCAATCTCACGTCTCGGGTCGTTTTCGGTACCCTCCTCGTGGGGCAGTATCATACGGCTCTTTATGAGCATAAGCTCACTCGCCATAACGATAAACTCGCTGGCGATATCCATATCCATCTTCTGCGCCTCCTCAATATACTCCATATATTGGTCGCAGATCATAGCGATAGGTATATCCGTTATGCTTACTTTATTCTTGCTGATAAGCGTCAGAAGCAGGTCGAGAGGTCCCTCGAACTGGTCCAGGCGGTAAGTCAACTGTTCAATCATAAAACGGTTAGTCCTTTAAGCTTTAGTGTAGTAAACGTTAGGTATAAATCAGAAATTCAGGAAGGGTATAAGCTGCCATAGATTGAAAATCAATTCAATCACAAAGGCAATAGCCTTGCTTATCATTCCCGAGAGGGAGAACACACCCGAGAGCGTGTAGAGCAGGGGAGTAGCCCTGACAATCGGTATAGCTCGAAGAAGCGTAGCAACGTAATCTCCGAGAAGAAGCCAGATAAGCACACCGAGATAAATCTTGCGCTCGTGTCTCATAACGCCGAAATAGAGCTTGGGAGGCAAAAGCACGTAAGCAATTCTCGAGCCGTCGAAGGGCGGTATGGGCAAAAGGTTGAAAATTCCAAATCCGATATTCACCGAGGTGAATATCCAAAGGAAGGTTCCCACGTTATTGATAAGCGTTACGGTAAACTCGCTATCAAAGCTTTTGCCTAGGGTCAGAGCATACAGCAAAAGATATGCTCCCGCACCGAAAAAGCCAAGCAAAATGTTAACCAGAGGACCTGCCATAGCAGTTATAGCGAAATCTCTTTTGGGCTTTTTAAAATTACGGGAATTAATCGGCACGGGCTTCGCCCAACCAACGTGGAAAAATACCATACAAAGTGCGCCGATGGGGTCAAGATGCTTCAAGGGGTTAAAGGTAAGCCTGCCGAGATTTCTCGCTGTGTTATCTCCAAGCTTATACGCCGCGTATCCGTGGCAGAACTCATGCACCGTCAGCGCAATAATCGCCGCAAGTGCCGAGAAAATTATTTGTTTATAATCCATAACCGTACCTAGTATGTGTAGTTTTGCAGAAAATATCCCATTGGGATTTTATTTTGAAATAGCCTCCGAAACCGCGCTCCAAAGCTCGTCCTTTCCTGCTCTTGTAACAGAGGAGAAGGGAAGTATCTTTATCCCCGTACCGAGGAAAAATTCCTCCTCAAGCTCCGCAATCCTTGCGGTAAGTGCGGTTTTTGAGAGCTTGTCGGTTTTCGTAGCCACCACAACGAAGGGAATTCCGTTGTCAATCATCATATTTATCATCAGAATATCGTCGTCGGTAGGACCCGTCCTCACGTCCATAAGCTGTATGACAAGCTTCAAGGCATCGTGGGAGGGGTTTTTGACGAAGAAATCCTCGGTAAGCTGACTCCAGGAACGCTTCGAGTCCTGGGAGCGCTTCGCATATCCGTATCCGGGAAGGTCCACAAGGTAGAGCTTCCCGTCAATGCTGTAATAATTTATAGTAATAGTCTTTCCCGGAGAGGAGGACACTCTTGCCAGCGACTTCCTTCCGAGCAGAGTATTTATAAGCGAGCTTTTTCCTACGTTTGACCTGCCCGACAAGGCAACCTGAGGACGGGCGTCGCGGGGAAATTGCTTTTGCGACCCTGCAGTCAGGGCAAGCGTCGCGTTGTTTGTGTTGATTTTCATATAATACCTCAGCCAAGAGCAGCAGCGAGAACGTCTGCCGCGGTTTTGCAGGGGATAAAGTTAAGGTTGTTTTTAGCCTCTGTGTCAATATCGTCAAGGTCGCGCATATTATCCGCAGGGATAAGCACCGTGGTCACTCCGGCTCTGTACGCGGCAAGAGTCTTTTCCTTAAGGCCGCCGATAGGCAGAACCTTTCCTCGCAGAGTTATCTCGCCCGTCATAGCCACCTCGCGCTTTACGGGAATATTACCGAGCGCGCTGACCATAGCCGTAACCATAGTAACACCCGCAGAGGGACCGTCCTTGGGAATTGCACCCTCGGGGAAGTGAATGTGTATATCCTTGTCCTTGTAGAAGGAGGAGTCAATCTTGTATTTGTCGGCAACGGTTCGAACGAAGGAGTGAGCAATTCTTGCCGATTCCTTCATAACGTCACCGAGAGAGCCTGTAAGCTCTATCTTTCCGTTACCCTCCATAACTGCAACCTCAACCTTCAGAAGGTCTCCGCCCACCTGGGTGTAAGCAAGACCGTTTACAACGCCGACGGGGTTGTCACACTCCAGCGTCTCGGGCAGAACCTTAACCTTGCCGAGAAATTCTGCCAGATTTTTTTCTGTGATTTTTACGGATTTAGCCTTTCCTTCGGCGATTTTCTTCGCGCTCTTTCTGACAAGAGATGCAATTTCACGCTCAAGGCTTCTGACGCCCGACTCCTTGGTATATCCCTTGATAAGCGCCAGAATTCCGCCGTCGGTTATCTTGAACATTCTCGCCGTCATACCGCCTCGCTTCATCTGCTTCGGTACGAGGTGATTTTTTGCAATACTCAGCTTCTCCGAGTCTGTATATGTAGACAGCTCGATAATCTCCATTCTGTCAAGCAGGGGCGTGGGGATACCGTCGTAGCTGTTTGCCGTTGCAATAAACAGCGTATCCGACAGGTCAATAGGTATCTCCATAAAGTTATCTCTGAAGGATTTGTTCTGCTCGGGGTCCAGAACCTCAAGCAGAGCAGAGGTGGGGTCGCCTCTGAAATTATTAGACATCTTGTCTATCTCGTCAAGTACTATAACGGGGTTTTCGGCCTTCGCGTTGATTATAGCCGAAACTATTCTTCCGGGCATAGCTCCGACGTAGGTTTTTCTGTGACCGCGTATTTCTGCCTCGTCGTGCATACCGCCGAGAGATACTCTCGAGTACCTTCTGCCAAGAGCCCTGGCAATAGACGCCGCCACGGAGGTTTTACCTACACCGGGAGGGCCTACAAGACAGATTATCTGATTTTTAACGTCGGGCGCAAACTGCTTTACAGCCACGAATTCGAGAATTCTCTCCTTAACCTTATCGAGGCCGTCGTGGTCCTCGTCAAGTATTTTTTTCGCGCTCTCAACCGAAATCTCGTCCTGGGATTTGATGCCGAAGGGGTATTCAAGGCAGGTGTCGAGGTAGGAGCGAATTACCGTACCCTCAGCCGCGCCGAAGGGCGTTTTCGCAAGCTTCGTCAGCTCCTTGTAGAGCTTCTCGCGTATTTCCTCGGGCATATCAGCCTTGGATATGCGCTCGTCGTACTCTCTTATTTCGTCGTCGTCCTCGTCCTCACCAAGCTCTGATTGGATAGCCTTAATCTGCTCGCGGAGGAAATAGTCCTTCTGATTTTTGTCTATTTTTGCGCGAACCTGCTTCTGTATGTCTCTCTCGCACTCGAGAAGCATAAACTCCTCCTCAAGAGCAACGAGAAGCTTCTCAAGCCTTGACTTGGGAGTAAGAGCCTCAAGGACCGTCTGCTTGTTTTTGTAGTCTATAACGGCTGAGGAGGCAACGAAATCAGCAAAATAAGCAGGGTCAACGATAGCCTCTGCCGCCACTCTCATTTCCTCGTCGAAGGTGGGGTGAACGTCCTTCAGCTCCGAGAGCAGAGAGCGCACCTCAATCATCATAGCCTCGCACTGAGGATTGGGCTTATGAGACTGCTTTTCCTTTTTTGCCACGGCAGAAGCCGTAATATAGCCGTTTTCATAGGTTGCTGTATTTATTTTAACCCTGGAAATTCCCTCGAATACAACCGAGAGGTTGCCGTGGGGATTTTTGACAACGTGCTTTATTTCCGCAAGCACACCGAACCTGTAAAGGTCCTCAAGCTTCGGGTCCTCGTCGCCTATATCCTTCTGCGCAACAAGCAGCACCTTTGCGTCATAAACCGTCGCCGCAGCGGTGAAGGCCTTCAGAGAGGAGGGCCTTACAATCTCAATATTAAGCTGAACGGCAGGGAAGCCGACCAGCCCCCTAAGGGGAATAAGCGGGAGCGTTACCTCCTCGAATATATCAATTTTACTTTCAGACATTTGCTTTACCTCACGTGGACCGAAAATCTTTTCATCAGTCCGAATATTTGCTTTATTTTAACGGGCGCACCTTATCGCCACCCGAGTATTTTATCTATTTCAGTGGGCGCAGTTTACCATCGCCCGAGCAACTCATTACGGCTCCATTGGGAGCGTATCCGCCGCATTTTTGCCGAAATCGGATAAGAATTCATATTATTATATCACACATTGAAGGAAAAATCCATACTTTTGGCAAAAATAATTTAAAATATATTTATATAAGATGTAAATATTAATTTAACCGCTAAATCCGAAAGAACTCTTAACCCATTTTTTTGGCAACATTGATTGACTAACTCTGATTTATATTATATAATATTATGATGAAATAACGAAACACTCAAAGAAAGGAGGCAGAAAATGAGAATTCTCGGCATAGACCCGGGACTTGCCATAGTCGGTTGGGCTGTCATAGACAGCGAAAGAGGAACGCTTCGCCCCGTTGCATACGGTGCTATAACCACCCCTGCCCATACCGATATTGAGTCGCGCCTCCTTATAATCAAACAGGATTTGGAAACGGTCATAGACAAATACAAGCCCAACGAGATGGCTATAGAGGAGCTGTTCTTTAACACCAATATAACCACGGGCATTGCTGTCGCAGAGGCGCGAGGCGTTATCCTTTGCACAGCCCACGCAAAGGGCGTGAAAATCAGCGAATACACCCCTCTGCAGGTTAAGCAGGCAGTAGTAGGCTACGGCAAAGCGGAGAAACAGCAGGTTATCGCTATGGTAACCACCATTCTCAAGCTTAAAAAGCCTCCGAAGCCCGACGATACCGCCGATGCCGTTGCTATCGCTATATGTCATTCTCAATGCGCAGCCTCAGCTATTGGCAAGTACTATAATAACAGGTGATAAATTGGAGATAATCTATGTGGATTGCAGATAAATGGACAGACTATAAGGTTATAGACACCTCCTCGGGCGAGAAGCTCGAGAGCTGGGGTAGCTATTCGCTCATACGTCCCGACCCCCAGGTTATATGGAAAACCGAAAAAAAGCACAAGCTCTGGCGCACAGCCGACGCAAGCTACAGAAGAAGCCATTCGGGCGGCGGAGCCTGGAGCGAAAACAGGCTTCCCGAAAGCTGGGTTATTTCTTACGGCTCCCTTCGCTTCCTCATAAAGCCTATGGGCTTTAAGCATACGGGACTTTTCCCCGAGCAGGCGGCGAATTGGGATTGGTTCTCCGAGCTTATAAGGCGCGCAGGCAGACCCATTAAGGTTCTCAACCTTTTCGCCTATACGGGAGGAGCAACCGTCGCTGCGGCAGCTGCAGGTGCTGCGGTTTGCCACGTTGACGCCTCTAAGGGAATGGTCGCGCAGGCGAAGGAAAACGCCCGTCTTTCAGGGCTCTCCGATGCCCCCATACGTTACATAGTAGACGATTGCAAGAAATTCGTTGAGCGCGAAATCCGCCGCGGCAACAAATACGATGCCATAATTATGGACCCGCCCTCCTACGGCAGAGGTCCCACGGGCGAGGTGTGGAAAATCGAGGAGAATATAGACGACCTTGTGTCGCTTGTGTCGGGAGTTCTTTCGGACGAGCCCCTCTTCTTCCTTCTCAACTCCTACACCACGGGCTTATCCGCATCTACAATGCGCTACATAGCCGAGACAAGACTTCTCTCGGCAAGACGCGGCAAATCCGTCGCAGACGAGCTTGGACTCCCCGTACAGGAAAGCGGACTTGCCTTACCCTGCGGCTCCAGCGTGCGCGTAACCTTCGGTTGACTTTAAACCGCCGCAGACGAGCCTCGACTCCCCGTACAGTAAAGCGGACTCGCTTACCCCCCAGCTCCGGTGTGCGCGTAACCTTCGGTTAAAGCCGTCAACGGGCGGGGAAGCTTAACTTAGGCGTATCAACAAGAAATATTTAAGGTACTGAAATGAATGATTCTATAATCAGAGTAGAAAATCTCACCTTTGTATACGATGACGGTGAGGCATCACTCACAAATACAGAGGAAAACCGCGGAGTCAAGGATATATCCCTTGATATTAAGCGCGGCGAATACGTTGCGGTCCTCGGTCATAACGGCTCGGGTAAATCCACCCTGGCGAAGCTCTTAAATATGATACTGACACCCACCTCGGGTAAAATATATATTGACGGAGTGGATATAACCGCTGAGGATTTCAGCGAGGACGGAATATATGACGTGCGCCGTAAGGTAGGTATGGTATTCCAGAATCCCGACAACCAGCTTGTAGCCACGGTTGTGGAGGAGGACGTCGCCTTCGGTCCGGAGAACCTCGGACTCCCGAGAGAGGAGATACGCAGGCGTGTTAACTCCGCGCTCTCGAAGGTTGGTATGACCTCCTACGTCCGCCACGCGCCCCATAAGCTTTCGGGCGGTCAGAAGCAGCGAGTTGCCATTGCAGGCATTATTGCTATGAAGCCCGAGGTAATTATCTTTGACGAATCTACCGCTATGCTTGACCCTCTGGGCAGACGTGACGTAATAGGAATTATGGAGCAGCTGAACAGAGAAGAGGGAATTACGGTTATTAACATTACACACTATATGGACGAGGCAGCCAGAGCCGACAGAGTTGTGGTAATTAACGACGGCACAGTCGTAATGGACGGTAAAACTCGGGATATCTTCTCGAAGGTTGATACCCTCCACTCAATAGGGCTGGAAGCACCGCAGGGCAACGAGCTTTTGTGGGAGCTTAACAATGCAGGCGTTCATATCGAGGGCGAGGGACTTACCTCGGAGGAATGTGTGGAAACGCTTTACAACTTTTTACAAGGAAAAACTTCAAGGAAATGAATGAGATACTGAAGCTCCAAAACGTCACGTATATCTACGGCCGCGGAACTCCCTTCGAGAAGGTGGCTCTCGATAACGTCTCGGTATCCTTCGAGAGAGGGAAAATAACGGGACTTATCGGTCATACAGGCTCGGGTAAATCCACTCTTGTCAACCTTCTGAACGGCTTGTATAAGCCTACAGAGGGCAGAGTGCTTCTTGACGGCGCGGATATATGGGAAAATCCAAAGGAAATATACAAAGTAAGATACCGCGTGGGACTTGTTATGCAATACCCCGAGTATCAGCTCTTCGACGAGACCGTAAGAGACGACATAGGCTTTGCCCCCCGTAATCTCGGGCTGTCCGAGAGGGAGGTCGCGGAGCGTGTCGAGGAGGCGGCAGCCTTTGTCGGCATCACCGAGGAGATGCTTAATAAATCCCCCTTCGACCTCTCGGGAGGTCAGAAGCGCCGCGCGGCAATTGCGGGTATAGTGGCTATGCGCCCCGACGTGCTTGTTCTTGACGAGCCTGCCGCAGGACTTGACCCCAAGGGCAGAAGGGAAATACTCGGCGGACTTACAGAGTACGTCAAGGAGAGGAATTCCTCCGTTATCCTTGTCAGCCACTCTATGGAGGATATGGCTCATTACTGCGATAACGTCGTGGTTATGAACAACTCAAAAATTTACGGCGTCGGCACGGTGGAGGAAATATTCTCCGAGTCCGAGAAGCTTTCCGAGGTAGGACTTGATTCCCCCGCCGTATCAAAAATCGCGGCAGAGCTTATCCGCCGCGGTATACCTCTCGAGGGAGAGCTGTATACCGTCGGGGGCGTAAGAGATGCGCTTCTTCGCTATATGAGAGGAGGTGCCCTATGATATCCGATATTACACTCGGTCAGTTCTTCCCGGGCTACTCGGTCCTCCATAAGCTTGACCCCAGAACCAAGCTTATACTTTCCGTTATAGCGATAGTTGCCATATTCTTTGCCAACAGCGCCATAACCTTTATTATTTTCACTCTCGGCGCCGTTCTGCTTATAGCAGTCAGCCGAATATCCTTCAGCGTAATTGTTAAGGGTATTAAGCCTATACTTTTCATATTGCTCTTTACCGCAATACTGAACGTCTTTATGACAGGCGGCGAGGGAGAGCCTCTCGTTGACTTCTGGATATTCAGAATATACACCGAGGGCATTGTCCGCGCCGTGTTTATGGCACTTCGCGTAATGCTTCTCATCGTGGTGACGAGTATGCTCCTCACCTATACGACCTCCCCCATTGCCTTGACCGACGGTCTTGAATCGCTTCTTTCGCCCCTCAAGAAAATCGGCGTTCCCGTACACACCTTCGCAATGATGATGTCTATCGCCCTTCGCTTCATACCCACCCTTGTAGAGGAAACCGACAAGATAATGAACGCCCAGAAATCAAGAGGCGCCGACTTCTCGTCGGGTGGACTTGTAAAGCGGGCAAAAGCTCTTATCCCCATATTGATACCCCTTATCGTTTCATCATTCAAACGCGCCGAGGAGCTTGCTACTGCTATGGAATGTCGCTGCTACAGAGGCGACGTGGGCAGGACGAAGCTCGTCAAGCTGGAGTATAAGGGCAGGGATTTGCTTTGGATACTTCTTGTAGCCTTGGTGGCGGGAGCCGTCATAACCCTCTCGGTTTTACCCTATAATCCCGAGAGCTACGGCGTGCTTTACGATATCCTGTTTTACAAAATATAACCGAGGTGTTCTATGAAATATTTTGCAAAAATAAAATACCTCGGTACTAATTTCCACGGCTTTCAGGTTCAGCCCGAGGAGCGCACCGTCCAGGGTGAGCTTCAAGCAGCCCTGGAGACAGCCTTCGGCAAGCCCTGCCGAGTTACGGGCTGCAGCCGAACCGATGCGGGAGTTCACTCGAACGAGTTTTGTCTCACGGTAGAGTGTGACGGCGGAACTATTCCTGCGGATAAGCTGCCCGTCGCCGTGGCAAGATATCTTCCGACGGACCTGTCACTCTACTATGCCGAGGAATGCTCGCAGAGCTTTCACCCGAGGTACGACGTCAAAGAGAAGGAATATCTATACAGAATTATAAACCAAGCCGTATACGACCCTTTCGAGTACGGCAGAGCCTGGTTTCTCGCCCGTCCCATAAGCGACGAAGCACTTTCAAAAATGCAGCTTGCAGCTATGCACTTTTTGGGCAAATTTGATTTTTCTGCCTTTATGTCGGAGGGCTCCGATACCGAGGATACCGTGAGGAATATAACGTCTCTGACGGTCGAAAGATACGGTGACCTTATTGAAATAAAAATACGCGCAGACGGCTTTTTATACAATATGGTACGGATAATCGTCGGCACACTTACCGAGGTTGCTTACGGCAGAATTAACCCCGATAAAATCCCCGAAATAATAGCCTCGTGCGACAGAAGCAGGGCTGGTATGACAGCGCCGCCCGAGGGCTTGTATCTCAACAAAGTAATATACTGACATATCTCCCACAAACTAACAAAATAAAAAAACCTCCGTGTGATAAAGTAAGTCATACGGAGGATTTTTTATGAGGAAAAACAAGCTTTTAAGGTTTTCAGCTCTTGCAGTTGCAATTCCTACCGCTATAGTTGCACTTGCAATAGTCGGCATACACATATTTGCAAAAATCAATATAAATTACGAGGCAGACGAAGTACTCTTTGAAAGGTCAAGGAGCTGGGACCCCACCGTTTTCTACGCTGATGCCAACCGAAGCGCACGTGATATACAGTCGTCCTATACACCCGTCGAAATAGCCAGAGCAGGAAGTGTCAGAAAGGCGTACTATTCTATAAATGAAATATCAAGCTACGTCAAGGACGGCTTTGTCGCGGTTGAGGACAGGGAGTTTTATAACCACAGCGGCGTAAACTATAAGCGAACACTTGCCGCCGCGCTAAACTATATTACCCGCCGCGAAAGAATTTTCGGCGCATCTACCATAACTCAGCAGGTAATCAAAAACATAAGCGGAGATAACGAGCTGTCTCTATCAAGGAAGCTTTCGGAAATTCTTCGCTCGCTCCATATCGAGCGTATGTATTCAAAGGACGAGATAATGGAGGTGTACCTGAACGTTATCCCAATGAGCGAGAACGTCTTTGGCATAGGTATGGCGTCTCGGATTTATTTCGGCAAGGAGCCCTCTGCGCTGACTGTACCCGAGGCAGCAACTCTGATAGGTATTACAAACGCCCCCTCGGCGTACAATCCTTATAACAATCCTGCCTCCTGTCTCAAAAAAAGAAATAGCGTCCTCTCGGTTATGAGAAGCGAGGGCGTCATCACCGACACGGAGTATGCGGCAGCCGTAGCTGCGCCCTTAGAGGTAATCCCAAGGGAGGAGCAAGAGGACAGATATGACTCCTGGTTTATAGAAACTGCAATTGACGATATATCCGCCGACCTTGCCGAAAAGCTTTCCTTATCCGACACCGCCGCCCGTATGATGCTTCTCGGCGGCGGATATTCCGTGTATACGACGATGGATATAAACGTACAGAAAACACTCGAAGAATATTTCAGCGACGAAACAAATTTCCCAAAAGAGATAAACAAAGGATTGAATTATTCTATGGTAGTAACCGATTCAAAAAGCGGAGAGCTTCTCGGACTTGTGGGCAGGGTGGGAGAGAAGCGCGCTAACAGGCTCTTAAATCACGCAACAGTACCCCATACTCCTGCCTCAGCCCTGAAGCCCATAGCTCTTTACGCACCGCTGCTGGATGAGGGCGAAATTACCTGGTCAACCGTCTTTGACGACGTCCCCACCGACTTTGTGGGCGAAGCTCTGAGAGAGTACCCGAGAAACTCTCCCTCCGTCTATTCTGGACTGATTACCGTAAAGGACGCTATCAGACACTCCAAAAATACCGTAGCCGTCAAGCTGTCGGGCATTATTGGTACCCGTCGCATTTTCGACAGCCTCCGTAATGATTTTGCCTTTGATACTCTCGTCGAGTCAAGGAAGGGGCAGGGAGGTACGCTCACCGACGTTGGAGTCTCTGCTATGGCTTTGGGTCAGCTTACTGACGGCGTATCTCTCCGCAGGCTGACCGAGGCGTACAGCGTATTTGTGGGTGACGGTATCCGCCGTTCCGCTGTGACCTATACAAAGGTTTTGGACTCTGTGGGAAATATTATCCTTGACAACCCAAGAGAGGAGCAGAGGATATTCTCCGAAAGCACCGCAAGGATTATGAATCAGCTTCTCAAAAACGTAACCGAGGACGGAACCGCCGCAATGCTTACCTTGAAGCAAAAGCTGGATACAGCAGGCAAAACGGGAACCTCCTCGGGCGCAAGAGACAAAATTTTCGTCGGATACACCCCCTATTATACCGCAGGTATATGGTGCGGATATGATAACGGCACCGACGGTATTGGAGCGCTTTCCGTATCACATCTTACGGTTTGGGACGATATAATGACGGATATCCACAGAGATATTCTCACAGCGGAAAAGCAGATAGAGCATTTCTCCACGGAAGGGCTGCTCTACCGCCCTTACTGTAAAGACTCGGGCAAGCTCTACTCTAACAATTGCCGATTTGACCCGAGAGGTGACAGGCGTGAGTACGGCTATTTTGCCGCAGGTACCGAGCCCGCTGCCCCTTGCGAAACCCACGTGCTGTGCTATTATGACAGCGTATCCAAGGGTATTGCAGATATAAGCTGCCCCGAGGAATACAGGGTAAAGGTATCCCTTATCCGCACACCGAAAAGAAGCTTTCCAAAGGAATTAAATATCACCGACGCCGAGTACGTCTACCGCGATATTGATGCCTACGAGGATCGCCCCGATGACACGAGTCTGCCTTATTTCTACTTCACCTTACCCGAAGGCGAGTACGCAGGCGTTTCGGGCAAAAAAAAGCAATTTAACAGAGCAGGCAAAACTTACGAATAGCCCTTTACTTTTCTCCCAATATGTGTTAAAATATACACAGATAATATGGGAGTTGATAAAATGGATTACGAGGTAATTTATTCATCAAGGAGAACCGTCTCGCTGTGCGTTAAGGATAGTCGCCTTATAGTCAGAGCGCCTTTCGGCACCTCTGAGTCCCGTATACGGGAGATAGTCTCGTCTCACTCGGATTGGATCGAGCGCGCTATGAAAAAGCAGCAATCACCCCGTAGAAAGGATACCGTATTAACCGAGGAGCAAATAAAGGAGCTGAAGAAATCCGCGAGAAAGATTTTGACAGCAAAAACGGAATATTTCTCCAAAATTATGGGTTTAAAATACGGCAGAATTACTATAACAAGCGCAAAAACCAGGTTTGGCTCCTGCTCTTCAAACTGCAATATTTCCTTTTCATATCTATTGATGCTGTATCCCGAGGAAGTAATAGATTACGTTGTCGTTCACGAGCTTGCCCACCTTGTATATATGAATCATTCTTCGGATTTTTACAAGGTCATTGAGCGTGTTTTACCCGACTATAAAAAGCGCAAAAAGCTTTTGAAGCAGTAGTATCTTTTATCACTTTAATTTTTATTGGAGGTTCTGACAATGAAATTTATATCCTGGAACGTTAACGGCTTTCGCTCCTGCCTCACGAAGGGCTTTGCGGAGTTCTTTAAGGAAACCGACGCCGATTTCTTCTCGATACAGGAAACCAAAATGCAACCGGGACAAGCCGAGCTTGATGCCCCCGGCTATCATCAGTATTGGTACAGCGCCCAGAAAATGGGCTATTCAGGCACCGCTATATTCACAAAGCAGGAGCCTCTTTCCGTAACCTACGGCATTGGAATTCCCGAGCACGATACAGAGGGCAGGGCAATAACCCTCGAGTACCCCGACTTCTACCTCCTGAACGTATACACCCCCAACGCCCAGCGCGAGCTTGCACGGCTTGATTACAGAATGAGCTGGGAGGACGCTCTGCGCGAATATATCTTAAAGCTTGATGCCATAAAGCCCGTTATTTATTGCGGAGACCTTAACGTCGCACACGAGGAAATCGACCTGAAAAATCCCAAAACCAACCACTTCAGCGCAGGCTTTTCCGACGAGGAGCGTGGCAAGTTTACAGTTCTGCTCCAAAGCGGCTTTACCGACACCTTCCGCGCCCTCTACCCAACCACTGTAACCTATTCCTGGTGGAGCTATATGATGAAAGCGCGCGAAAAGAACGTCGGCTGGCGCATTGATTACTTCGTTGTCTCAAACCGCCTTTTCCATAAGGTCAAGGACAGCTTTATTCTCACCGACGTTATGGGCAGCGACCATTGCCCCGTTGGTATTGAAATTGATATCTGACAAAAAAGCAGCTTGGCTCAAATGAACCTTGCTGCTTTCTCATTTTGTGACGGAAACGTCAGAAAAGTTTTTTATTTCGTGTCCATTGCCTTGGGTTCATTCCAATCACTTGAGGTTGCCACATTTTATTTCGATAAATCTGAATTAGTAATTCTGTTAAGCGCAGTTATCTAACTAATAGTTGTTCGAGTGCGGGATTTATCGTATTTGTAAGCACCTCGTATCCTGCGGATGTTAAGTGACCGACATCAGTCGTATATTCTGCATATATTTCA
>JAFUPM010000020.1 GCA_017481225.1 Clostridia bacterium
CACCACCACGAGCATCACCACGAGCACGGTGAGGACTGCCATTGCCACGACCACGAGCATCACCACGAGCACGACGAGAACTGCTCCTGCGGCTGCGGCGGTCACCATCACCACCATCACGCAGACGAGGTGTTCCAGAGCCTGGGCGCCGAGACTACGGCAAAATTCACCAAGGAGCAGATTGAGTCCATACTCGAGGAGTTCTCCGAGGGTGACGGCTACGGTATGATTCTCCGCGCCAAGGGCATAGTTGAGGGCGAGGGCGGCAAGTGGATTCACTTCGACTACGTTCCGGGCGAGCCCGACGTCCGCGAGGGTGCGGCTGGCATCATAGGCAGACTCTGCGTAATAGGCGCAGGTCTTGATAACGAAAAGATAAAAACCCTATTCGGTATATAAAATTTGAGGCAGAATATGGAAATTCCGGTATATTTATTCACAGGCTTTCTCGAGGCAGGCAAAACTCGCTTCATAGCCGAAACAATGCGCGACCCTAATTTCAACGACGGAAAGCGCAAATATCTCGTTATCCTCTGCGAGGAGGGCGAGGATGAGCTTGACCCCGCCGACTACGGCGACAACGTCTCCTGCGTCACCTTCGAGGACGAGGACAGGCTTACCCCTGACCGCCTTTCTGCTCTTGCGAAGCGCGCAAAGGCTGACATAGTCGTCCTTGAATACAACGGTATGTGGCTGCTCGATAGCCTCTATAACGCCCTTCCCGAGAATTGGATGGTCTATCAGGAAATAATGATTGCAGACTCCACCACCGCCATAGCCTATAACGCTAATATGCGTCAGCTTATGGTTGATAAGCTTACGGGCTGTGAGATGGTTGTGTTCAACAGAATGACACCCGAAACCGACAAGCTCCCCCTTCATAAGCTTGTCAGAGGCGTGAGCCGCCGCGCCAATATTTGCTACGAGGATATGGCAGGCGAGATAGAATTCGACACCATAGAGGACCCGTTACCCTTCGATATTAACGCCCCTGTCATAGATATTGATGACCGCGACTTTGCTATTTTCTACCGCGATATGACCGAGGATTTCCCGAAGTATGAGGGAAAGACGGTCCGCTTCAAGGGCATCGTGGCTACCGACTCAGCCCTCCCGGGCGGTCAGTTTGCCGTAGGCAGACATATTATGACCTGCTGCGCCGACGATATCGCCTACCGCGGAGTTGTAGCTAAGGGTATGTGCGGCTTGAAGCTGGCGACCCGTGATTGGGTCATAGTTGAAGGTAAGCTTTCAGAGGAAGAGTCGCGCATCTATCGCGGCAGAGGCCCCGTACTTACCGTCACAAGCATTACAAGGGCAGAGAAGCCCACCGAAGAGGTAGCAACCTTCTATTAAGAATAGCTTATAACAATCAAAAAACGAAAATCCCGACTTAATCAACGAAAAAAGTCGGGATTTTCTGCTAAATTTTACATTATTCCGCGATTTACCTATTTACAAAACGGAAAGAAAGTGTTATACTATATACGTATAATTTCTCTTTCGGGAGGCAGCTATGGCAGAAGAAACAAAATTCCCCTTCAGAATGTACCGCGCGAAGGACTCGGGCATTGTTACCGAGGGCTACCACGCAGAGTCTGTGGAGATTATTGAGATAGTTTCGGGCTCTGTAAATATGCAGATAGGCACCGACACCGTTGAGGCTTTGACGGGCGATTTTCTGTATATCCCCGCAGGGCTTGTTTTCCGCGCCACAGCTATAGACTGTGAGGCGTCCCTGCGCGCTATGGTGTTTGACTCCTCTATAATTGAGGAGAATATGGAGAACTTCGATACCGAGATTTTCTATATGTTCTACGTCCAGTCCCGTAATAAAATAACCGTTTTCAGAAAGGGTCACCCTATATACGAAACGCTCCTTGCCTGTATGGACGAGTCCTACGAGGAGTATATTTCCAAGGACGTATGCTATAAGCTCCCCATAAGAGCCAACATATATCTTATTATGACGGCTCTGCTTCGCTACTATTGCGGCACCAAGGACGAGCTTGACCGTATGGTATACCATAACGTTATGCGCCTTCGCCCCGTTATAAGCTACATATCTGAGCATTACGGAGAGAAAATTTATATTGAGTCTTTAGCGGATATGATAACCGTATCCCCCGACTATTTCACCAAAATGTTCAAGGACAGCATTGGCAAAACTCCCGTTGACTACATCAACACCGCCCGTATAAACCACGCATTGAAGCTCCTTCTGACAACCGACACGCCAATAAATGAGATTGCCGAAACCGTCGGCTTCTCCGGCCCCAACTATTTCCACAAAATCTTCAAGCAGTATATGATTACAAGCCCCCTCGCATACAGAAGAAGCACGAAGTAATGAATCGTTTGGACAAATAGGAAATAAATCTTCCATCTTATGTAAAATTAAACGGCAAGGATTTTTTGATCCTTGCCGCATTTTTATACCTTTTTGCCGAATTCTATCATTGCGTTCACGACACAGTAAATTCGTTCACGCTCCGCAGGCGAGAGCTTCTCAATACTCTCGGTCAAAGTTGAAGATTTGACGTTGTATCCCGTTTCCAGTACGTCAGCCAAAAGCTGGTCAGCAGATACACCAAGCACGTTTGCGATAGTGATGAAGGTCTCAAGCTTGGGAACCTTTTCACCGCGCTCAATCATTCCTATGTAGGTAACGCTGAGTCCTGTTTTTTCGGCAAAATCCTCTTGTCTCCAGCCCTTGCGCTCACGAGCCTTTCGTATTCTTTTTCCTATTGATGAAGTATCCATAATACGCCTCTCAAGTATTAGTTATTCTTACTAACTAATAGTATAGATTAATTTTGAATACTAATACAGAATATAAAAGGATAACACCATAACTAATAGTTGATATTTCCGAATTTATATGTTATAATTAAGCATATAAAACCTTTGAGTAGGCAGGGGTAAGAGAAATGAGGTTAGATCGGACATACAGAGTTGCACTTTTTGGACATCGTGATTTCAGTGGACATAGATTGCTTGAAGAGCGACTGACACCGTTGTTAGGTGATTTGCTCAAAAATAAGCCTTACGTAGAGATATACGTTGGTCGCAACGGAGAGTTTGATATATTTGTTGCAACAATAGTGAGACGCCTGCAAAAAAAGCTGGGAGAGGATAATAACGAGTTGATTTGCGTATTACCGTACCCTGAGAAGAATATAGAATATTATGAAGAATATTATGGCAGTGTTATAATACCCGAGTGCCTTGGGAAAACGCACCCTAAAGGTGCGATAACTAAAAGGAACCGTTGGATTGTTGAACAATCAGACCTAATAATCTGCTATGTGGAGCGAGATGTGGGCGGAGCCTTTGCTGCTATGAAATATGCCGAAAAGCTTAATAAGAATGTCATAAATCTTGCGCAAGAGCAGGGGACGGCAATCCACGGTGCAGACTAAAAGATGGACGGCAAGCTTTTTCTTGCTTCTTGCGGTTATTTATGGAAAGCACACCGCGCGTAAATCAATACAATACTAACTGATAAGTAACGTGAAAACTAATTTAACGCATCTTTATATAAATAAAGCTATCCGACCCACACGGCTCTGGATAGCTCTATTTATTATTCGGATTTAATTAAGCTGTTCTGAAATTCACGTCAAAGCTTATGTAGACAGCGCTGTCGCAGCCAATGTTCTTTGCGTAAAATATAGCGCGCTCGGCAGCTTCTCTGCGGATAGAGTCCATAAGGCTCTTAATATAAGCGTCTCTTGCGCTTACCGCATGGTCGACCTCAGCCTGGTTCTGGAAGGTTCCGCCGGAAATCTTCACGTCAAGGGTGAAGGTTACGTTTCTGCCCGAGGTGCTGGAGGTAACCTCTGTATCAAGGTTTACACCGTAGAGTATGGATTTCGACTGACGGAACTTCAAGGCAGTCATTTTCATAGCGTATTCTACGTCGATATGGAAGGTTTTTTCCTTCTGCTCGGGAGTATAGTCCTTGTAGTTATCGTTGCCTTTAGTAAACTTGGGGAAGGAAACGCTTCTGTCCTCCTCGTCGTAGCTGCTCTCGTAAACCTCACCGTAAATGAAGGATTGCTTCATTGAAAGTCTGACGATAACGAACACAACCGCAGCTGCTACAAGAACGTTGAAGATGATACCAAGCACCGCGCTAACGTAAACCGTTAAAGCAGCGCCCGCAAGTCCTACGATAAGACCGATTACCACAGACTCAAGAGCGACAAAGCAAACGTGCTGACGCTTCATATTGTAGTAGAAGGTAAGGTAGCAGAAAAGAATTGCAACAGAAACCGCAGGGGTCAGGGAAACGTAGTGCGCAGTCTCAAAGTAGTTAAGCGCAGCAAAATCCACAGACGCGTCAATAAAAGGAGTAAAGGAAAGAGCCAACGCGCCGACACCCGCAGCGACGAAAAGAACTCTCTTTATAGCTTTTCCCACTTTATTGTCAAGGAATTTGTAGTCGAGAACGTCCCAGCAGAGCTGATGAACAGTCACAACAAGTCCCGTGAAAATAAATGAGAGCGCCAATGCATCGGTAGCAATAATATCCATGCCGACAAAGCCCAGAATCATTATACCGATACCCGTAAGCAAACGGGCAACAGGATAATCTAACATAAGAAACCTCCAAAGATATAGTATTTTTAGGAAATGAGATACGTTCATTATATCATTATTTTTTTGCATTGTCAACAGTTGTTTTTGCTATATCCGGTCAACACCCCAACCTTAAATCCAATAAACTCTCCCGAAAAACCGCATAGCCAAAAGAAATTTTTAAAAAAATCTCAAAAAGCCCTTTACAAATAGGAGCATATAGTGTATAATGTTAGCATAATCCACTTTATCTAACTAAAGTGAAATAAGAAAGGATAAGAAAATGAAAAAGATTATTTCCGTATTTCTCGCAGTAATGATGCTTGCACTTTCCGTTTGCGGACTGTCCTCCTGCAACCCCAACCCCGAGGATACTCTCGTTTGCGGAGTAACGATAGTCGAGGGCTTGAACGAGCAGCTCCCCGACGGCAGCTGGACGGGCTTTGACACCGAGTTTGCAACCGAGGTTGCGAAGCTTCTCGATATGAAGGTTAAGTTCGTTGAGATTAACTGGGAACAGAAGTATAACGAGGTTAATTCGGGTGCAATCGACGCTATATGGAACGGCTTCACCGCCAACTCCGCCGACAATGGCGTTCCGAGGTCCGAGCTTGTTGACTTCTCCTACGGCTATATGCTCAACCAGCAGTGCATCGTAGTTAAAACCGATAAGCTTGCAGAGTTTACCTCTGTCGATAGCCTTAAGGGCAAAACCGCAACCGCAGAGAAGGGAAGCGCAGGCGAAGCCTTCGCAGCTGATATCGAGGGAGCTACCGTTACCCCCGTTCCCACTCAGCTTGGCACCTTTATGGAGGTTAAGTCGGGCGCTGTTGAGTTCGCCGTTGTAGATATCCTCCTTGCCAAGAACATTTGCGGTACGGGCGACTACTCTAACCTCTCCATAGTTGAATCTATACAGCTTGAGTCCGAGGTATATGCCGTAGGCTTCAAGAAGGGCAGCGACCTTACCGAGAAGGTTAACGCCGCTATGAAGCAGCTTGAGGAGAACGGTAAGCTTCAGGAGCTTGCTATAAAGTACGGCTTCGAGAACGTAGTCGGCATTGTCGAAGAAATAGAGTAATCCGCAATCAATTAATAAAGGAAAAAATATGGGATTTCTTGAAGTAACACAGGCTTTGCTTGACGGACTTTGGAACACCTTCTTAATATTTGCGCTAACACTCGTGTTAGCGCTTCCTTTAGGTTTGGTGATTTCCTTCGGCTCAATGTCGAAAATTAAGCCGATATCCTATATAGTGAAGTTTTTCGTCTGGATTATCCGCGGAGTTCCGCTGATGCTCCAGGTAATTATAATATACTACGTACCGGGAATGTTATTCGGAGTTCCTGTACTCTCAAGGTTCGTGGCGGTTATAGTCGCCTTCGTCATAAACTACGCCTGCTATTTTTCCGAGATATACCGCGGAGGAATAGAGGGCATACCCAGAGGGCAGTACGAGGCGGCGCAGGTGCTTGGTATGACAAAGTGGGAAACCTTCCGCACCGTCATACTTATGCAGGTCATAAAGCGTATCCTCGCGCCTATGGGTAACGAGGTAATAACTCTCGTGAAGGATACCGCCCTCGCCCGAGTAATTATGGTTGTAGAGATAATTCAAGCGGCGCAAAACTTTGCCGCCTACGGCTTGATGTGGCCGCTGTTCTATACGGCAGTATTCTATCTCGCGTTCGTCGGTGTGCTGACGCTTCTGTTCGGATATCTTGAAAAGAAGCTGTCCTACTACAAGGTATAGGAGGCAGTATGGCGTTTTTAGAAGTAAAAAATCTTAAAAAGAGCTTCGGCTCAACCAAGGTCCTCCACGGCATAGATTTCTCTATGGAGCAGGGAGAGGTCGTAGCGGTTATCGGAGCGTCGGGCGGCGGCAAAACCACCTTCCTCCGTTGCCTTAATTTCCTTGAAATTGCCGACGAGGGAACCATAGAAATTGATGGAGGCTTCTCCTTCAATGCAGAGAAAAAATACACCGAGAGCGAAATCCGAGAAATGATTTTGCGTATGGGACTTGTATTTCAGTCCTTCAATCTTTTCCCCCAATACACCGCCTTCGATAACGTATTTATCCCAATGAAGCTGCGCACCGTTGAGCGACACAAAAAGGACAAAAGCTTTGACCTTGCGGCAGCGCTTGAGGAGAACCGTGAGCGCGCCCGCTACCTGCTTTGCGAGGTTGGACTGAAGGACAAAATGCAAAATTACCCATGGCAGCTCTCGGGCGGCCAGCAGCAGCGAGTCGCCATTGCCAGAGCCTTAGCGCAGAACCCCGACGTTCTCTGCTTCGACGAGCCAACCTCGGCTCTCGACCCCGAGCTTACGGGGGAGGTGCTTCGCGTTATCAAGGAGCTGAAGGACAAGGGCTGTACTATGATTGTAGTAACCCACGAAATGGAGTTCGCCCGCAAGGTTGCGGACCGCGCCATATTCTTTGCCGACGGCGTCATAGAGGAGGAGGGAGTACCCGAGAAGCTCTTCGAGCATCCAACCTCGCCCAAAACCGCCGCATTCCTCGGCCACGTAAACGGCAGCCTTAACGGTTAACCTTAAGCTTTTGAAATAAGAAATAAGAAAAGCGAGCCACAAGCACCTTTTCAAAATAATCGTTTCAAGTAAAAAAAGAGAGAACTTTTCGTTCTCTCTTTTCTTTATTAAGTTTTATTTAATTTTAAAGCTTTAGTTGTACATTGGAGTATACTCCTTCGGTTTATGTAAAGTTAGTCATTTTTCGGCGTCGAAGCCTCTTTTATGTACTTTCATAACCGTTATATATATATAAAATTCGTCACGCTAAAGAGTAGTCCGTCCTGCCGGGGCAGGGAATAAATCTTACAGCTAATATTAACCGTATCCGAATTCTCCTGTAATTCAGGACTTTAATCTACCTTAAGCTTCTTTCGTGAAGCAACACCAATTTTCCTCTGACAATTAATTTTTTACAGATAAACTCTGCGGTTTTATAAGGATTTGGGTATCGCTTAGCGGATACCTGCCGCCGCCTGCAAAATACGCGCCATTTTGCCTATCTCGGTACGGCAGGGAATATAATGGAAGGGTTCCTCAAAATTCTGCATCGGCATTTCCTCCTTAGTTTATTACAGATTAAAAGGCTACTCATAACGGAGCATGGCTCAACGCTATCTTACGAGCAAACGAAATATTGTTTTTACGAATTCGCCTTTCGTTTCTGCACCTTAAATATACCACAGTCCGCGTAGGTTGTCAATAGGATTTTTGAAAGTTTTTTGAAAAAATTCAAACTTTTTTGAAATCGATATACAAAATGCACAAAATAAGCAGTGAAAAATATCAAAAATATACAAAACCGCCAAAAAAACAAAGCCCGAGCCTCTCTTTTGAGAAGCTCGGACAATATAAAAAATATTTTTCCGCTGTTTATTATTGATAATGTAGGGAAGTGAAAATCAAGCGGTTTCTGCGCTTTCAGCTTTCTTTTTCAAAACCGTAAGAGGCTCCTCACCTCTGACGTACTCGGCTGTGACGATAACCTTCTCTACGTCCTTCTCGGAGGGAAGCTCATACATAGGCTTCATCATAATCCCCTCAATAATTGAACGAAGTCCTCTGGCGCCGGTGTTCCTCTCTATCGCCAGATGAGCTATAGCGTTGAAAGCCTCGTCCTCAAACACAAGCTCAATACCGTCAAGGGAAAGGAGCTTCTGGTACTGCTTATATATAGCGTTCTTCGGCTCCTTTATAATCCTTACGAGAGCCTCCTCGTCCAGATTATCCAGCGCGACAACCACAGGAAGTCTGCCCACAAGCTCGGGGATAAGTCCGTACTTAACTACGTCGTGAGCTATAACGTCCTTATACACACCGTCCTTTTTGCGCTCCTTTGCGCCGCGCTTTGCGGTGTTGAAGCCTATCTGCTGGTTACCCTGTCTTTGCTCGATAATATCCTCGATGCCGTCGAAGGCGCCGCCGCAGATGAAAAGGATATTTTTAGTATTAATAGGGATAAACTCCTGGTTCGGGTGCTTTCTGCCGCCCTGCGGAGGAACGTTTGCAACGGTACCCTCAAGTATCTTAAGCAGAGCCTGCTGTACGCCCTCGCCCGATACGTCACGGGTTATAGAGCGATTTTCGCCCTTCCTTGCAATCTTGTCTATCTCGTCAATATAGATAATACCGTGCTCGGCTCTCTCAACGTTGTAGTCCGCAGCCTGAATAAGGCGGAGAAGTATATTCTCTACGTCCTCGCCGACGTAGCCCGCCTCGGTGAGAGTAGTAGCATCTGCAATAGCGAAGGGAACCTTGAAGCTTTTCGCCAGAGTCTGCGCAATATAGGTTTTACCTACACCCGTAGGGCCGAGAAGGAGAACGTTGGACTTCTGTATTTCTACTCCGTCGTCCGCAACCTTGGGCGCAGCGCCCTTTTTGCCCCCCTTGCCACGGGGACCCTCCAGGGTAAGTATTCTCTTGTAGTGGTTGTATACGGAAACCGCAAGCGCTGTCTTTGCCGCGTCCTGACCAATTACGTGCTCGTCGAGCATTGCCTTGATTTCCATAGGACGGGGAAGGGTTTCAAAGGAGAGCGTCTCCTCGGAGGTGACGCCGCGAAGGAGCTTCTCCTGCTCCTCAATAAGCTCAGCGCATTGCCCGATACAATTATCGCAAATGTAGCTTCCGCGGTCAATAGAGGGAATAAGGAAGCTTACCTCCTCCTCGCTCCTGCCGCAGAAGGAGCATCTGCGCAAATTCTGTTTTCTTTCTGCCATGAATTAAATTTCCTTTTTGGTGATTACCTTGTCAACAAGACCGTAAGCGCAAGCTTCCTCTGCGGTCATAAAGTTGTCTCTCTCGGTATCCTTCTCAATAGTCTTTAAGGGCTTGCCCGTCTGCTCGGAGAGGAGGCGGTTGAGCTTCGCCTTAATAGCGATAATTCTGTCCGCGTGGATTTTTATATCCGTCGCCTGACCCTGCATACCGCCGAGAGGCTGGTGTATCATAACCTCGGCGTTGGGGAGAGCGAAGCGCTTGCCCTTCGCGCCGCTTGAAAGAAGGAAAGCGCCCATAGAAGCCGCCATACCGATACATATAGTCGATACGTCGCACTTAATGTAGTTCATCGTGTCGTAGATAGCCATACCTGCGGTAATAGAGCCGCCGGGGCTGTTGATGTAAAGATAGATGTCCTTCTCGGGGTCCTGCGCCTCAAGGTAGAGCATCTGAGCAACGACTAAGGATGCGGTAACGTCATTCACTTCATCAGAGAGAAAAATAATTCTGTCGTTTAAAAGTCTGGAGTAAATGTCGAAGGAGCGTTCACCTCTGGAGGTCTGCTCAACGACCATTGGAACAAGTGCCATAAATGACCCTCACTTTCAGGATAGTTTTTGATAATACGGGCTGCCTCAAAGTATAATGAGACAGCCCGAAATGAGATTCGATAGATTTAACCGCGGCGGAAAGCCTACGGCATATAAGTCCGAAAATTAAGCCTCGGTAACCTTTGCAGCCTCGCGAACAAGCTTCATTGCCATACCAACAACGATATCCTTCTTAAGGTCGTCGGCAAGAATCATCTTCTTAACCTCCTCAAGGGGAACGTTGTAGGTGTCGGAAATCTTCTTGTACTCCTCCTCAACTGCCTCCTCGGTAGCCTCAAGAGCCTCGAGTGCCGCAATCTTCTCGAGTGCAAGTCTTACCTTAACCTGCTTTTCTGCCATAGGTCTCATCTGCTCGCGGAGAGCCTCAAGGGTAAGACCTGTGTACTTGAAGTAGGTGTTAAGGTCGAGACCGCTCTGACGGAGTCTTGTGTCGTAGTCGCGAACCTGGTTCTCGGTTTCAGCCTCGAACATAGGCTCGGGAATTTCAGCAACAAGAAGCTCCATAAGCTTCTCGGCAAGAGCATTCTCGAGTGCGCCCTCAGCGCGGTCCTCGTTTCTCTTTACCATTTTAGACTTAAGGTCTGCCTTATATTCATCAAGAGTATCAAATTCGGAAACGTCCTTTGCGAACTCATCGTCAAGAGCAGGAAGCTCCTCATACTTAATGGAGTTGAGCTTAGTCTTGAATACAGCCGCCTTGCCTGCAAGCTCCTTTGCGTGGTACTCCTCGGGGAAGGTAACGTTAACGTCGAACTCATCGCCGATATTCTTGCCTACAATCTGCTCCTCAAAGCCGGGGATAAATGCGCCGGAGCCAAGCTTAAGGTCGTGACCCTCGCCCTTACCGCCGTCGAAGGGAACACCGTCAACGGAGCCCTCGTAGTCGATATTGCAGATATCGTCCATAGCAGCTGCTCTGTCGGTGATATCAACAGTTCTTGCGTTTCTCTTTCTTACGCTCTCAACCTCGCGGTCAACGTCCTCGTCGCTGACTGCGTCAACCTTCTTTTCTACCTCGATGCCCTTGTAGCCGTCGATAGAAACCTCGGGCTTAACGAAGCCCGTTGCCTTAAGGACGATATCGCCCTCCTCGGAAACAAGGTCGAAGCTGGGAGAACCGACGATATCAAGTCCTGCCTCCTTTACAGCCTCCTCAAATGCCTCGGGAATGCAAGCGTTGATAGCATCCTCGAAGAATACGCCCTTACCGTAGTATGTCTCGATAATGTGCTTGGGTGCCTTGCCCTTTCTGAAGCCGGGAACGGTTATAGACTTTACGTTTTTCTTGTACGCTTCATTTTCTGCTTTCTTAAAAGCTTCCGCGCTTACGGAAAACTCCATGACGAAGCCGGACTTTTCGGTAAGCTCCTTTTTAATAAGGCTCATTTCTTTTCCTCCGAAATGTATATAATATTTAATAACTATGTTATTTTACAACAATTTATAGGATTTGTCAATACTTCTTTTATCTTTTTTATTGCGATTTTCGCCCTTTATTACGAAAAAATCCTTCATTTTATAATTTTAGGAGTAAATTTCAGATAATCCGCCGAAACAAGGTGCATCTCAATACCCCTGTAAACGAAGGAGGGCTCTACGGTGTAATTGCCGTGTATATGACCGAAGTACACCCTCTTTATACCGTACTCCATAAGCAGCTCGCAAAGCGACTCCGACTCCCGTCCGTTCCAGAAGGGAGGGAAGTGCATAAAGACGATTATCTCCTTTTCGGGACTTACGTCTTGCAGCTTTTTTGCCGCATCAAGGCTCATCTTCAGTCGCATTGCCTCTCTGCGCGTAAGCTTTTCAAAGTCTGTGCCGTCGGGAGCGTTGGTGGCGTCGCTGTCATTGTACCAGCCCCGCGTTCCCGCTATAATAAATTCGTCGGTCTCGTGGGCATTGTTAAAGAGGAAGGACACGGTTTTTATCCCCTCTCTTTCAAAGAGTGCCTCGTGCTTTCGCATGGTACACCACCAGAAATCGTGGTTTCCTTTTCCGAGTATCTTTCGCCCGGGAAGGGAATCTATAAACTTTAGGTCGGATACAGCCTCCTCAAGGGAGAGCGCCCAGGAAATATCCCCCGGTATCACCACGGTATCAAGGTCTGTTATAAGGTGCCGCCAGGCGGCAACTATTCTATTCTGATAATCTGCCCACCTCTGCCCGAACACCTCCATCGACTTGTTCGTCGAATCGAGGGTTGACAGGTGAAGGTCGGCAATTGTATAGAGCGACATTCCGCCTCGCTCCTTTCAAAATTTTAAAATTAAAAACTGCCGCCGCGCCCAAAGCAAACCGACAACTTGGCTTGTATTATCTTATGTATAGTCAAAATTCAGCAGAAGCCCCGAAAAAAGCCTCGCCTTTACAAAATTCCTTTGCAAAAACTCGGCATCGGTATAAGCTTTAATAAAAAGCTCCGCTTCATAAAAGCTTTTTTCAACGCAATCCAAGCTTCAAAGTAGCTTTGCAAAAAACGAATAAACCAAATCCAAAAAGCAAATAATACAGTAGACGGGCGTACAGTTCGCTCGCCAAAGCAAATCCGAAAAAGAGAGGATAAAACCATGGACGAGAGAAAAAATTACAACGAATGTAAGTGCGACAGCTCCAAGTGCATAAAGGGAGTTGTCTGCGACGTTAAAAACTGCGTATACCACGCAGGTGAAAATCACTGCTACGCAGGCAGCATCTCCGTAGGACCCAGAGAAGCAAGCTGCTCCGCAAACACCAACTGCGCAACCTTCAAGCCTAAGGAGTGCTGATTTACTGACACACAAAGATAATCGGCGCCGTCGAAAGTCCCGAAAAGGTTCTCATATCACGTCTCACTAACGGACCGGCAGCACACCGATTTTACTAACCGTAGTGTAGGCAATGTAAGAACAACGCGGCTCGCTGATGCCGATTTATCAACTCTTGACCTAACTCGAAGCATCGGTTATCAAAAAGAGGTTCGCCATCTCGGCGCACTAGTGCCATTTATCAAAGCTCAGGCTAACCCGCGCAATTGTTATCTTTGCGATGCAAGCCAAGCATAGCTCGCGAGCAAAAATTACTTCTTTAAAGCAAACTCCAGCACTGCCGACCTCATATCGCCCTTCTCGATAACCTCGGTATGACGGGGCTCACGGGAGAGAACTCTGCGTAAAGGCTCGGGCATAGCAACACCCGTAAGCTCCTCAAGCAGGGCAGGCGCGTCAAGGTCGCACTCGGGCTTACTTCCCGTGAGGGAGAGCAGCACGTCACCGGCAAACTTATAGGGCGATGCCGTAGACACTACGAGCATAGCACCCGACTCTTTATTCTCATTCATAAATCTCTCAGCGGCAGCCACTGCCACAGAGGTGTGAGTGTCTATAAGGTGACGGGTGCTGTTTTGCGTTCTCTTAATACATTCGCGGCACTCGTCCTCGTCGGTATAGAAGCCGACAAAGCTCTCCTGAACCTTTGCAAGCTCCTCTTTGGAAAGCTGATATTTTCCTTCTGCCCCAAGTTTTCTCATATATTCCGCACATTTTTCCGTTCCGAACATAACGTACAGAAGTCTTTCGAGGTTGGAGGAAATAAGTATATCCATAGAGGGCGACATTGTGGTATGGAAGGTGCGGTTCTTGTCGTAAATACCCTTCGAGAGGAAGTCTGTGAGAACGTTGTTTTTGTTGGAGGCGCAGACAAGCTTGCCAATAGGAAGTCCCATAAGCTTAGCTATATAGCCCGCGAAGATATTACCGAAGTTACCTGTGGGAACGCATACGTTGAGCCTATCGCCAAGGCTTATAGCTCCCGACTTACAAAGGTCGAGGTATGCCGAAATATAGTAAACAATCTGGGGAACGAGTCTGCCCCAGTTAATAGAATTCGCGCTTGAAAGGAAGGTTCCATTGGAGTCCAGCTCACAGCGGAAGCTCTCGTCTGCGAAGATATTCTTAACACCCGTCTGAGCATCGTCGAAGTTGCCGACTATTCCTACGACGGAAACGTTATCTCCGTCCTGGGACTGCATCTGTCTTTTCTGCACGCTGCTGACGCCGTCAATAGGGTAGAACACCTTAATTTTCGTGCCCTCTACGTTTTTATAGCCCTCAAGAGCCGCCTTACCCGTATCGCCCGAGGTAGCCACAAGTATTAAAGCCGTGCGCTCCTCACCGCATTTTTTCAGCGCTCTGGCGAAAAGCCTCGGCATAATCTGAAGCGCCATATCCTTGAAGGCGGAGGTAGGTCCGTGCCACAGCTCTAACATATATTCACCCTCGTTGAGCTTGCTTATAGGTGCCGCCGAGGGAATAAATTTCTCCTTGGAGTATGCCGCCTCCGCATCGAAAAGAAGCTCCTCATAGCTGTAATCCGTCAGAAAGAGCGAAAGAATTTTCGCGCATCTTTCGGGGTAGGAGAGGGGAAGCAGCTCCTTAAAATATTCTTCATTCAGTGCGGGTATATTCTCAGGCATATAGAGTCCCGAGTCTTGTGCAAGACCTCTCTTTATAGCCTCTGCCGCGGACACACCCTTATTATCTTTTCCTCTTGTGCTGATGTATTTCATCTTTTGTCTCCGTTTACTATTCGCGTTCTGCCGCGAAATAACATCTTGAATTTACTGTTTGTGTTGTTTTACTGTATACTTTGTTTTCAAATATGCAACTATTTTCTCTTCCAAGGCGGCAGGTAAGCCGACCCTCTGTCGAAAGCGCCCTTTAGGTGGTTTATCTTTTTAACCTTACCGCCCTTGAACAGAACCTCTATTATATCAAACCTCATTTTCCTCGTTCCCTTTACCTCGGGGTTAAAGGCTACGTAAATTTTCGAGGTGCTTAAAATTTTCTGTTGCTTTTCGGGAGTTACAGCCAAGGCAGGTCTTGGCTCCATAGGGCTTGCCGCCTCAAGGGAGCGAGCCTTAACCTCTACGAAGGCGAGAGTGTCGCCCCGTGATGCTATAATATCAATCTCGCCCGTCTCGTCTACGGCGTAATTTTTTTCGTGTATTCTGTAGCCGCGCCACCAAAGGTACCTTCTCGCCGCCGCCTCACCGAGGTCGCCGAGCTTCCGCTTTTCCGTCTTAATTTTAAGTATCTGCATTACTTATCTAAAAACTTTAAGAATGTTTTTCTGTATATAGGCGCAGGGCCAAACTCCCTCACCGCCGCCATATGCTCGGCTGTAGGATAGCCCTTGTGCTTCGCTATGCCGTACTTGGGGTAGAGCGCGTCAAGCTCTATGCATTACCTGTCCCTTGTGACCTTAGCCAGAATTGACGCCGCCGCAATAGAGTAGCTTTTCGCGTCTCCCTTTACCACAGTCTCGGTTGGTATCTCGAAGCCGCGGGAGCAGTTTCCGTCAATCAGCGCGAAGTCCGCCTTAACCGAAAGAGCCTCCACAGCTCTCCTCATAGCAAGCATTGACGCGTTAAGTATGTTAATTTCGTCTATCTCCTCGGGACTCGCCTCGGCGATAGCGTAAGCCACGGCACGCTCACAAATTATATCAAAAAGCTTTTCTCTTTTTTTGTCCGAAAGCTTCTTTGAGTCATCAAGTCCCTCAATAACCTCACCGACGGGCAGTATAACCGCAGCCGCCACAACGGGACCGCAGAGAGGACCTCTGCCGGCCTCGTCACAGCCGCAAACCGCAGTATAGCCCTCGGCATATTTTTGCATCTCATATTCAAAGCTGGGCATATCTCACCTCTTAGGCATCTCAAGGCTTATTCTGCCTATCTTACCTCCGCGGAACTCGTCAAGGAGCATATCCGCAGTTCTCTTATGATTTATTTCGCCACCGCTGACAAGGAAGCCGCGCCGCCTTCCCACAAGCTCGAATAGGTCGTAGGAGTCAAGCCCCTCTACCTCCTCGGGCGTGAGCTTATATCTTGACATAAACTCCTCGGGAGCAACCTCCATAAGCCGCGAGCAAAGAATCATTGCTATCTCCTCGGTGTCGAGGATAGCGTCTCTTATGGCGCCCGTGATAGCCAGGTTTTCGCCCACTCGCTCGTCCTCGAACTTAGGCCAAAGCACACCGGGCATATCCAACAGGTCAAGCCCGATGCTGGTGGGAACCCACTGCTTGATAACCGTAACGCCGGGTCTGTCCTCAACCTTCGCCTTTTTCGCTCCCGCAATGCGGTTTATAAGCGAGGACTTGCCGACGTTGGGTATACCCACAATCATCGCCTTAAGGCGTCTGCCCGACATACCCTTTTCCTTGTATCGCTCCAGCTTCTCCGAAAGCACCTCGCGCACAGCCGCGGCAAGGGCATCTATACCCACGCCTGCCGTGGAGTCAATAATAACCGTGCGAGAGCCCTCCCTTGTATACTTATCAGCCCAAGCTCTGGAGACCTCGGGATTAGCGAGAGTGGACTTTGTCATAACCGTAATCTTCGGCTTTGTACCGAAGAGAGTCTCAATCTCGGGATTTTTTGAGCTGTAGGGACTTCTCGCGTCTATAAGCTCTAAAATTATATCTACC